>NZ_JBQEPA010000021.1:0-102735 GCF_052056495.1 Phyllobacterium sp. 22229
GGCCTGCACTGGTGGGTGTTCATTGCGGCGTTCGTCTTCGACGACCTGCGCTATTACTGTTATCATCGCATTGCCCATCAGCGCGCCCTGTCGCGCGCCCTGCCCTCGGCCGACCAGCTGCTTGCCCTGCCCCGGCGGCATTTCGACGAAACCGCCGCCCGGCTCGGCCGTGCCCTGCAGGCGAACACCCAGAAAAAGCGTGCGCATTTCGATGGCCGTGCCCGGCAATTGTCGCCGCGGGTCCTGCAGCAGCGGTTTCGCGAAAAGCAGCGGGAAGTCACCGTTTTCGCCGACCGGCTGCCGCGCAGCCTTGGTGTTTTCCTGCGGGACCGGCGCGCCGTCTTCGCCCGTCATACCCAGCGCCTGTCGCCCGAACCGATTGCCCGCCTTGCCGTGCGGGGACGCCAATCGCTGACCCAGCTGGAGCGGCGGCAGGATCAGGCCATCGGCATCACCCTGGACCGGGCCAGGCGGCGCGGCAGCGAACTGGAACGGCTGATGAAAACGCTTTCGCACGCAAGTGTGCTTGAGCGCGGCTTTGCCATCGTGCTCGACACGGCGGGAGCACCGGTGAAACGCGCCGCCGCCGTCGGCAGCGGTGATCATCTGACGCTGCGCTTCCAGGATGGCGAGGTTCAGGCTGTCGCCGGGGAAGCCGATGCCAATCCGATCAGGCCAAAGCCGGACCGTCCGGCACCAGCGAAAAAGCCAGCCACACCCGGCACCGACCAGGGCTCGCTGTTTTAATTTACTCGCGCGTCCATTCCGGGCTGTTGAGCTCGATCAATGAGCGCGACCAATCCTCGATGAAGCGCTGTCTCTGCGCCCAGTCCTGCACGGCCAGCAGCCCCGGCCCGATGCGGATGGGCTGGGCAATTCCCGATTCCTTCAGGTTCTGCGGCCCGTCGACATCGGGCGGCAGGCCGCCTGTTTCGGAAAAATAGAAGGCGTTGCTGCGCGCAATCGCCTGGCCGCGCTCCGACAGGAGATAATCGAGGAACTGCGCGCCAAGGTCGCCGCGCTCTGCGGATTTCGGAATGAGCGCGCCGCGGCTGAGCACCAGCGTATAGTCCCGCGGCACGACAACCCTGAGGTCGGGATGCTTTCGCGCCGCGTCATAGGCATAGGAACCCAGCATGTTGTAACCGATATACAGCCGGCCGCTCGCCACCTCCTCGAGAATTTCGCCGGTGCAGCATCGCGCCACCGCAGAAGCGCGCGCCATGCTTTCCAGCAAGCGGCCAAAAACGGTATTCGTCTGGCGCGCGTCGTTGAAGGCCAGCAAATAGCCAATGCCTGACAGGCGGATGTCGTAGGTGCCGACACGGCCGCGATAGTAATCGAGACGTTCGCGCAGGAGGTCGGCCAGTTCCACATGGGTGCGCGGCACCTCGGCCGGCGGCACCTTGCGCGTGTTGTAGACGAAGACCGCCGGTTCATAGGTGAAACCAAAAACCTCGTCGCGCCAGTTGGCCCAATCGGCCACACGCAGCGTTTCCGGCGATGTATGCGATGCGGCGCAGCCATCATTGGCCAGTTTCAGCAGCTGATCGACTGACGAGGACAGGAGCAGGTCGCCGAGCGGCTCATCCTTGCGGCAGGCTTCGCTGGCCAGCGCGTGCAGCTCATTGGTGAGATACTCGATGTAATCAATCGATATGCCCGGCGCGGAGCGCTGAAAATCGTCAATCAGCGGCTTCATGGCGGCCAGGTCCGTGGTCGAATAGATCGTCAGCCTGCCGGTTTCCGCCTGGAGCGACGGAAACCGCGTCTGGTTGTCCGCGGCCGCCAGAACCTGGGATGTCAGGGCAAGGATTGTGGCCGTCAGGGTAGCCATGAAACGTTTCATCATTTCGCGGGGCCCCTGTACAACGGCAATGTCAGGATAACCGTGAAGCTCTTCTCGTCGCGCGCGCGAAAACCCAGCGTGCCGCCATGAGCATTGACGACTTCCTGGGCAATGGCGAAGCCGAGGCCGGAACTGCCTTCGTGCGATTTCGACGTGGCGAAACGCTGGGTGGCTTTTTCCCAGCCCTCCGGCGGAATGCCGGGCCCGTCATCCTCGACCTCGACATAGGCATCAAGCGCATCGGAGCGCACGCGCACCTCAAGCCGCTGATCCGTTCCGTGCCGCAGGGCATTGTCGATGACATTGACGATAGCCTCGCGCAGGCTGACCGCATCGCCAAGGACAAAGGGGCGGTCATCGGGCGCTTCGAACGAGATGACGATATCGGGGTCAACGGTGATGGGAATGGCGGCGCGATAGGCACGGCGCGCCACATCGACAAGGCTGATCGGCTCGAGCTGGATGGAATCGGCGCGGTGGATGACCATGGCGTGGCTGAGCAACTGGTTGGTCAGGCGCGCCAGCTCGCCGGTGCGCTGCTGCACGCGTTCGAAATGCTGCCGTCCGGTCTTGTCCAGCTTGTCATGCCCGAGAAGGTCGATCTGCGCGGACAGAGCCGTCAGCGGTGTCCGAATCTGATGGGCGGCATCGGCGATGAACCGTTGCAGCAGGTCGACGCGTTCATTCAGGCGGCCCATGAAATGGTTGATGGAACTGACAAACGGATCGAGTTCGCGCGGAACGCCAACCGAGACAGGCGTCAGGTCATGCGGGTCACGGCGGCGCACGGCCGCCCCCAAGCGCTCCACGGGCTGCAAGGCATAGCGGATGGCCAGCATGGCACCGGCAAAGGCGAGAAAGCTCATGACAACGACAAGGATGGTGGCGCGCAGCGTCAGCTCCCGCGTCAGGGCGGAGCGCGCCTCGTTGGTCTGTGCCACGATGACATAGGCATGCCCCGTCACCGAGGGGTCCGCCAGCACGCGGGTGGCGCGGGCTATGCGCACTGCCTCGCCCTTGTAGATACCTTCGCTGATGCTGACGGCGTCGCGCGCGCCGTCCGAGGGTGCCGGGCTTTGCAGATCATCATAACCGGTCACGGTTTTGCCGTTGGTGTCGATGACGCGGTAGAAAATCCGGTCCCGTTCGGCCAGTCCCAGCAGTTCGAATGCCGATGTGGGCAAACGGGCGCTGAGCGCCCCTCTTTCGACCGAAAGACTTTCCGCCATTTGCAGGGCAGCGCCGACAAGCAGCCGGTCATAGGCCTTGTCGGCCGCCGTTTCCGCATAATACCAGGCTGCGCTGACAAGAAGGGCGGCACCAATGCCCAGAACCAGCGAAATTCGCCGGGCCAGGCGGGCAAAAAGGGACGGCTCATGCTGCATCGCCGGGCACCAGTTGATAGCCCAGCCCGCGCACCGTCACGATGCGCGCCTGCGCGCCTTCCAGTTTCTTGCGCAACCGGCCGACATAGAGTTCGATGGCATTGGCATTGGCAGCCTCGTCGAAACCGAAAATCTGGTCGAGCAGTTCATCCTTGCTGAAAACACGGCCGGGCCGCGCGGCCATGACTTCAAGCAGTGTCAGCTCGCGCCGCTTCAACTGGACTTCGCGCTTGCCCACATGCACGGACCGTGCGCCGCGATCGATGGCGATATCGCCGCATTTGATCAGATTGGTCGCCTCGCCGCCGGTGCGGCGCCGGATCAGCACACGGGCGCGCGCCTCAAGCTCACGAAAATCGAAGGGCTTGACGAGGTAATCATCCGCACCCAGATCAAGGGCGCCGACGCGGTCCTCGATCTCGGAACGCGCCGTGAGCACGAGGACGGGTACGGCATTGCCGGATTTGCGCAGGCGCTTGAGAATCTCAAAACCGTCCATGCCCGGCAGCATGACATCGAGGATGATCAGCGAATATTCGGTGAAATCAATGATTTCCGCCGCCGCGCGCCCGTCGGTTTCCCAATCGACAGCATGGCCGATCGCCTCGAACCGTTTGGCGATAGCCTCCCCCACATCATGCGTATCCTCAACCAGCAATATGCGCATGTTTTTCATTGGCATGAACGCCCGCCGGGATCAATTGACGATGAATGCTTTTACCATGCAGGGATTGAATGCAGCGGGCGCATGGGCCGGACGAACCGGACCGGCTTGGCAAATGGGCGCCGGAGCGATATCGAACTCCCGTTGATGACATCGGGCAGAGAATGAAGATGATGATGATCCGACCAATACAACCGGACGACATACCGCCGCTGGTGGCAATCTGGGAAAGCGCCGTCCGGGCGACGCACCATTTCCTGTCCGAGGAAGACATCCAGTTCTTCCTGCCGCTCGTGCGGGACGAAGCCCTTCCCGGACTTGAGGTGTGGGTGGCGCAGTCGCCATCCGGCCCGCTCCTGGGTTTCATGGGCCTGTCCGGTGCCAAAGTGGAGATGCTGTTCGTTGATCCGGCATGGCATGGCCAGGGAACCGGGCGGCAGCTTCTGGATCACGCACGAACGCTCAAGGGCCGGCTTAGCGTTGACGTGAACGAGCAGAATCCCGGTGCGCACGGCTTTTACCGACATTATGGATTTGTTGCCGTCGGGCGATCCGAACGCGATGGATCGGGCCGCCCCTTTCCGCTGATTCACATGCAGCAGCCAGCGTGAGAACCGGTTTGATCCGGCTTTGTATTTCGGGGGATATTGGGGGGCTTTGGGAAGAAGTGGTACGGACGGGTGGATTCGAACCACCGACCTCAGGAGCCACAATCCTGCGCTCTAACCAACTGAGCTACGACCGCGCACCGTCTTCTTTTCGACAGGGGTCACATACGTAAGATTGATGCTTTTGGCAAGCACCCGATGCAACAGAAAGGCAAAAACCAACAAAAAAGAAAAGGCCGGGGGAGGAACCGGCCTTTTCCATTAATGCAAGACCCATACGGGAGGAACTATCGGGTCTTGCTCGTCCAGCGGCCGGGAGGAGGAGTGCCGCCGGAGTATTTTTTCATCAAAGGCCTTTAAATCAGGCGACCTTGACGTCCTTGATTGCCTTCTCGACAGCCGACTTGACCGGAGCGGAGATTTCTTCAACAGCCTTGGTTGCAACTGTCTGGAATTCCTTGGCCTGATCGGTCAGGGCTTCAGCCTGCTTGCGAACGAACGCGCTCTGCAGTTCGATGACTTCGCCGAAAGACTTAACGCCGATCAGAGCTTCGATATGAGCGAAGCTGGCTTCGGTGTTGGCGCGCAGCGCAGCCAGAGCCTTGAGCGAGAGAGCAGCAGTGTTCGACTGTGCAGTTTCAAAGGTGCTTTCGAGTGTCTTCTGGGCAGCTTCGGCCTGATCCTTGATCTTGGCATAGGCTTCCTTGGACTGGGCAACGCCCTTCTCGGTGAATTCGCGAACCTGATCGGTTACAGCGGTTGCATCAAAGGCAGGGATCGAGAACGCATCAGCAGTCTGTTTGGTGGTCTTGCTCATAATCTGTTCCTTCCGTGTGCAGCCGGTCTATGCGGCTGCTTGTGAATTCATGACGAGTATATAACCCAATTTATTGTGCAATGCAACATTTCTTTTGCGGTGCACAATCAAGCGCCTGATTTTTCATTCAAATATTTTTGTGGAGCGTCTTCCAAGTTAACTAAACCAAGAGAAAGACGTGTGACGTAAGGGACTGTGAGTGGACGATTGGTCGCCAGACGATTATTAACAGAGTATTAAGACAATCCGCAGACAGCGGATGCTTTATTGTGGAGTGCACCGGTCAAACGATGACGTCTGGAACTTACCCATTCATCGATATTGCCGTTCTGGATGAAATTCGCGAGCATTTTGCCAATGGCGATGCGCTTGTGGTGATTTCTCCGGATCTGGAGAATGTCATCTGGGCGAATGGCCAGGGTGCAAACGCGCTTGGCTATGCGACCATCGACGATATTCTCGATGCCGGCGCTGTTCTGAATGTGCAGGCGAGACGGCAGCTCAAGGCGCTGGACGGTTTCCCCGCCATCGGCCATGGCCGCACCGTGTCATTGCGCGTGGCCTTCGACTTGGCCAGCCGCATCCTGACATTCCAGGCAAGCGACCTGACCTTGCCGCGCGGCGAAGCCGCCATCCTTTTGTCCATCGCCAATACCGCCCGGCTGAATTCCGAAACCGGGATTGCCGCGCTGGCCATCAAGGGTTTCGGCGACAGCACCACCCATGCGGCCATGATCGACGCCGCGGGCACGATATTGGCTGCTTCTGAGCAGTTCCGCAGCATCGGCTTCAGCGACAAGATGCTGGGCGACCTGGTGCGCGAAGTGCGCCTGGAACGCAACCGCCTGGTGAAACGTCCGGTGCAGACAGCCAATGGTTCCGTACCGGCCGGCATAGCGCGGCTGACCGACAGCCCTGCCCTGCATCTTCTCTTTGCCATCCGCGACGTCAATGCTAGCGCAGAGCAGCCGGCAGATACGGAAGACAGACAGCCGGAAGCGCCCGCGGCACCGCCAATCAGCGTTGTCCAGGATGTCCGGGAAAGCCGTGCCGAAGCGGCGGCACCGCCGCAGGACACTGTTGCCGTCGAACCAGCCCTGCGACAGGCGGAGAATGCGATCTCCGGAGACGGGTCCTTCCACTACAAGCCCTCGGACAATCCCATCCGGTTTGTCTGGAAAGTCGATGCCGATGCAACCTTCGATGAAATATCGCCCGAATTCGTTGGCGCGGTAGGCCCCAACTCGGCGGCGGTCATCGGAAAATCCTTCCGCGACGTCGCCAATGTCTACGGGCTCGACAGCAGCGGCGAGATTGCCGAACTTCTCGAACGGCGCGACACGTGGTCCGGCCGCTCGGTGCTGTGGCCGATTGAAGGCACCGGTTTGCGGGTGCCCGTCGAATTGGCGGCCCTGCCGATCTATTCGCGCGAGCGGGTGTTCATGGGCTTTCGCGGGTTCGGTGTTGCCCGCATGGGTGATGTTACCACCGATCCGGAAGCCATCGGCAAGGCGCTCGCGCCCAAGCCCATCCCGCCCGTCGATGTGTTCCCCGTCGATGTGTTCAACGGCGAAAAACCCGTCATCGCCATTACGCCGGCCGCACCGGCCGAACCCGCCCGCGACGAAGCCGGGATAGAAGCAATTGAAGGCAATATCATCCCGTTGAAGACCAACCGTCTTCCGCGCGATGACGGGCGCCTGAACGATGCCGAACGCAATGCCTTCAGGGAAATCGCGGAGCGGCTGCGCCGTGAGGTTCTGGCTGACAACCCAAAGGAAGCCGCCCCTGCGGCTTCTGCAACCAGCGCCGAAGCGCCATCGGACCAGCCGGCGATGCCCACGCCCGTCGTGCCGCCCGTTCCCGATGCGGAAGTGGTCGGCCCAGGTTTCACCGTACCGGTAGACAAGGAGACGGCGGCAATTGCGGCCGGTCCGTCGCCGCAGCAGGATTTTGCCGAGAATATCCGGACAAAGGCCCGGCACGGCGTCGATACCACCGTTCTCGCCGCCCTGCCTCTTCCTGTCCTCATCCATCGCCATGGCATTCTTCTCTACGCCAACAAGGCCCTGCTCGATGCCACGCTTCATGAAACGCATGCGGACATCAATGCGGCGGGCGGATTGAACGCATTGTTTGCCGAAAATCCGGAACAGGACGGCAGCGAGACTGCGGAAGGTGTAAACCTGCAGCTGAGCGACGGCACGACCAGACGTGTCCAGGCACATCTTCAAGCCGTACGCTGGGACGAAGACGGCGAACGCGCCCTGTTGCTGGCCTTGTCGCCGGAGGCGCAGCCGCCCGTCGTGCAATCGCCGGAACAGCGGTTTGACGACAGCGAGCGGCAGCTTCTGCAAACCCGCATCGACGAGCTGAATGCGATTCTCGATACCGCGACGGATGGTGTGATCCTGCTTGATTCCGCCGGTGCCATCCGCTCGGTCAATCATTCGGCGGCGGCGCTGTTTGGCTACAATCCGGAAGACGTGGAAGGCAAGGCATTCTCCCTGCTCTTTGCCATCGAAAGCCAGCGGACGGCCATGGATTATGTCAGCGGCCTGTCGGACAATGGGGTTGCCAGCGTTCTCAATGATGGCCGCGAGGTCATCGGCCGCGAAAGCAAGGGACGGTTCATTCCGCTGTTCATGACCATCGGCAAGCTCGACGCGTCAAAGGGCTTTTGCGTTGTGCTGCGGGACATCACCCATTGGAAACAGGCCGAGGAAGAACTGCTCAGCGCCAAGCGCGAGGCAGAGCGCACCTCCAGCCAGAAGAGCGAATTCCTCGCCCGGATCAGCCATGAAATCCGCACGCCGCTCAATGCCATCATCGGCTTTTCCGAGCTGATGGCCGACGAAAAATTCGGCCCTGTCGGCAATGAGCGGTATCGCGATTATCTCCATGATATCAGCCGTTCCGGCAATCACGTGCTGTCGCTGGTCAATGATCTCCTCGACATTTCCAAGATCGAGGCGGGGGCGGTGGAGTTCGACTTCCAGGCGGTTTCGCTGAATGACGCTCTCACCGAGGCCGTGGCGATCATGCAGCCGCAGGCGAACCGCGAGCGGGTGATCATCCGCTCCAGCCTTACCTCGCGCCTGCCCGACATTGTCGCCGACCAGCGGTCAATCACCCAGATTGCCCTCAACCTTCTGTCGAACGCCGTGCGTTTCACGGGACCGGGCGGACAGGTGATCGTTTCGACCAGTTACGAACCGAGCGGCGACGTGCTTCTGCGGGTGCGCGATACCGGCATCGGCATGACGCGGCAGGAAGTCGAACAGGCCCTGCGTCCCTACAAGCAGATCACCACGCCCAAACATGCGCGCACCGACGGCACGGGTCTCGGCCTGCCGCTGACAAAGGCCATGGCCGAGGCAAACCGCGCAAGCTTCGCCATCGATTCGGCGCCGGGGCGCGGCACGATGGTCGAAATCAGTTTTCCATCGACCCGCGTTCTCGCTGACTGAAAATTGTAAGACAGCTTCCATCGCCTCATTCACTCCGCAATGCGATGGCAAACGCTCTGCAACAAATTGGCGTCCGACTATCTCTGGCCCTTGAATTGCAACGCATCATCGCTAAACCGTAGATGGAGAAGCGTGAAACCTTCCGGCGTGGCGCCGGAAGAACAGCAGACATCGGAATATTCATGTCCTGGTACCGGCCGAGGAACATATTCGCGACAATCATCGCATTGGCTCTCGTTGCCGCGGGACTTCTCGCCGCTATTCCCTATCTCGTCAGCACGGATGTCATCCGTGCCCGGCTCATTCAGGAGCTCAGCAATTGGACAGGCTACAGTGTCGAATCACGGCAGACGCCGCAAATCTCGTTCTTTCCGGTCTTTTCCGCCTCGCTCGCCGACGTGACCATCCGCAATCCCTGGCAGAGCGAAGGCACGCCGTTCATGAAGGCGGAACGCATCGAGGTTGACCTGTCGCTGCTTTCCGCCCTGATGGGCCGGACGGAATTCACCGAGACCACCATCATCCGGCCGCGTTTTGTCATCGATGAGCCGATCAAGAGCCTGTCGCAGATCGGCGAATCCCTGGCAAAAACCGACGGGCGCATCGGCGACGTCATGCGCGAGGCACGGGCGGCCATCGAGGCCAATCCGGCAAAGCCGGATATGAGCAATGTGTCGTCGCAGCCATTCGGACGCATCCGGCTTGAAGATGCCATGGTCACATTCAAGCGGCCGCTCAACGGAGCGGAAGAGCAGATTTCCAGCATCAGCGGCGTTTTTGAATGGCCGCAGACCTCGGGCGTCGCCAGTTTCCGCGGCAATGCCATCTGGCATGGCGAGGAAACCGAGATCGACAGCTCGGCCAGCAAGGCGCTGCTGCTGCTGGCCGGCGGCACCAGCCCGCTTCAGGTGAACCTGACATCGACGCCGCTCACCCTTGCTTTCAACGGCTCGGCCAACATTGCCAAGAACCAGTTCTTTCAGGGTACCCTGTCGCTGACGTCCCCGTCCCTGCGCCGGACGCTGGAATGGTCGAAGACCCCGTCCATTCCCGGCGCACCCATTGGCAGCTTCGCCCTCGACGCCACGGTTTCCGGCTCGGCCAACCGCATGAAGCTGGACGGGTTGACGGCAACCCTGAACAACAATCCGGCCAAGGGCGGCATTGAAATCGTCCTGAACGATGGAACGCCAAGCATCACCGGCACGCTTGCCTTCGAGACGCTTGACCTCCACTCCGTGCTGTCAGGCTTCGTGCCCCTGCCCGACGGGTCGGCCAACGCCAATGCGGTTATCGATACCCGGTTCCTCAAACAGGCCAATGTGGACCTGCGCGTCTCGACCCAGAAGGCCACGGCCGGTTCGGTCAATCTGACGAATGTTGCCGCCACCGCGCAGGTTCGCAACGGCCGGGCCATTTTTGACATCGGCGAGGCGGCGGCCTTCAACGGCTCCATTGCCGCAAGTTTCCAGCTGGCCGAAGAAGGTGATGGCGGCGCCACCGGTGAACTACGTCTCAACGGCACGGATGTGAACAGCGCCGCCATTGCCCCGCTGCTGGGGCTTGGCAACCGGTTCGAACTGGGCAAGGGCACGATATCCCTCGTTCTCAAGGGGCCGATCACCCGGTGGTCATCGGCCATGGAGAACGCCAAGGGAACCCTCAGCATGCGCTTCGGCACCGGGCAGATCAAAAGCATCGATTTCAACAACCTGCTTAACCGGGCCAAAACCGACCGGTTTTTCAGCCTGAATGAGAAAACCGACGCCTGGCTGGCATTCGACCGCATGGAGATCAAGGCCAATATCATGGACGGCGTCGCCGCCCTTGAGACGGCGCAAGTGCAGATGAAATCCGGCGTGCTGAGCTTTGCCGGCATTGTCACCCTCATCGGCAAGAGCCTGGCCTTGACCGGCGACTACGCGGTGCCAGTTCCGGCTGCGGCACCGGCTCCAGCTCCTGCAACAACGGCAGCCCCTGCCCCGGCGCCCGCTGACGCCACCGCGCAAGCCGCGCCTGCCGAACAGAAGCCCGCGCCGGTATTCAACCACACGCGCTTCTTTATCGGCGGATCGTGGGACAATCCCTTCATCTCGCCGATCATCGCACCGGGGAATTAGTGCATCGAGAAAGAGGTTAGCGACGGGCGGCGGCCTGCTCGTCCCGCGCCTTCTGTACTTCGCGGCGCTTGTTGGCAATCGACGCGATCACCACGCCCACGGCCACGATGGCAATCAGGATGGTACAGGCAGCATTGATCTCCGGCGTCACCCCGAGACGCACCTGCGAGTAAATCCGCATCGGCAGGGTGGTCGCTCCCGGTCCCGAAGTGAAGCTTGAAATCACCAGATCATCGAGCGACAGCGTGAAAGCAAGCATCCAGCCGGATACCACTGCCGGCATGATCACCGGCAGGGTAACCTTGAAGAAGGTGGTCACCGGTGTCGCCCCGAGATCCATGGCCGCCTCTTCGAGCGAACGGTCGAACGTTACCAGGCGCGACTGCACCACGACAGCCACGAAACACATGGTGAATGTGATATGGGCAAGCGTGACGGTCCAGATGCCCCGGTCAAAACCGATGGCCACGAACAGCAGGAGCAGCGACAGGCCGGTGATGACCTCGGGCATGACCAGCGGCGCATAGATCATCGCTGAAAACAGCATCCGTCCCCGGAAGCGGGTATAGCGGGTAAGCGCGAGGGCGCCGAGCGTTCCCAGGATTGTCGCGACGGTCGCCGAGATCAACCCGACGCGGATGGTCACCCATGCCGCATCGATGAAACTCTTGTTGTTGAACAGTGACACATACCATTTGGTCGAGAAGCCGGCCCAGACGGTGACAAGACGGGATTCATTGAAGGAGAAGACAACCAGAAGCACGATCGGCAGGTAGAGGAACGCGAAACCGATGACCAGCGAAACGATATTGAAGCGGGACCAGGTGGTGTTCATGTCACTTCTCGCTTTCCTGGGCTTTGGCTTCCGACCGCTGGAACAGCACGATGGGCACGACGAGCAGCGCGAGCAGAACCACGGCGACCGCGGAAGACAGCGGCCAGTCACGGTTGGCGGAGAACTCGTTCCACAGGGTTTTGCCGATCATCAATGTCTCCGATCCGCCGAGAAGATCGGGAATGACGAATTCGCCGACGGCCGGAATGAAGACAAGGAAACAACCGGCGACAACGCCGGGCAGCGACAGCGGGAAGGTGATTTTCCAGAAGGCGGTGATAGGCGGGCAGCCGAGATCCTCTGCCGCCTCGACCAGGGAATAGTCCATCTTCTCCAGTGTCGAATAGATCGGCAGCACCAGGAACGGCAGATAGGAATAAACAATGCCGATCAGCACCGCGGTGTTGGTGTTGAGAATGTTCAGGGGCGTGTGGATGACATTGGCCCACATAAGAAACTGGTTGAGCAGCCCCTCCGGCTTGAGAATACCGATCCACGCATAGACGCGGATGAGGAAGCTTGTCCAGAAAGGCAGGATCACCAGCATCAGCAGGGTAGAGCGGACCGTCGCGGGCGCCCGCGCCATGCCGTAGGCGATGGGATAGCCCACCAGCAGCGTCAGGAATGTCGAAATGGCAGCAATGATCACGCTGGACAGGTAGGCTTTGACATAGAGCGGATCGCTGCCCAGGAACGTGTAATTGTCCCAGGAGAACTGCGAGACGCTGTTGACCAGCCCCTGCCAGCCCGCCCAGATATCAATCGTCGGCGTATAGGGCGGTATCGCCATCGTCACTTGCGAGAGTGAAATCTTGAAGACGATGATGAACGGGATAAGGAAGAAGATCAGCATCCACAGGTAGGGAATGCTGATGACGAGGCGGCTGACGACGGACGCGATCAGTTTTTGCATGGCAGCCCCCCCTACGCCGTCAACAGGATGCCGGCATCGGTATCGAAATTGACCCAGACCATGTCGTCATAGCCAAGCGGGTCTTCGACCGTGCGCACCGCGTTCAAACTGGCCGCCTTGATGATGCGGCCACTTTCAAGCCGGACGTGGAAGACCGTCATGTCGCCGAAATAGGCGATATCGTAGAGTTCGCCATGCGCGGCGTTGACGGCGGTATTGGCCGGTTCTTTGCGGCTGAGGCGGATTTTCTCCGGCCGGATGGCAAACCCGACGGACTGGCCGGCGGCGCAGTCGCGGGTTGCATCCGTGCGAATGGTGATCTTGTCGGCCGGGACATCGATGTCGACCTTGCCGGGCACAACAGTCGAAACCGTGCCTTCGAACATGTTCACATTGCCGATGAAATCGGCGACGAACTTGGAATTCGGGGCTTCGTAGACTTCCGCGGGCGTTGCCACCTGCTTGACCTTGCCCTTGTCCATGACGGCGATACGATCGGCCATGGTCATGGCCTCCTCCTGATCGTGCGTCACGACGACGAAGGTCAGGCCCAGCTTCATCTGCAGGTCCATCAGTTCGAACTGTGTTTCTTCACGCAGTTTCTTGTCGAGCGCACCCAGCGGCTCGTCCAGCAGCAGAACCTTGGGCCGCTTGGCGACGCAACGGGCAAGCGCCACGCGCTGGCGCTGACCGCCGGAAAGCTGATGCGGCTTGCGCTTGGCGAACTGCTCGAGCTTGACCAGCTTGAGCATTTCCGCAACGCGCGCGGCGATCTCATTCGCCGGCATGCCATCCTGCTTCAGGCCGAAGGCGATGTTGCCCTCGACGGTCATGTGCGGGAACAGGGCGTAGGACTGGAACATCATGTTCACAGGCCGCTTGTAGGGCGGGATGCCGCGCATGTCCTGGCCGTCAAGCAGGATGCGGCCCGAGGTTGGCTCCTCGAACCCGGCCAGCATGCGCAGGAGCGTGGACTTGCCGCAGCCGGATGCGCCGAGAAGGGCAAAGAATTCACGATTGTAGATCGTCAGGGACAAATCATCGACAGCGGTAAAGTCACCAAACTTTTTGGTGACATTCTCGAAGGAAATATAGGGTTTTGCTTCAGGATCATTCCAAGGTGCGAATTTACGGCGAAAGCTTCCCAGTGATTTCATGATTGCCCCGGTATTTGGTCTTGACGTTAAAAACCCCGGCATTTTCTGCCGGGGTTTTCTCGATATTTACTGGCCTGTTACCACTTTGGTCCAGAGCCGCGTGACGGTTCGCTGCGTTTTCGTATCGTAAGGCGTCACGGTGAAGAGCTTGGCCAATGTGGCCTCATCCGGATAGACCGACGGATTTTCCAGAATGGCCTTGTCGATGAATTCCTGCGAGGCCTTGTTGCCGTTGGCATAGGACACGAAGTTCGAAGCCTTGGCAGCCACTTCCGGACGCATGATGTAGTTGATGAATTCGTGGGCTTCCGCCACGTGCGGCGCATCGGCGGGGATGGCCATCACGTCAAACCACATCTGCGCACCCTGCGACGGAATGGCGTAGTCCAGCTTCACGCCGGCATTGGCCTTTTCCGCACGCGCCTTGGCCTGCAGGATGTCGCCGGAATAGCCGAGCGCCAGACAGATATCGCCGGCAGCGAGTGCATTGATATATTCCGACGAATGGAATTTGCGGATCGACGGGCGAACCGCTGTCAACAGGTCCGCGCCCTTGGCGAGGTCGTCGGGATTCTTGCTGTCCGGATCGAGGCCAAGATAGGCGAGCGTCGACGGCAGGACATCCGAAGCAGAATCAAGCACGTGGACGCCGCAATCCTTGAACTTGGCCGCCATTTCGGGTTTGAACAGGATATCCCAGTTCGGACGCGCATCCGATCCGAGAATTTCCTTCATCTTGTCGACATTGTAGCCAAGACCCGTGGTTCCCCACATGTAGTCGACGGCGTACTGATTGCCGGGATCATATTTTTCGATGCGCTGGTTGATCACATCCCACATGTTCTTCAGGTTCGGCAGCTTCGACTTGTCGAGCTTCTGGAACACACCGGCGGCAATCTGGCGTTGCAGGAAGGACGCAGTCGGAACAACAACATCGTAACCGGTTCCGCCTGCCAGCAGCTTGGTTTCGAGAATTTCATTGGAGTCGAAGGTATCATAGACAACCTTGATGCCGGTTTCCTTGGTGAAGTCAGCCAGAATGCTGTCGTCGATATAGTCAGACCAGTTGTAGACGTTGACGACGCGTTCCTGCGCGCCGGCTGCCGTGGCAAGTCCAAGGGCGAAAGTGGCCGTTAAAAGGATGGATTTGATACCCATAAAATGCCTCCATGCTGCTGGCACCTGATCTTTCAGCCGTGCCAGGGGTTCCCAAGTTTCCTCTACCTTTTTAGATTGCGATCACTTCGTCAACTGGGTTGCAGCAACTCCCTCATCTAAAGTTGCAGATCAACGCGATTTTGATCGCCGCATTCCCGCGCAGGGAGTGTCAGACCACCGGCTTTCGCGTCGAAGCCACGCGCTGGCGCCGGTATTCCCAGCCCAGATGAAAGAGCAAGGCACAAAGAATGATGCCGCCGCCGATGATGGTGCGCTGCGTCGGGATTTCATTGTGCAGAAGCCAGACCCACACCGGCCCGAGCACAGGCTCGAGCGTGCCGATCAACGCGGCGAGCGCCGAGGGAATAAGACGGGCGCCGCTGACGAAAAGCGCAAGGCCGAGACCAAGATTGACCGCTCCCAGAGCAAATAGGAAACCGAAGTCCCGCACGCTTGCCGAGAATGATCCGCTCATCATCGAGGCGGCACAGGCAGCCATCACCACGCCGAGAAAAACCGCGGGCGTCATGCGCAGATGCGCCTTGCGCCGCGTGATCACCGTGGCGGATGCAAAGGAGATGGCAATCAGCAAGGCGAGAAGGTCGCCGATGGGAGAGACAGCGCCGTCCAGCGAATCGGAAACCATGATGGCAACGCCGGCGATCACCACGGCAATGGCGCCCCAGGTTGCAAGACTGACCCTTTCGCGAAAGAGCACCCAGGAAATCAGCGCCGCCAGCAGCGGCACTGCCGCCTGAAGCAACAGGACATTGGCGACCGTCGTGTAGGACAGGGCAACGATGAAGCAGGATGATGCAATGGCAAAACAGATGCCGACGCCCACCCCGGCCAGCCCCATGTTGCGGAACAGCCGCAGCGTACCGCGCGGACCATCGCGGACCAGCATGAAACACAAAAGGAAGAGCCCGGCGAATACGGAGCGCCAGAACACCACCGTCCAGTTATCCGTCGTGTCGAGAAACCGGGTCAGAGCGCCGCCCGTGCTCCAGGCGATGGCCGAACCCGCAACCAGCAGGCAGCCGACCGCGGTCTCCGATGCGCTCTTGGCGGGATCAGGCGCGGCAACCGGCGGTAGCGGGACAGACGAAACACTCATGGGGATACAATGCCAAATTTCAACTCTGCAGTGAGTGTGGGAAACGACCGGAGATTGTCGCTTTCTGCATCGTTTTCGCCCGCAAATCCAGCGGCATCATTGAAAATCGAAGGCGCTCAGCCCCGTCACCATCTCGTCCAGCCCCAGCGGCCGGGTAACCGGCGGCTCGGCACGCGAAAGGCAGGCCGAGCGCTCGCAGAGGCGGCAGGCGGGTCCTACCGGCGTCGCACCGATATTCCTGCCGCCAAGCGCAGCACCATAAACCGTTTCATCGGCAAAGCCGATATCGCAGCCGAGCAGGATCGCCGTGCGCCGGGGGCGCTCATTGAACCCGCCTTGCGGCCCCTCGAGCGTGCGGGCAATGGTCATGAATTCGGCGCCGCCCGGCATCTCGATGGCTTCGACCAGAATCTGGCCCGGCTGGGCAAAGGCGGCGTGCACCGCCAGCTTTGGACACTCGCCGCCAAAGCGTGACTGCGGATAGCCCTGTGCGCCAGCCCGGCGGAAGCGGTTGCCCGCGTGATCCACCTCGAGCATGAAAAACGGAATGCCCGCCGCCCCCTGCTTTTGCAGGGTTGTCAGCCGGTTGGCCGCCTGCTCGAAGGAGACATTGAAACGCGAGCGCAGCACGTCGACATCGTAGCGGGCGCGCTGGGCAGCGGTCTGGAATGCCTGGTACGGCATCATCAGGGCCTGCGCCGCATAACGGGCAAGTTCGAACCGGGCGATGCGGCGCGCTTCATCGGAGGATAGTTTCAGCTCCTGGATCTCAGCCGCGACAACCACCTGCATGCGGATGAGAACCGCCTCGATGGCCAGTTCGCGCAGCTGATCGAACGGCGACAGCCGTTCGGAGATAAACAGGCGCTGCGAATGCCGGTCATAGCGCCGCCGCCAGTTCGGCATGGTTGCAACCGGCAGGACACGCACCGTGATCCCATGCTCGCTTTTCAGCCATGCCTTCAAGGCACCGGACAGATCATCGCCCGGCTTGATCAGGTGAATGAAGCTGTCAACCTCCCCTTCTATGCGGGCAAAATGGTTGGGTCTGCGCTCCAGCACGTCCCGCACTTCGCTGAGCGGCAAACGCGTGGATGACAGCGACGGCACATGTCCTTCCTTTGCCAGCATTCCCGAGAGGTCGGACAGGCGCTCCAGCGATTCCCGGTAGGCGCGGTACAGCTTGATGATACCGGCCGCTGCATTGGGTGCGGCATCGCCGATCTCGATCAGTTCCTGGTCGCCGGGCAATTCGCCGTTGAGCAGGGGATCGGAAAAGACTTCTTTCAGTGCCGCCATGGACGAGCCGGTTTCAACCTGCAGCGTATCAAGTTCGATCTTGTAGGTGGAAGACAGTTTTAACAGCAGCTGCACTGTCAGCGGGCGCTGATTGCGCTCGATGAGATTGAGATAGGACGGCGAAATGCCCAGCGCTTCGGCCATGGCCGTCTGCGTCAGCCCCTGCTCATTGCGGATGCGCCGGATGCGGGGACCGGCGAATATCTTGCCCTCGGCCATTTCCACCTCTTATGTCAGCAATATTGACAAAATTTACACAAGCTTTGACATCGAAGCAGTATTACAAATTTTACAAATTTACAAATCATATTTGTCAAAGCAGCGACATGCTAACTCGATAAATCCGCCTATTATGGCGATATTTATTGGAATTACTGCACTGCAATGTAAATTCAGTCACATGAACGCAGCCATCGAAACTCCCAAATGACCTGTCTGCGATCGCGTCAACAGAAGCTGGAGAAAGACAATGACTGATTTTTACAATCTCGTACCCAATGCCCCGGGAGGCCGGTTCGATGGTATTGAACGTCCCTATACGCCTGACGATGTCAAAAGACTGCGCGGTTCGGTTCAGATCAAATATACTCTTGCTGAAAACGGTGCCAACCGCCTGTGGCAGCTCATCCATGAAGACGGATTTGTCAATGCCCTTGGCGCTCTCTCGGGCAACCAGGCGATGCAGATGGTGCGTGCGGGCCTTAAGGCGATTTATCTCTCCGGCTGGCAGGTTGCAGCCGATGCCAATACTGCTTCCGCCATGTATCCTGACCAGTCACTGTACCCTGCAAATGCTGCTCCAGAGCTTGCAAAACGCATAAACAAGACATTGCAGCGTGCCGACCAGATCGAAACGGCGGAAGGCAAGGGTCTGTCGGTCGACACATGGTTCGCACCGATCGTTGCCGATGCGGAAGCCGGCTTCGGCGGCCCGCTCAATGCCTTCGAGATCATGAAGGCCTTCATCGAGGCCGGTGCTGCGGGCGTGCATTATGAGGACCAGCTGGCCTCGGAAAAGAAGTGCGGCCATCTCGGCGGCAAGGTTCTGATCCCGACCGCTGCCCATATCCGCAACCTCAACGCCGCGCGCCTTGCCGCCGACGTGATGGGAACGCCGACCCTGGTCATTGCCCGCACGGATGCGGAAGCCGCAAAGCTTCTGACCTCGGATATTGACGAGCGCGACCGCCCATTCGTCGATTACGACGCCGGACGCACCACGGAAGGCTTCTATCAGGTCAAGAACGGTCTCGACTCCTGCATCGCCCGGGCGATTGCCTATGCACCGCACGCGGATCTGATCTGGTGCGAGACATCGAAGCCGGACCTCGAACAGGCCAAGCGTTTTGCCGAAGGCGTGCGCAAGGAACATCCGGACAAGCTGCTGGCCTATAACTGCTCGCCCTCGTTCAACTGGAAGAAGCATCTGGACGAAGCAACGATTGCCAAGTTCCAGCGCGAGCTGGGTGCGATGGGCTACAAGTTCCAGTTCATCACGCTGGCTGGTTTCCATCAGCTCAACTTCGGCATGTTCGAACTGGCCCGCGGCTACAAGGACCGCCAGATGTCCGCCTATTCGGAGCTGCAGGAAGCGGAGTTCGCCGCCGAGGTAAACGGCTACACCGCCACCAAGCACCAGCGCGAGGTTGGCACGGGCTATTTCGATGCGGTCTCACTGGCCATCACGGGCGGTCAGTCGTCGACGACGGCCATGAAGGAATCGACCGAGACGGCACAGTTCCGTCCGGCCGCCGAATAACAGGCATCCCAATCCGGACCGCCGGCGAGGCCCTTACATGCCGCCGGTCCATACGGGACAATCACGGTGATTGTCCCACTGCAACGCCAGAAACAAGGAGCATCATCATGGCACCGCAGACACGCGTGAAGGAACGGGCCGAGGAGCAATCATCGGCCATGAATGCAGACCAGCAGGCTGTCATTCGCATGGTCGCGAATGATCTGCATCGCCTCAACCAATCCGTCATGAAGGCAGTGGATGCCGGCGTGTCCGTGGAGCTGGTCCGCTCCGCCCGTCACCATGGCGGCGATGGCAACTGGGGCGACCTGCTGATCCCGGTGGTCGTCACCCGGCAATAGCTCACCGTGGCCTTCTCTGGTTTCGGTCTGGAACCAGCACGGCGCGCCGGACCGTCCGCAAGCAATTGCGGGCGGTTTTGGTTTTTGTACACAGCTTAGCCGAAAGTCTGGATTGATTGACGTCATCGCATTTGTAATCTAATTATTACATGCTTGAAATACGTCAAACACAGGTCTTTGCGGATTGGCTGGTTCGCCTGAAAGACAGGCGCGCCAGACACATGATAGCGCAAAGGATTGTGCGTCTTCGGCATGGCCACTCCGGTGATGTGCAGCCTGTTGGCGAGGGTGTCAGCGAGCTTCGTATTCACCACGGCCCCGGCTATCGCATTTATTTTGCCCAACACGGCAGTGTCTTGATCATTCTGTTGTGTGGTGGAGACAAAGACAGTCAGCAGAAAGATATCCGCAAGGCTAAAAATCTCGCCGCGGATTTGGAGAAAGAAAAATGACGATCAGGACAACCCCCTTCGATCCGGCGCGCTATCTTGATACGCCGGAGTCACAGGCCGAACTCTTGACCGATGCATTTGAAACAGGCGATGCCGGTTATATCGCCGATGCGCTGGGAATCGTTGCCCGTGCAAAAGGTATGGCGCACATTGCCAGGGAGGCAGGCGTCACAAGGGAGGCCCTGTATAAAACGCTGAGCACCAAGGGCGATCCCAAACTGACCACCTTGCTTGGTGTCCTGAAGGCATTGGGCGTGCAACTTACCATTGCACCGAAACACGCCGCATAGACTTCACCTTCATGCCTTTGCAACCTCCCCAGGCAATTGCGGGCGGTTTTGGTTTTTGACGGCAAAAAACACGACCACAATTTTCTCCCGCCCGCCTTCCCATCGGGATGAGTTTTGATCTATCATCCAAAAACCGCAATAAATTCTGGTGATTGATGCCTTCTGAAACCCCTGAGAAGAAACCCGCACGGACCTCAACGCGGCGGCGCACGCCCGCCTATGTCAAAGCCACGCGCGGCGTAAAAAACTGGCGTGAAGCTTCCGAGTGGCTGGCCTGGCGGGATATCGAAGACATCGAATGCATCACCCCGGATCAGGCGGGCGTTGCCCGCGGCAAGATGATGCCGTCGAAGAAATTCACCTCCAATACATCCTTGGCGCTGCCTTCCGCGGTGTTCATGGCAACGATCTCCGGCGACTATCCCGAAGACGGCTATGGCTTCTCCTATCCGGAAGACGACGGCGACCTCAAACTGATGCCGGATTTGTCGACCCTTTCCGTCGTGCCCTGGGAGAGCGATCCCACCGCGCAGGTCATTTGCGACCTCGTGAACAAGGACGGCGCTGCGGTGGAATTCACCCCGCGCAACGTGCTCAAGCGCGTTGTTGCCGCCTATAACAAGAAGGGCCTGAAGCCCGTCGTCGCGCCCGAAATCGAGTTCTATCTCGTCAAGAAGAACCCCGATCCCGATTATCCGCTGACCCCGCCCGTCGGCCGGTCCGGCCGGGCGATTGGCGGCGGCCAGGGCTATTCCATCGCCGGCGTCAACGAATTCGACGAACTGATCGACGATATCTATCATTTCTCCGAGGGTCAGGGTCTGGAGATCGACACGCTGATCCACGAAGAAGGCGCGGCACAGCTGGAAATCAACCTGCGCCACGGCGACCCCGTCGAGCTTGCGGACCAGGTATTCCTGTTCAAGCGCACCATCCGCGAGGCGGCACTGAAGCACGACATGTATGCGACCTTCATGGCCAAGCCCATCCAGGGCCAGCCCGGATCGGCCATGCATATCCACCAGTCGATTGTCGACAAGAAGACCGGTCGCAACGTGTTTTCCAATCCCGATGGCAGTGAAAGCGAGGCCTTCCGCCACTTTATCGGCGGCATGCAGAAGCACGTCCCAGCCTCTCTGGTCATGTTCGCACCTTACGTGAATTCATACCGGCGGCTGACACCGGCCGCGTCTGCGCCGGTCAATGTCAAATGGGGCTATGACAACCGCACGACGGCCTTCCGCGTGCCGCGTTCGGACCCCAATGCCCGGCGTGTGGAAAACCGCATTCCGTCGTCGGACGCCAATCCCTATCTCGCCCTGGCGGCGTCACTCGCCTGCGGCCTGCTCGGCATGAACAACAGGATCGAGCCGGATGCGCCTGCGTCGACCACGGTCAATGACAACCTGATCGAGCTGCCGCGCGGGCTGATCGAGGCGACCATATTGTTCGAGCAGGACAAGGACCTGACCGCCATGCTGGGACAGTCCTTTGCCATCACCTACGCCGCCATCAAGCGCGCGGAGTTCGAGACTTTCATGGAGGTTATCAGTCCGTGGGAGCGCGAATATCTGCTCCTCAACGTCTGATCAGTAGAACATGCCCTATCAGTCACCGATTTCCCCCGGCGTCTCCTGGTATGAGTCGACCATTGCGGATCGCACCGAATATCCGGCGCTGGACGGTTCGCGCACCGCCGACGTCGTCATCGTGGGCGGCGGTTTTACCGGCCTTTCCGCCGCCGTTCACCTCGCCTCGGCGGGCGTCGACGTCGTCCTCTTGGAAGCCTGCCGTTTCGGTGACGGCGCCTCGGGCCGCAATGGCGGTCAGCTCGGCACCGGACAGCGCGCCTGGGCGGAGGAGCTGGAAGGACAATACGGCTTTACCCGCGCCAAGGCGCTGTTCGACCTTGCCGAAGAGGCGAAGGCGCACCTTCTGCAGTTCGCCGACACGCACAAGATCGACATCGAATTCGTGCCGGGGCAAATGTCCGTTGTGCACAAGAAGCGCTATCTGAAAGATTACCGCGCCCATGCCGAACTGATGGCAACGCGCTTCGGCTATCCGCATATTCACTACATGGATGCGGCGGAGACAGCGGAACGCCTCGGTTCCACGCGCTATCTCGGCGGTGTCTACGATGCGGGCACCGGTCATATCCAGCCGATGAAACTTGTGGTCGGCACAGCACGGGCAGCAGCGCGGGCCGGGGCCCATCTTTACGAGAATACCAAAGTTACCGGCATCACCTCGCAGAACGGGCGCGTGACCGTGGCAACGGCCAAAGGCGATGTGACGGCCGCCAAATGCCTGATCGCGGTCAATGCCTATGGCGGCAACCTTGAACCGGTCAGTGCTTCGCATGTCATGCCGATCCGCTCGTTCATCGGCGCTACGGTGCCGCTTGGCCAGGACAGTCCGGTCCTGCCCGGCGGCGAAAGCGTCGATGACTCCCGCTTTGTCGTGCGCTATTTCCGCCGTTCCAAGGATGGGCGGCTGCTGTTCGGCGGACGGGAAGCCTACACCGCAGACAATCCGCTTGATATCAGCACCCATATCCGCCGGCAGATCGCCGAGATTTATCCGGCACTCGCCGAGGTGGAAATCACGCAGGCCTGGGGCGGCTCCGTCGGCATCACCCTGCCCCGGCAGCCCTTCGTGCGCGAAGTCATGCCCAATGTCATTTCGGCGGGCGGCTATTCCGGTCATGGCGTGATGCTGTCGAACTATGTCGGCAAGCTGTATGCCGAAACCGTCGCCGGCAATCGCGACCGCCTGAAACTACTGGAAGAGCTGAAAGTACCGGCATTTCCGGGCGGGCGCACCTTCCGCGCGCCCTTGCTGTTTCTGGCACTCAGCTGGTATGCCCTGATGGACCGGATCTGAACCCCGGCTAGTTTCCCCGGTATGCGGGCACCCGCCGCCCGATCCAGGCATTCAACCCTTCCCGTGTATCGTGCGACGGCGCGACACGGGCAAACTGTTCACTTTCCATCTGCAGCCCCTCGCTGATAGGCATGTTCAACCCGCGTGTGACCGCAGTGATGATGCCCGCAGCCACCACCGGGGAATGGCGCAGAATACGGCCGGCAAGCTCGATCGCTGCGGGAAGCAGGTCTTCGTGGGGAACCACCCTGTTGACGAGGCCGAGTTCGAGGGCTCGCGCCGCTGAAAAAGTATCGCCGGTCAACAGCAGTTCCAGCGCGCGCTTGCGTCCGGCAAGGCGCGGCAGGCGCTGGGTGCCGCCAAAGGTCGGCGGGATGCCGATATTGATTTCGGGCTTGGCAAACACGGCCCGCTCGCTTGCAACGGCCAGATGCACCGCCTCGGTGATTTCGCAACCGCCGCCGAAGGCAATGCCATTGACGGCAGCAATGACCGGCTTGCGAAACGCCTCCATCCGTGCGGTCATCGCCTGCCCCCGCCGCACGAACGCCCTGACGGCGATATCAACGCCCTCGCTTATGCTCTGCGAGAATTCATGAATGTCTCCGCCTGCTGAAAACGCCCGGTCGCCTGCGCCCGTCAGAATGACGGCGCGAATATCAGGATCATCCTCGATGCGGTCGAGAAGCTGCAGCAGCAGATCATTGGTTGCATAGTTCAGGGCATTGAGCTTTTCCGGCCGGTTCAGGGTCAGGAACGCGATATTGTCTTTGATTTCGAAGAGCACGGGA
The DNA here is from genome assembly GCF_052056495.1 of Phyllobacterium sp. 22229. Lineage (NCBI taxonomy): Bacteria > Pseudomonadati > Pseudomonadota > Alphaproteobacteria > Hyphomicrobiales > Phyllobacteriaceae > Phyllobacterium > Phyllobacterium sp. 22229. The sequence continues at coordinate 23,912 of NZ_JBQEPA010000021.1, forward strand.
TCGGACATCGGCTTTGCCTTTCACGGAAGGGATCAAGGCCGAAGATGTAATGCCCCATGCGCATTGTGTATATTCACTGGTTAGTATACTTTATCACTATGCCAAGGACATCTGATCCGACCCGCGACCGCATTCTCGATGCCGCCAGCCGCCTGTTCTATGCGCAGGGTATCCGTGCGGTCAGCGTGGATGCCGTTGCGGAAGCGGCGGAGCTGACAAAGCGGACGCTGTACTATCATTTCAAGAGCAAGGACGATCTGGTTGCCGCCTATCTCCAGTCGCGTGACCAGCCCAATCTTGCGCTGTTTGCGAAATGGTTCAACGCGGCGGACGGCGCGATTGCGGACAAGGTCGAAGCGATCTTCACCCATCTGGCCAAGGCCGCGCGGCACAAAAAATGGAAAGGCTGCGGTTTCCTGCGGACAGCCGCCGAACTGGCCAACATGCCCGGCCATCCCGCCATCAAGATCGGTTCCGCGCACAAGAAGAAATTCGAGGCGTGGCTGGCGGATGTTCTGGCAACAGCCGGCGTGGAAGAGCCGCAAGCCCTCACCCGGCAGATCGTTCTGCTGATGGACGGAGCTTTTTCCATCATGCTCGTCCATCGCGACGCCAGCTATGTCGAGGCTGCGGGCAAAGCGGCAGCGGCCCTTGTTCACCTGTCTGAAATCAGGACCGCCGAGCGACCTTCGCTTTCAAACAAGTCTCAATTGTCCAGATAGCTTCCAGGATTGTAGAGAAGCTGGACTCGCCCGGCATTCATCAACTGCTTTGGAGAGAACCAGAAAAATCTCTCGCTCTGCGGATCGTCATCGATGGCAAATTGCAGACTGCGGAAAATGGCCAGCCAAACGAGTTTCGAACAATAGAAACCGGAATCGTCGTTCAAATCCAGATTGAAGAATTCATAGGGACGGCCAAGATATTTTTTTGCTTCGGCTGGTATTTCCGAGCGCTGTTCCTGCGGCAAATCCTCAACCCGGCCAAGCCAGACATCTTCTCCGGGGCGGGAAGCAAGCCAGTCTTCATAGGAATGCCTGATCACGCCTTGGCCCGAGACTGCCTCAATCACAAACGGCGCGCCATCGCAAATTTCAAGGATAGCCACATGTCCAACGTAGACGATCGATCCCGTCCCCAATGACGCCGCGTTCAGGGTGTGCGACCCGTGATATTGTCGGGCAAATGCTTCAAAGCTCAGCCGATTGATCCGGTCTTCTTGCGATGCGGCGAAATCCGGATCGGATTTTGCTGCACGCTCCAGATAAGCGCTCTTCTCGGCTTCGAACTTTTGCCTGTCGTAAAAATCAGTTGGAATCTGCCGCATCTCAGGCGCGTAGGACGCGGAATAGGGAACGATAACGCCCGGCTTCTTCGGCCACACAAAATCACCTGACTGAAATCCCGATGGATCGGGCCGGGACGTCTTCGCCGTGGTGACAGGCTCCGGGAGCGCCAAGCTACACCTTCTTCACGATCACGCTGCCGACGGAATAGCCCGCGCCAAAGGAACAGATGACGCCCAGGCTGCCCGGCGCCAGATCATCGGAATATTTGGAGAATGCAATGATCGACCCTGCAGAGGACGTATTGGCGTAGTCCTGCAGGATGTTCGGCTGTTCTCCCGCTTCCGGTTCACGCCCCAGCACCTTCGACCCGATCAGATCGTTCATGCCCTTGTTGGCCTGATGCAGCCAGAGCCTCGACAGATGCGCCGGTGCGACATTCTCGTCGGCAAGGTGGGTAAGGATCAGGTCGGAAACAATCGGCACGACCTGCTTGAACACCTTGCGGCCTTCCTGGCGGAACAGCATGTCGCGGCGATCGGTCATGTGGCCCTCGCGCGTGCGGCGCAGGAAACCATTATTGTTGCGGATATTGTTGGAGAACTGGGTCAGGCAGCGGGTCGAGATGATTTCGAACCTGTCCGGTGCCGTTGCAAGGTCGTCGCGCTCCAGAAGCACCGCGGTGCAGACATCGCCGAAAATGAAATGGCAGTCGCGGTCGCGCCATTCGAGATGGGCGGAGCAAATCTCCGGATTGACCATGAGAATGGCACGGGCCGACCCGGAACGGATCATGTCGGCCGCCGCCTGGATGCCGAATGTCGCCGACGAACAGGCAACGTTCATGTCGAAGCCGAAGCCCTGTATCCCCAGCGCTTCCTGCACCTCGATGGCAATCGCCGGATAGGGGCGCTCGTGATTGGACGCGGCGCAGATCACGGCGTCCACGTCGCCAGCGGTACGGCCGGCCTTGGCCAGCGCAGCAGTTGCCGCCTTGACCGCCATTTCGGCCATGACGGACAATTCATCGTCACTGCGCTCCGGCAGGACGGGATGCATGACCGCCGGATCGAGAATCCCCGACTTGTCGAGCACGTAGCGCCGCTCGATCCCCGATGCGCGGACGATGAAATCTTCCGCCGACATCGTCATCGGTGCGCGCGTGCCCGCCGCGATCTCATCGGCATGGATTTCGTTCTGCCGCGTGGCATAGCTGTTGAATGCTTCAACGAGTTCGGCATTGCTGATGGAGAGTTCCGGCGTAAAGACACCGGTACCGCTTATGACGACCTTGTGCATGGCGTTTCCATAATTTTATCTGCCTGAAGCGTTAGACGCTCAAGTCTCGTCGCGCAAGCTATGATGTATTGTCATCAAGAGTTCATGCGCCGGTCTTAGCGTTCCCCGGTGTTTGAATGAAATACTGGGGATTTTCTGATGACGCTAAGCAATGCGACTGACGCACGTCTGCTAAAAGACGAACACCCGCTCGACAAACCAAGCAATTTAGGCAACTGGCCTAATTATGCGGTGGTCGCCATCCTGATTGGCGGCCTTTTTTATGTCGGATATTCACTCACCCAGGATCTGACCAGCTCGGTCGCCGTGCCGTGGATTCTCCTAGGGCTTGCACTTGTCACGGCGCTGGGCTTTGAATTCGTCAATGGTTTTCACGATACCGCCAACGCGGTTGCAACGGTGATCTACACGAATTCCCTGCCCGCCGAGATCGCCGTGATCTGGTCCGGAATTTTCAATTTTCTCGGGGTCATGACCGCAAGCGGTGCCGTTGCCTTCGGCATCATCTCGCTTCTGCCGGTCGAACTGATCATGCAGGTCGGCTCGAGCGCCGGTCTTGCCATGGTATTCTCGCTGCTGACCGCCGCCATTCTGTGGAACCTCGGCACCTGGTATCTGGGGCTGCCTGCCTCCAGTTCGCATACGCTGATCGGTTCGATCGTCGGCGTGGGTCTCGCCAATCAATTCCTGGCGCCGACCGGCACGGCGACCAGCGGCGTCGACTGGTCGAAGGCGACGGAAGTTGGCATGTCGCTGCTCATTTCGCCGCTCGTCGGCTTCGGCATGGCCGCCCTGCTGCTGCTGGCGATGCGGCTGCTGATCAAAAACAAGGCTCTCTATGAAGCGCCGAAAGGCCAGACCCCGCCGCCTTTGTGGATCCGCGGCCTGCTGATTTTCACCTGCACGGGTGTCAGCTTCGCCCATGGCTCCAATGACGGCCAGAAGGGTATGGGGCTGATCATGCTGATCCTGATCGGTGTCGTACCGACATCCTTCGCGCTCAACCGCACCCCGGATATCAATTATCTGGAAGCCTACAAGTCCGCCGCGACCGCAGCCGCAACCACCTTGCGCTCCTATGAAAAGCCCGGCATCACCGTCACCGATGCCAATGCGGTGGTCAGCAATGCGGTGCGCAACAAGACATGGAGCGATGAAACCACCGTCGCATTGCGCCAGTTCATCGACCAGACCAATGCCAGCATATCGCCCTACGGTTCCGCATCGACGGTTCCGGTCGGCATGGTCAGCAACACCCGCAACAACATGTATCTGACCGGCGAAGCGTTGAAGCTGATCGACAAGGCCAAGCTGCTGCCGATGCAACCGGCGGACCTTGCCACCATCAAGACCTATCACCAGGCCATCGACAATGCGACAAAGTTCATCCCGACCTGGGTGAAGGTTGCCGTGGCGCTGGCCCTTGGTCTCGGCACGATGGTGGGCTGGCGGCGGATCGTCGTGACCGTCGGTGAAAAGATCGGCAAGACTCACCTCACCTATGGACAGGGCGCTTCGGCCGAACTGGTTGCCATGGGCACGATCTTCACCGCCGACACGCTGGGCCTGCCGGTCAGCACGACCCACATTCTTTCGTCGGGTGTGGCGGGATCGATGGTGGCAAACGGCTCGGGCCTGCAGATGTCGACGGTGCGCAATCTGCTGATGGCCTGGGTGCTGACACTGCCGGTGTCGATTGCCCTGTCCTTTACCCTGTTCGTGATCCTGCGCCAGCTGATCTAGGAACGGGACTTATCGATGCGAAAATGGCCGGCAATGCCGGCCATTTTGTTTGATCAGGATCCCTTCGGCGCATCGGCGCCTTCGGTTACCTCGGCCCAGGCATCGAAATCCCGCTGCAGCTCTGCAATCTTGTTGCGGGCTCCGGCGAGCGCAAACTTGCCAAGCAACAGGCGCAGCGGCGGCTTTTCCGCTTCCACGGCCTGGACGATCGCCTTGACCGCCCGCACCGGATCGCCCGGCTGATTGCCGCTGGATGTCCTGATCTGCTGCATGCGCTGATCGGAGGTCTCGCGATAATCCTCGATGGTCGTCGGCGCTTCGTTGGCCGAGCGTCCGGCCCAGTCCGTGCGGAAGCCACTGGGCTCCACGATCAGAACCTTGATCCCAAGATGCGCCACTTCCTTGGACAGGGCTTCCGAAATCGCTTCGACGCCGAATTTGGTGGCGTTGTAGAAGCTCACGGCCGAATTGGCCACAAGGCCGCCAATCGATGAAATATTGACGACAGTCCCCGACCGCTGCTTGCGCATGACGGGCAGGACGGCCCGGGTCATATTGACGAGACCCCAGACGTTGATTTCGAACATCTGGCGCACTTCATCGATGTCGCTCTCTTCAAGCGAACCGAAATAGCCGATGCCGGCATTGTTGACGAGCACATCGATACGGCCGAAACGCGCTTCCGCCGCCTTGACGGCGGCGGCGATATCGTCCGCATTGGTCACGTCGAGTTTGAGCACAAGGGCCTTGTCCTCATTGCCCCGCGCCAGATCTTCGATCTGTGCAGGATTGCGCGCGGTGATGACGGTGGGATAACCCAGTTCAAGCGTGTGGCGCGCCAGTTCGCGGCCAAAACCGGTTGAACAGCCAGTGATGAACCAGACGGGTTTTGATGTCATGATCATGTCCTTGAGGGATGAGCCGCGCCGCTGATCGGACCACGATCAGCCGGATGCAGCCATTGGGGAAATTGGACGACACACCGGATGTAGGCCAATGCGGCCGTGATTCAAGACAAAATCAGTTGATCCCGTCAAATGCAGCGCCCGCCATCCACTTCCAGCGCCACGCCCGTGATGAACTCGGCCTCGCTGGAAGCGAGCCAAAGCGCCGCGTTGGCAATATCGAGCGGTGTCGACAGGCGGCCGAGCGGGATCGAAGCCTTGAACTGCGCGCGCTTTTCCGGGGTGTCCTCGCCCATGAACAGGCTGAGCATGCCGGTATCGCCCGCCACGGGACAGAGGCAATTGACCCGGATGTTTTTCGGTGCCAGTTCAACCGCCATGGATTTCGTCGCGGTGATCGCCCAGCCCTTGGACGCATTGTACCAAGTCAGGCCGGGACGCGGGCGCAGGCCAGCCGTCGATGCCGTGGTGATGATGGAGCCGCCGCCCTGCATTTCCATGATCGGCACCACGGCAAGCGTTGCGTAGTAGATCGCCTTCATGTTGACAGCCGAGATCAGGTCGAACGTGCTTTCATCCACCTCGAGCATGGAGCCGTTGCGATGTGTGAACCCGGCATTGTTGATCATGATATCCACGCGGCCGAACGTGTCCATGGCGGACGCAACCATGGCATCCACATCTTCCTTGCGCGACACATCGGCCTGGACAGCAATGGCATTCTTGCCGATGGCATCGGCAACGGCTTCCGCGCCCTTGTGATTGAGATCAGCGACGACGACGTTGGCCCCCGCTTCGGCAAAGCGCTTCGCCATCCCCTCGCCGAATCCGGCTGCCGCGCCGGTGATGATCGCTGTCTTGCCTGCCAAACGGGTCATGTCATTTCCTCATGCTATTGATCTTGAATGGGATTGTTCCGGGTGTTCGCCCGGTCAGTCGTGGCGGAACACGACCGTTTTGGTTGCGGACATGTCGAAAAGCGCTTCAAAGCCCTTTTCGCGTCCATGGCCGGATTTCTTGAAACCGCCAAACGGCAATTCGACACCGCCGCCAGCACCATAGGCGTTGACGAAAACCTGTCCGGCACGCACTTTCTTGGCGACACGGTGCTGGCGCGCACCATCCCGGGTCCAGATACCCGCGACAAGCCCGTATTCCGTGCCGTTAGCAAGCCTGATGGCATCCGCCTCGTCATCGAATGCAAAGAGCGACAATACCGGCCCGAACACTTCTTCCTGCGCCAGCACCGAAGCGGGATCGACAGCGCCGAAAAGCACGGGGGCGACGTAATAGCCCTCCAGCGGCGCATCCACATGAATGGAACCGCGGGCAACAACCTCTATTCCGGACTCGGCGGCGGAGGTGATGAAATTCTCGACCTTGCGCTTCTGCGCCGGGTTCACCATCGGACCGAGATCAAGGTCCATGTCGTGCGGTGCGGCGACAAGCTTGCTGAACCGTTCACCCAACGCTGCCGCGACATCGTTGTAGATCGGCCGCTCGATCAGGATGCGGCTGCCCGCCGAGCAGGTCTGGCCGCCGTTCTGGATGATGGCGTTGACCAGAACCGGCAGGGCCTTTTCCACATCCGCATCGGCAAACAGGATTTGCGGCGACTTGCCGCCGAGCTCCATGGTGACGCCGCGATTGTTCGCGGCCGCCGCCTGCTGGATCGCGGTCCCGGTGACAGGCGAGCCGGTGAAGGTGACGTAATCGATGCCCGGATGCGATGACAGTGCCGCACCTGCATCACGGCCATAGCCGGTGATGACATTGAGAACGCCATCGGGAAATCCTGCCTCAATGGCCAGTTCACCGATGCGGATGGTGGACAGCGAGGCATCCTCGGCCGGTTTGATGACCAGCGTATTGCCCATCGCCAGCGCTGCGCCGACCACGCGCGCCATGATCTGCATCGGATAGTTCCATGGGATGATACCGGCAACCACGCCATGCGGTTCGCGCAGTGTCAGCGCCGTGAACCCGTCGAGAAAGGGAATGGTATCGCCATGGATCTTGTCGGCGGCGCCGCCATAGAATTCATAGTAGCGCATGGTCGCAGCGACATCCGCCTTGCCCTGACGGACCGGCTTGCCGGTATCGCGCGATTCGAGCGCCGCAAGTTCGTCGCCATGCTCCTCGACAAGCTGGCCGAGCCGCGTCAGCAGGCGGCCGCGCTCGAAGGCCGGCATCCGGCTCCAGGGGCCGCGTTCGAAGGCTTCCCGCGCCGCCCGCACCGCACGATCCACATCATCGGCATTGCCCGCCGGAATGGTGGCAAAGGGCAAACCATCGGACGGACACAAAACAGTGATCGTTTCCTGCGAGAGTGCGGCGACCCGCCGGCCATTAATGATATTCAGGAAATTCTTATCCTGTGCGACAATTCGAGAGAGATTCTGATCCATGACGGGTTCCTGCTTTGCGCCGATGGTATTGGAATTGAACCGTCTTGGGAATGCATTTTGACGCAGAAGACGGATCGGCGCTGGCCTTTTTAAATCGATTAGATTATATAGGCCTGCATCAGCGGAACACCTATTTTTGGCATAGCGAGACTTCATCTTATGACAAGCCAGATTATCCCGGTTGAACCTTTTGACTGCATCGTCTTCGGCGGCAGCGGCGATCTTGCCGAGCGCAAACTGATCCCAGCGCTCTATCAACGCCAGCGGGACGGCCAGTTGACGGAGCCCACCCGCATCATTGGCGCATCGCGTTCGGCGATGTCCGACGCCGACTACCGCAAGTTTGCGGAAGCCGCGATCAAGGAACATGTCAAACCGGAAGAGATCGACAAGAAGCAGGTAGAACAGTTCCTGCAGCGCCTGTCCTATGTTGCCGTCGATGCGACGTCGGACAATGGCTGGGACGATCTCAAAAGCGCGATTGGCGATGCCACCAAAAAGATCAGGGCGTTTTACCTTGCGGTGAGCCCAAGCCTGTTCGGCGACATCGCCAGCCGCTTGAAGAAATATGAGCTGATCACCGATCAGACCCGTATCATTGTCGAGAAGCCGATCGGCCGCGACCTTCAGTCCGCCATTGCGCTCAACGATACGATCGGCAGCGTTTTCAACGAACAGCAGATTTTCCGCATCGATCACTATCTCGGCAAGGAAACGGTGCAGAACCTGATGGCGCTGCGCTTTGCCAATGCGCTCTATGAGCCGCTGTGGAACTCGGCGCATATCGACCACGTGCAGATCACGGTCGCGGAAGCGGTCGGCCTCGAAGGCCGCGCCGGTTACTATGACACGGCCGGGGCGCTGCGCGACATGGTGCAGAACCACATGCTGCAGCTTCTCTGCCTTGTTGCGATGGAGCCGCCCGCATCCATGGATGCCGACGCGGTGCGCGACGAAAAGCTGAAAGTCCTGCGCTCGCTGGCCCGCATCGATGGCAAGAATGCCGAAGAGCTGACCGTGCGCGGCCAGTACCGTGCCGGTGCGTCCGCCGGCGGCCCCGTCAAGGGCTATCAGGAAGAACTGGGTTCGACGAGCAATACGGAAACCTTCGTCGCCATCAAGGCTGAGATCGCCAACTGGCGCTGGGCCGGGGTTCCGTTCTATCTACGCACCGGCAAACGGCTGGCGACGCGGGCGTCGGAGATCGTCGTTTCGTTCAAGCCCATTCCGCATTCGATCTTTGGCGAAAGTGCAGGCCGCGTGGTTGCCAATCAGCTGGTCATCCGGTTGCAGCCCGACGAAGGCGTGAAGCAGTGGATGATGATCAAGGACCCGGGTCCGGGCGGCATGCGCCTGCGCCACGTTCCGCTCGACATGAGCTTTGCGGAATCGTTCCAGGTGCGCAGCCCCGACGCCTATGAACGCCTGCTGATGGATGTGGTGCGCGGCAACCAGACCCTGTTTATGCGCCGTGACGAAGTTGTGGCCGCATGGCGCTGGATCGACCCGATCCTCAAAGCCTGGACCGACAATGACCAGTCCGCAGCAGGTTATACCGCCGGTACATGGGGACCATCCGCGGCCATCGCGTTGATTGAACGCGACGGACGCACCTGGCACGAGACATGATCATGCAGCAGACACTGAACAGTTTTGCCGACGGGAACGCTCTTGCGGAAGCACTGGCGACCCGTGTTGCAGCAGAGCTGCAGGCCGCATGCGATGCACGCGGCAAGGCGGTTCTGGCCGTATCGGGCGGAACCACCCCTGCCCGCTTTTTCAAGGCGCTGTCCGTCAAGGACCTTCCCTGGAGCAAGATCACCATCACCCTGGTGGATGAACGTTTCGTGCCGCCATCCAATGACCGCTCCAACCAGAAACTGGTAACGGAGCTGCTTCTGCAGAATGCGGCGGCGAAGGCCAATTTCGTCGGCCTTTATCATGCCTCTGCGGACACGGAAGAAGCCGTTCAATTGGCGACGACCGCCATTGCTGCCTTGGGCCAGCCGTTCGACGTGACCATCCTCGGCATGGGCGGTGACGGTCACACGGCCTCGTTCTTCCCCGGCGGCGACCGTCTTGCCGACGCGATTTCGATGACGCAGCCGGCGCTCGTCCTGCCGATGCAGGCGGAAGGTGCCGGTGAGCCGCGCCTGACACTCACCCTGCCGGTGATCGTCCATTCCCGCCTGGTGGTGCTGCACATCGAAGGCGACGGCAAAAAGGCCGTTCTCGACACGGCGCTTGGTGACGGGGCAACCGCTGACATGCCCATTCGCGCTGTCCTGCGTCACACACCCATCAATCTTGAGATTTTCTGGGCTCCATAAGGAGAAAACCAATGACCGTCCTGCAAAGGGTCAAAAGCATTACCAACCGCATCCGTGAGAGGTCGATCCCGACCCGCGATGTCTATCTCGACCGTTTGCGCGAGGCTGCCTCCCACAAGCCGAAACGCTCGGCTCTCGCCTGCGCCAATCTTGCCCATGGATTTGCCGCCTGCGGACCGTCCGACAAGGCGGCGCTGGCTGGCGATGTCCTGCCGAATATCGGTATCATCACCTCCTACAACGACATGCTGTCGGCGCACCAGCCATTCGAAACCTATCCGCAGCTGATCAAGGCGGCGGTGCACGAAGCGGGCGGCGTGGCGCAGGTTGCAGGCGGCGTACCCGCCATGTGCGATGGCGTGACCCAGGGACAGCCGGGCATGGACCTTTCGCTGTTTTCCCGCGATGTCATTGCCATGGCGACAGCTGTTGGCCTGTCGCACGACATGTTCGATGCGGCTGTCTATCTCGGCGTCTGCGACAAGATCGTGCCGGGCCTCGTCATCGGCGCGCTGACATTCGGCCACCTGCCCGCGGTGTTCATCCCGGCCGGTCCGATGACCACCGGCCTTCCCAATGACGAGAAGGCAAAAACCCGCCAGCTCTATGCGGAAGGCAAGGTCGGCCGTGACAAGCTGTTGGAGTCGGAGTCCAAATCCTACCACGGACCGGGAACCTGCACCTTCTACGGCACGGCCAATTCCAACCAGATGCTCATGGAAATCATGGGGCTGCATACGCCCGGCTCGTCCTTCATCAATCCGGGCACGCCCTTGCGCGAAGCCCTGACACGCGAGGCCGCCAAGCGCGCGCTTGCCATCACGGCGCTTGGCAACGAATACACACCGGTCGGGGAAATGATCGACGAAAAAACCATCGTTAACGGCGTCATCGGGCTGCACGCGACAGGCGGTTCGACCAACCACACCATGCACCTCGTCGCCATGGCGGCGGCGGCGGGCATCAAGCTGACCTGGCAGGATATTTCCGACCTTTCCGACGTGGTGCCGCTGCTCGCCCGCGTCTATCCGAATGGCCTTGCCGATGTGAACCATTTCCACGCGGCGGGCGGCATGGGCTACATCATCCGCGAACTGCTGGATGCCGGCCTTCTGCACGAGGACGTGAAAACTGTCTGGGGCGAAGGCCTGCGCGCCTATACGATCGAGGTCAAACTCGGTGAAAACGGCACCGTGCAGCGCAATCCCATTCCAAGCGAAAGCGCCGACAAGAAAGTCCTGTCCACGGTCAAGGAGCCGTTCCAGGCAACCGGCGGCCTGAAGATGCTGAAGGGCAATCTCGGCACTGCCGTCATCAAGACATCGGCGGTCAAGCCGGAGCGGCGCATCATCGAGGCGCCTGCCATCGTGTTCGACAGCCAGGCGGCGCTGCAGGACGCTTTCAAGGCCGGAAAGCTCGACCGCGACTTTGTCGCCGTGGTCCGTTTCCAGGGTCCAAAGGCCAATGGCATGCCGGAACTGCACAAGCTCACGCCGCCGCTCGGCGTCCTGCAGGATCGCGGCCACATGGTGGCGCTGGTGACCGACGGGCGCATGTCGGGTGCTTCGGGCAAAGTGCCCGCGGCGATCCACGTGACGCCGGAAGCCTTGAGCGGCGGCATCATCGGCAAGATCCGCGACGGCGACATGATACGTCTCGACGCAGAGATCGGAACGCTCGACGTGCTGGAAGACCCCGAGGTTCTCGCCGCCCGTCCCGAACCGGTCGTCGACCTCAGCCACAACAGCTATGGCATGGGCCGCGAACTGTTCGCCGCCTTCCGCAACGTGGTGGGCCGCGCCGACGAAGGCGCTTCGGTTTTCGGCTGATCAATAGGTGGTGCGGCGCTCATCGGAGGGTGAGCGCCCGAACTGCGCCCGGTAGCTCTGGGCAAAATAGGAATGGGACGTGAAGCCCGTTGCCAGCGCCACATCGAGGATGGGCGAATGCGTCTGCCGCAATAGCTCGCGCGCCCGCTCCAGCCGCAGGCTCATGTAATAGCGCCCCGGCGTCATGTTGAGATGGCGCAGAAACAAGCGCTCCACCTGGCGGACGGACAGGCCAACAGCCTTGGCCAGCCGCACCGCCGATTTCGGCTGTTCAAGATTGTCGGCCATCAGCTCGACGATCCTGCGCAGCTTCTCGGATTTTCCCGTCAGGTCCCGCTCCGGCCCGATGCGCTGGCGATCGGTCTGCGAACGGATGCGCTCATGGTGGAACTGGTTGGCCACTTCATTGGCAAGGCCGGGATCGAAATCCTGCCGGATGATCTCCAGCATCAGATCGATCGACGTGGTCCCGCCCGCGCAGGTATAGCGCTTGCGGTCGATCTCGAAAACATTGCCGGTGCATTCGATCTGCGGAAAACGCTCCTGAAAACCGGCGCGGTTTTCCCAATGAATCGTGCAGCGATGCCCTTCCAGTTGCCCCGCTTCGGCAAGGATGTAACTGCCGATGTTGAGTCCGCCCAGCGCCGCGCCGCGCCGTCCAAGATTGCGCAGCGCCGCAATGACCTTGGGCTTTTCTTCAAATTCGGTGGTCAGCCCGGCGCAGATGAAGAAAATATCGGCGGCGGGAAGCTCCGCCAGCGAATATTGCACATTGATCTGCAGACCGTTGGATGCGGTCACCGGGGCACCGGTGGCGGACACGGTGGTCCAGCCGTAGAAGGGCTCTTCCGCCATCCGGTTGGCCGTGCGCATCGTATCGATGGCAGCGGCAAGGCTGAACATCGGGAATTTGTCGACAAGCAGAAAAGCGAAGGTTCTACTGACCTTGAGGGCTTCGGGCATATGCTGTTCTAACGACAATCCGGTTGCAAACCAATGAATTAGAAGCGGGGCGGTGTTTTTCCGGCGCTGCGGTGGGCGGCAACCAGCGTGTTGGCCATCAGCATGGCAATCGTCATCGGCCCTACACCACCGGGAACCGGCGTCAGCGCACCGGCGACACCTGCCACGTCGGCAAAATCGACATCGCCGACAAGACGCGTCTTGCCTTCACCCCGCTCGGGAGCCGGGATGCGGTTGATGCCGACATCGATGACGGTCGCGCCGGGCTTCACCCAATCGGCCTTGATCATCTGCGGGCGGCCGACGGCAGCAACGAGAATATCGGCATTGCGGCAAAGGCCCGGAAGGTCCTTCGTCTTGCTGTGGGCAATCGTGACCGTGGCATTGTGTGCGAGCAGCAGATTGAACATCGGTTTGCCGACGATGTTCGAGCGGCCGACAACCACCGCATTGAGGCCCGAGAGATCGCGGCCGAGAATGCGGTCGATCAGCAGCATCGAGCCCTCGGGCGTGCAGGGAACGAATGCGGTTTCAAGCTCGCCGGTCCCCAGCTTGCCGACATTGATGAAGTGGAAGCCATCGACATCCTTGTCGGGTGAAATGGTCTGGATGATGCGGCCGGAATCGATGTGCTTGGGCAAGGGCAGCTGCACGAGAATACCGTGGATGGCCGGATCGGCATTGAGCGTTTCAACCAGCTTGACCAGTTCATCTTCGCTCGTCTGTTCCGGCAGGGTGTGCTGCACGGAATGGAAGCCGCATTCCCTAGCCTTGCGTCCCTTCGAGGCGACATAGACCTGGCTGGCCGGGTCCTCGCCAACGATCACCACGGCAATGCCCGGCGTGATGCCAGTGACCTCAATCAGCTCGGCGGCGGACGCCTTGACCTTTGAAACCACGTCTTCGGCAATCTGCTTGCCATCAATCGTCACTGCCATGTGCTGCTCCTGGGCATCGCGCTTCGGGAATGGACGTCATTCTGAGGATTCTGAGGCAATACAATACCGCCAGAACGGCGTTCACTGACGCAATAACGAAAGCGGTCCATAAGGGCAATGCGATGATGTGACCCAAGGATGGTTCTGGGGCTTGCGAATACGCCAAAACCACGCATGATCACACTGTTCCGCCCGCAAACTGGATTCGTCGATGCGCTATTCCGCTTTCTCCCTTCTCAAGAACGCCCTCAACGGCAACAAGGACTGGAAGCCCGCGTGGCGCAAGCCCGATCCGAAACCGGCCTATGATGTCGTGATCATCGGTGGCGGACACGGGCTGGCGACCGCCTATTATCTCGCCAAGGAACACGGCATCCGCAACATCGCCGTGGTGGAAAAAGGGTGGCTCGGTTCCGGCAATATCGGCCGCAACACGACGGCGGTGCGCTCCAACTATCTCCTGACGGAAAACCAGCACTTCTACGAGGCATCGATGAAGCTCTGGGAGACCATGTCGCACGACCTCAATTACAATGTGATGTTCTCGCAGCGCGGCGTGGTCAATCTCGCGCACAATCTCCCGCAACTCGATGTCTATGTCAGGCGCGGCAACCAGATGCGGCTCAACGGCATCGATTGCGAACTGCTCAATCCGAAACAGCTGGAGAAACTCATTCCCGGCCTCGACACCAGCGCATCGGCACGGTTTCCGATCATTGGCGGCCTGATGCAGCGCAGCGCTGGCACGGCACGCCACGATGCCGTGGTCTGGGCCTATGCCCGCGCGGCCGACCAGCTCGGCGTCGATATCATCGAGAATTGCGAAGTCACGGGCTTCATCAAGGACGGCGACAAGGTGACGGGCGTCATGACCACCCGCGGTCCGATCAACGCGAAAAAGACCGCTTGCGCCGTGGCCGGACATACCAGCGAGTTGATGCGCCGGGCCGGTGTCGACCGGCTGCCGCTGGAATCGCATGTCCTGCAGGCCTTCGTTTCGGAAGCGCTCAAGCCCGTGGTTGATACGGTCGCGACCTTTGGCGGCGGCCATCTCTATTTCAGTCAGTCGGACAAGGGCGGGCTGGTTTTCGGCGGCGATATCGACGGCTACAATTCCTATGCGCAGCGCGGCAACCTGCCGGTGGTGGAAGATGTGATGAGCGAGTTCGTCGCCCTCATGCCAGCGCTGGCCCGCGTCAAGCTGCTGCGCTCCTGGGGCGGGATCATGGACATGTCGATGGATGGCTCCCCCATCATCACCACCGGACCGCTGCCGGGCATGTATCTGAACACCGGCTGGTGTTACGGCGGCTTCAAGGCAACGCCGATCTCCGGCAAATGCTTCGCCTGGACCATCGCCAAGGACGAGCCGCATCCGCTGTCGGCGCCGTTTACGCTCGACCGGTTCTATCGCGGCTATGTCATCGACGATAAAGGCATGGGACCGACACCGCGCCTGCACTGAAGCCCGGCTTCAGTCTTCGCCGGCACGCTGCCGGAGCACATCGCGGATCTCGGCAATATCCGCGAGCATGTCCTCGATATTGGAATTGTCATGATGGCGCGGGGCGTGATGCATGTCGGCATAGTCATAGAGAAACTGCGCAACCGCGACCTGATCCTCGGCCCACGCCGCATCGTCATCGGCCATTACAGCCGCATCGGAAGTGGAACTGCGCGTCTGGGCCTGTTTTATCGCCGCGCCCAGGCGTGATTCTGCGGTTGCCGTGAGCGGGCTGGCAGCAACCTGTTCGGTCCGTTTTCCGCCCGACGGCGGATCAAACGGGCCGTCGTTTCCGGCACCGGCTGGTGCGCGCTCATGCCTGTTGCGGGCAGCGCTGGTCATACCGCGCAGCATTGCGACAGCCAGTCCGGCAAGCAGGCCAGCCAGCAGGCCACCCATTACCGGAACACTGCGTGACGGCCCTGTAGGCTCCGAGGATGGTTGCGCCGGCGAAATGACCCGGATGCTGGTGGCGCTCATATCGGCGCTTTGCGCGCTTGCCTGGCCGCGCTGCGCATAGGCGTCATAGGCCGCGCGCTTTGTTGCGGCATCCTGCTCCAACGTCCGCAGCCGGGTCATATCCCCGCCTGTTCCGGCCGTGCGCGATTTGATCTGTGCAAGCTGATTTGCCAGGTCCTGTTCGCGCTGCACCGAACGCTTCAGCTCCGTCTGCACCGAGGCGGCCATGCGGCTCAATTCGCTGCGCACTTCCTTGCGGATGCCGTCGACTTCCGACCGCGCCTGAATCAGCTGCGGATGCCGCGGCCCAAGCTTGATCGCCAGCGTATCCGCCTGTTGCTTGAGAGCAACATATTGTGCACGCAGCGCGGCAATCGCGTCGGACTGCAATGCGTCCGGCACCGCATTGCCGAGAACACTGTCCACCGATGCGCCTTGGATGGCGGTGGCCTGCGCGTTGAGCTTTATCGTCTGATCCCGCGCCGCAGCGAGCGCGTCGCCCGCCCTTCCAACATCATCAGCCGGTGCGCCCGGCGCACCGGCGAGATTGTTGTCGATCCGGAATTTCTGCGCTGCGTTCTCGGCCTCCTCCGCAGCACTGCGCAGCTCGTTCAGCCGGCCGGCAAGCGGACCCGTTGTTCCAGCGTCAGGTGACGGATTGCGCTGCTCCTCGATGAAGACGTCGGACAGAGTGTTGGCCAGGCGCGCGGATTTCTGCGGATCGCTGGATTTGACGGTGATATCGAAGACAAAATTCTGCGCGCTCCGCTCCACGGTGAGATTGTCCGAGAGATTGCGCACCAGCAGCGCTTCGCGCGATGCCGTGTCCGGCGTGCTATCGGTCGAGAAAAGCTCACCCATGGCTGCGAGCCAGCCCTTGTCCTTCAGATTGCCATTGAACTCGGGATCTTTGGCAAGACCCGTCCGGTCGATCACCTGGGAAAGCAGGCGGTTGGAACGGATGGCACGCAACTGGCTCTCGGCAATGGCCAGGGATGCCTCGGCTGGCAGCTGACCGGCCGTAGGCGCTGTCCCGCTCAACGTGATGTTGCTCGGATCGACCAGCAGTTCGGCCGTTGACTGGTAGAGCTTCGGCAGTGTCATCGCATAGCCGGCACCGAGCAACGTGCCGATCAGGGTCGTCGCGATGATCAGCTTTTTGGAACTGACGACATGATCGCGGATGCCAACCGGCTCGATGAAACGTTTCATCGCGCCATGATTGTCAGCAACAGGCTCGACAGGGCTTGCCGCCGGGGCAACGGGTGTCTCGGCCGCAACCGGCGGTGAAAGCGGCGCAGCGGACGGGTTGTCGTCGATCCGGCGGTTGAGTTCTGCCTTGATGGCCGCCATGTCGGCGCGCATGCGATCGATGGCGATCTGCTCGGCCTCTTCATCCGTCAGGGCATCGCCGTGTTCCGCCTGAGGCAGCGGCGTGATTTCGCTGCTGGCCGCCAGGCGCAGCGCCCGCATCCGCTGATAGTGCTCCAGATCGTCTTCGCGGCGCGGTGCTTGCGGAGGTGCTGCAGGCGCAGCGCGTGCGGGCGCATCACCCGCCGCTTCCGGCTGGCTGGCAAACGAGAGCAGCGAGCGTCGTGGCCGCTTGTCTATCCCGTTGTCCCGATCACCCATTCCTGTCCGCACTCCATAAGAACCGTTCAATACCTTACCCCCGAAGCATGGCTTACGGTTAACCCAACCTAAAGTTCTATGGGAAATAAATCGTTAATCATTGGTGAAACACATGGGAATTTATCCGGAGTGCCCGGCGGTACAGCGGTCTTTCCCATTATTTCGACGATCGGCGCCCGGCCGTGTGGTTGACCAGTTGACCCGGCGCTTTGGACCGGATCAAAATGCGGCCATATGATTTGGGAGAAGACAGATGGTTGACAGCGTGGTTCTGGTTGGTTGCGGCAATATGGGTTTCGCCATGCTCAAGGGCTGGCTGGATGCCGGCATATTGCAGCCGGGACAGGTCCATGTTGTCGAACCGACCGATGCCCTGCGGGAGCGGGCTGCAACACTCGGGGTCAATGCCGTCGCGGGCGCCGCGCAGCTTGCCGCCGGTCTTCAGCCGCGTGTGATCCTTGTTGCGGTCAAGCCGCAGGTGATGGGCGACGTCCTGCCCGCCTACAGGCGCTTTGCCGAACACGCGACATTTGTCAGCGTGGCCGCTGGTATTACCGTGAACTTTTTCGAGAAGCATCTCGGCGATAAGACCGCGATCATACGCACCATCCCCAATACTCCAGCGGCCATCGGCAAGGGCATGATCGTCACGTTTCGCAACCCCCATGTGGGTGATGGTGATGCCGCCTTTGTCGATAGGCTGCTGAAAACCAGCGGCGCCGTGGCCTCCGTCGACGATGAAAGCCTGATCGACGCCGTGACGGCCGTATCGGGTTCCGGGCCTGCCTATGTCTTCCATTTCATCGAAGGCCTGACCGAGGCCGGGATCGCCGCCGGGCTGACGCGGGATATCGCAGGCCTTCTCGCCATGCAGACCGTCTATGGCGCCGGTGCGCTGGCCGCAGCCAGTGCCGATACCCCGACGACGCTGCGCGAACAGGTGACCAGCCCCAACGGTACCACCGCTGCGGCTCTGAAGGTGCTGATGGGCGGGGACCGGCTGAAGAACCTCCTGACCGAGGCCGTGCATGCGGCGCACCAGCGCGCCATCGAACTTGGGAAAGTTTGAGCTTTCCCGCCCCGGCAGGCTGCGCTAGCCTTGCGGAATGAACGTTCACCCGTCCCTTGACCTGATACCGGCAGCGAGGCCGCAGCGTGCCTATGGGCATGCCCGGCTGGCGGTGAAACCCGTCAACGGGCGCACGCGCATTGCGACGCTCTATCAGGAAGGCTGTGCGAAAATCCGGCTGCCAGACCGGGACGATGCGGTGCTGGAAGCCGTGATGATCAATACATCCGGCGGCCTCACCGGCGGCGACGTCATGCGCTGGCAGTTCGATGCGGGCAATGACTGCCACGCGCAGATTACCACGCAGGCCTGCGAGCGCATCTACAAAGCCTCCTCTTCTGTCGCCGAGGTGGAGACCGTGCTTTCGGTTGGCGAGAATGCCAGTCTCGCCTGGCTGCCGCAGGAGACGATCCTGTTTGAGCGCTCCGCCCTGAAACGAACGCTGACGGCACGGCTGGCCGGAACGGGCCGCGCCCTGATCGTCGAGCCGGTGGTGTTCGGCCGCAAGGCCATGGGCGAGGACGTCCAGACCTGCACGTTCCGTGACCGCTGGCGCATCTACCGGCAGGACAGGCTGGTTCACGCCGAAGACTTTGCGATTGGTCCCGACACGGCTGCCATGCTTGCCCGGCCTGCCCTGCTCGGCGGCATGCGGACAATGGCCACCATCCTGCTGCTCGACCATGATGCGGAGCGGCATCTGGAGCCGGCGCGAAAAATAATCGGTGAAAAAGGCGGGGCGTCTGCCTGGTCTGGCAAGCTTCTTGCGAGGCTGGTGGATGAGGATGCCTATTCCCTGCGGAAACGGCTGATACCGCTGATCGACCTGCTGAATCAAAAGGCAGGCGTGCCTAAAGTCTGGTCAATCTAGACCGGGATCGCGGCACGCGGAACAAACAGGGCTGGCCAAGAGGACAAAATGAACCTGACACTCCGTGAAAAAGACAAGCTCCTGATCGCCATGGCGGCAATGGTCGCCCGCCGCCGCCTCGAACGCGGCGTCAAGCTCAATCATCCGGAAGCCATTGCACTCATTACGGATTTTGTCGTGGAAGGCGCGCGTGACGGCCGCTCGGTCGCCGAACTCATGGAAGCCGGAGCCCATGTCATCACCCGCGCTCAGGTGATGGAAGGCATCCCGGAGATGATCCATGACATCCAGGTGGAAGCCACGTTCCCCGACGGCACCAAGCTCGTCACCGTTCACGAACCGATCCGTTAGGAGATGCCATGATCCCGGGTGAAATCATTCCTTGCGCAGGCGAGATCGAACTGAACGCAGGCGCGGCCACCGTGACGCTGAAAGTGGCGAACACGGGCGACCGGCCGGTACAGGTCGGTTCGCATTATCATTTCTTCGAAACCAACAATGCGCTGATATTCGACCGTGCTCAGGCGCGCGGCATGCGGCTGGACATCGCCGCGGGAACCGCGGTGCGGTTTGAGCCGGGCCAAGAGCGCGACGTGACACTTGTGCCGCTGGGCGGAAGCCGGACGGTCTACGGGTTTCAGCAAAAGATCATGGGAAAGCTTTGACCAACCAGCTTCCCCAATGTTCTGCCGCGCGGTCAGCCCGGCTTTTTGGTGACAAGGGTCAAAAGGCCCTTGGAATCGAGGCTTGCGACAACCACCGCCGCCGAGGTCAGGCCCTTTTCCTTCAAGGCGGCGGAGACCTGCGGCGAGGCATCAATCGAGGTGCGCAGCTGCTGCATGTCCTTGTCCGAGCGCTTGGCCACGGCATCGTTGACCTGGGTTTTCGTCCCCTCCGGCAGTTCATTGATATCGACAATATTGATCGTCGTGATCGGCACCGTTCCGGACTGCGCCGGGGCCTTGCTGGCCGGTTGCTGCGCGGCTGGTGCCGCAGTCTGCGCGTAGGCGGCGGATGTGGCGAGCGGGAAGGCGGCACACATGGCCAGGATCATCATTTTTCGCATCGTCTTTCCTTTCACGTGATTGGCGAACGATCATCGTTTGATGACGGGCGCAGTTCACATGCGGAATTCGATCTCAAGCGGTCAGTTATCGGGTCATTCCGGGGCGATATCGTGGCCAAAATGTGGCCCGCATCTCCCGCAGCCGCGCGCGTACCGTGCCAGACCTACAGCCCAGGAGAGAACCATCATGCCCGCTAGAATCTCCCGCTCCGCCTATGCCCGCATGTTCGGTCCGACAACCGGCGACAGGGTGCGGCTTGCCGACACGGAACTGTTCATCGAAGTGGAAAAGGATTTCACCATCTATGGCGAAGAGGTGAAGTTCGGCGGCGGCAAGGTCATCCGCGACGGCATGGGACAGAGCCAGGTTGCCCGGGCTGACGGCGCCGTCGATACGGTCATCACCAATGCGCTGATCGTCGACCATACGGGCATCTACAAGGCGGATGTCGGGCTCAAGGACGGGTTGATTGCCGCCATCGGCAAGGCCGGCAATCCCGACACACAGCCGGGCGTGACCATCATTATCGGGCCGGGCACGGAAATCATCGCCGGGGAAGGCAAGATACTGACGGCCGGCGGCATGGATGCGCATATCCACTTCATCTGCCCGCAGCAGATCGATGAGGCGCTGATGTCCGGCGTCACCACCATGTTCGGCGGCGGCACCGGCCCGGCGCATGGCACGCTGGCGACCACCTGCACGCCCGGCCCATGGCATCTGGCGCGGATGATCCAGGCCTTTGACTCCATTCCGATGAACCTCGGACTATCGGGCAAGGGCAATGCTTCGCAGCCGAAAGCGCTGGAGGAGATGATCCTCGGCGGTGCCTGCTCGCTGAAACTGCATGAGGATTGGGGCACCACGCCAGCCGCCATCGACAATTGCCTCACCGTTGCCGACCGGTTCGACATTCAGGTGATGATCCATACGGACACGCTCAACGAGAGCGGGTTTGTCGAGGATACGGTTGCAGCCTTCAAGGGGCGCACGATCCATGCCTTTCATACGGAAGGTGCGGGCGGCGGGCATGCGCCCGATATCATCAAGATATGCGGCCTGCCCAATGTCATTCCCTCGTCGACGAATCCGACCCGGCCCTACACGAAGAACACCATTGCCGAACATCTCGACATGCTGATGGTCTGCCATCACCTGTCATCGTCGATTCCCGAAGACGTGGCATTCGCCGAAAGCCGTATCCGCAAGGAAACCATTGCTGCGGAAGATATCCTGCACGATATCGGTGCCTTCTCGATCATCTCGTCGGACAGCCAGGCCATGGGCCGCGTCGGCGAAGTTCTGATCCGTACCTGGCAGACCGCCGACAAGATGAAGCGCCAGCGCGGCAGCCTGCCGCAGGAAACCGGTGACAACGATAATTTCCGCGTGAAACGTTATATTGCCAAATATACGATCAATCCGGCGATTGCGCAGGGCGTGTCCCGGCATATCGGCTCGATCGAAACGGGCAAACGCGCCGACCTCGTCCTGTGGAACCCGGCCTTCTTCGGTGTCAAACCCGACATGGTGCTGCTGGGCGGCTCCATCGCCGCCGCACCGATGGGCGACCCCAACGCATCCATTCCAACACCGCAGCCCGTACATTACCGCCCCATGTTCGGCACCTTCGGCAAGAATGTCTCCAATTCCTCTGTTGTCTTTGTCAGCAAGGCATCGATTGAGGCTGGCCTGCGCCAGTCGCTTGGCACGGACAAGCACCTGATCGGTGTCGAGAACACCCGCGGCGGTATTTCAAAGGCATCGATGATCCACAATGACGCCACGCCGCACGTGGAAGTTGACCCTGAAACCTATGAAGTGCGCGCCGACGGCGAACTTCTGACATGCGAACCGGCGACGGTGCTGCCCATGGCGCAGCGCTACTTCCTGTTCTGAGGAGAATGCATCATGAAACGCGTCACAGGCCATGCGCATGCCGGTCACTACACAGGCACGCCCTTCGACCATATCGTCCTGGCGCATGACGAGAGGCATCTGCGCCGCAAGGTCCTGACACTGCAACGGGGTGAGCAGATCCTGATCGACCTGCCCGATCCCATCGCCTTCACCCACGGCGACGTGCTTGTCCTCGAAGATGGAAGGATGGCGGAGATTATCGCCGCCGAGGAAACCCTCTACGCGGTAATGCCGCGCGACCGGCAACATCTTACCGAACTGGCCTGGCATCTGGGCAACCGCCATCTGCCGGCCCAACTGGAAGAAGACCGTATCGTTATCTTGCGCGACCACGTCATCAAGGCCATGCTCGAAGGTCTGGGAGCGCGGGTCACCGAGATCGTTGCACCATTCCATCCGCTGCGCGGTGCCTATCACAGCGGTCATGGCCACGATCACCACGATCATGGACATCAGCATCATGATCACGGGCATCACCATCATTCCCATGACTGAGTTCACCGCGAACACCGCGCTGCTGCGGCTCATGACCTGGCTGTCCCCGGCCTTTCCCGTCGGGGCCTTTTCCTACAGCCATGGCATTGAACGGGCGATCCACGACGGACTGATCCGCGACAAGGATACGCTGCATTTCTGGCTGACCGATCTTTTGCAGCATGGCTCGATCTGGAATGACGCCGTCCTGTTTGCCGCCAGCTGGCATGAGGCGCAGGCGGGCGGGGATTGCCAGCCCATTGCTGCCCTTGGCGAAGCCATGGCCGGATCGAGGGAACGGCACATGGAAACCATGCTGCAAGGCAGCGCTTTCCTGCAGGCCATCGCGCACTGGAGCGGAGATCAACCGGGCGCAACCGAAGAGATGCCCTACCCCGTTGCGGTTGCCATTGCCGCTGCCTGTAATGGCGTGGAGCTGCAGCCGGGGCTGGCGGCCTTTGTGCATGCGGTCATTTCCAACCTCATTCAGGGTGCCGTACGTCTCGTTCCCCTTGGCCAAAGCCATGGGGTCGCGCTGATGGCGGCACTGGAACAGCCGATCCTGGCGGTTGCGCAACGCGCCGCCGCCTCAAGCCTGGATGATTTGGGATCGGCAGCGATCCTGTCGGACATCATGGCGATGCAGCATGAAACACAATATTCGAGGGTTTTCCGGTCATGATCTCACAGAATGGACCGCTTCGCGTCGGGATTGGCGGCCCCGTCGGCTCCGGCAAGACCACGGTCACCGAAATGCTGTGCAAGGCGATGCGCGACCGCTACTCCGTCGCCGTCGTGACCAATGACATCTATACCAAGGAAGATGCGCTGATCCTCAGCCGTCTGCAGGCCCTGCCCGAGGACCGGATCATGGGCGTGGAAACCGGCGGTTGTCCGCACACGGCCATTCGCGAGGATGCCACCATCAATCTGCAGGCGATTGCCGAGATGAACAGGCGCCATCCGGACCTCGATATCGTCTTCATCGAATCCGGCGGCGACAATCTCGCCGCAACATTCTCGCCCGATCTCGCCGATCTGACGATCTACGTCATTTCAGTCTGCCAGGGTGAGAAAATACCGCGCAAGGGCGGCCCCGGCATCACCCGCTCCGACCTCCTGATCATCAACAAAAAGGATCTGGCGCCCTATGTCGGCGCCGATCTCGATATCATGGACGCCGACACGAAGCTGCAGCGCGGGGCCAAGCCCTATGTTTTCACCGATATGCTGCGGCGCAACGGGCTTGACGAGGTCATCGCGTTCATCGAGACCGCAGGGGGTCTGCGGCCTTAGCCGCTGGCCCGTGCAGGCTCGGCCTGCTGTCCTGCGATCATGACCTCGGCCAGAATTTCATAGGACCGGATCCGCGCCTTGTGATCGAATATATGACCTGTCGCCATGATTTCATCGGCGCCGGTGCGCTGGATGAACTCTTCGACACCGGCCTTGACGGTCGACGGGGAGCCGGCGACCGTGCAGGACAGCGACTGGCGCAAAATGGCGCGCGCGTGAAGGTCGAGCGTTTCCTCGTAGCCTTCGACAGGCGCAGGCAACGGCCCCGGCATACCGGTGCGCAGATTGACGAATGCCTGCTGCTGCGAGCTTTTCAACAGATTGGCTTCATCATCCGTTGCCGCGGCAAAGACGTTCAGCCCCAGCATGACATAGGGCTTTTCCAGATGTTCGGACGCTTGGAACCGCGCGCGATAAATCTCCACCGCCCGCTCCATTTCGGCCGGGGCAAAATGCGAGGCGAAGGCGTAGGGCAGCCCGAGGGCGGCCGCCAGCTGCGCGCCAAACAGGCTCGAACCCAAGATCCAGACCGGAACATCGAGGCCCGCGCCCGGCACGGCCTGGACCTTCTGGCCCGGTTCCGGTTCGCGGAAATAGCCCATCAGTTCCACCACATCCTGCGGGAAACCGTTGATATCCTGCTCAAGATTACGGCGCAGGGCATGGGCCGTTATCTGGTCCGTACCCGGCGCGCGGCCAACGCCCAGATCAATACGGCCGGGATGCAGCGCCGCGAGCGTGCCGAACGCCTCGGCCACCATCAGCGGCGCATGGTTTGGCAGCATGATGCCGCCAGCGCCGAGGCGGATGGTCGACGTGCCCGCCGCCACATGGGCGATGACGACGGCTGTCGCGGCGCTCGCAATGCCGCGCATGTTGTGATGTTCAGCCAGCCACAACCGGTTGTAGCCGAGGCGTTCGGCATGCTGGGCCAGATCCAGCGAATTGCGGAGGGATTGCCCTGGCGTGCTGCCAACGGGAACCGGCGAAAGGTCAAGGACGGAAAGTGGGGTCATTGCCTTCATATAGGCGAGCAATCACCGCGCACAATGCGCGGCAATCGATTCATGATTCACAAAATTTGAAGCCATGTTCAATGGAAGAAATGAATCCCCAAGCCTTGGATTGGACCCGCCTTCAGTTCTTCAGAACGCGCAGGCCGGCAGCCTCGGCACGCAATTCCATACCAACGAGAGCACGTGTTTCCTGGGACAATTGTTCATCGGACTCGCGGATGGCGGTTTCAATGAAATAGGCGATCATCTCAAAGCCTTCACTGTCGGCAATGGCACACAGTTTCGAGAGTTCTGTTTTCAATACTTTCAGCGTCTGAACTCTTTTGTCCATGCATCTCTCTCCAAGTCCCACCAGCGGCAATGCCATTTTTTCTTTTCACTGAAACATTCACACTATTGTAGATAAAAATCCATGTCGCAGACCGCACGATCAACAAACTCCGCAGTGCAATTGATGGATATTTTTCTCAGTAGTTAATTGTTCTTGCAGATTATATCGAAAGTTTTCACATGACATTATTCGCAAAACGCGCAACTTGAAAAGCCCACTATTGATCACAACTTTTGCCATCATTTTCTTATCTTGATTTAAATTTATATTAAATTTGAATTACTTACATTCAACACCATGAATGCACTCATGTATTTTTTCAAAACCTCAGGTTTGCCAGTCAGAGGCGGGAAATTTGCAGCTGCGGTTTTCCGCATATTTCTTTTGATCCCGATTTCACCGCCTTGTCGATCAGGCCGGAAGCAAGGTCTGAAACCACTTCGACGGCAATATCTTCCGGCAATCCGGTTTCGGCCATTCCGGCTTTCATCGCGGCAAAACTCGCTGCACTGTCGGTTCCGCAGATATAGGCCTTGGCTTCCAGCAATGCGGCCCGCTCAAACTTCTTGTTGTAGATCTCATTGGTCTCGGATGGCGCAGCGGCTTGCGCCTTCAAGCTGAAGGCTCCCGCCGGCTGGATCGATAATGCCGACGCTATCACGGCTGCCATAAGGACTGACGCAGATATTTTACGCATCTTCTCGGCCTCGATTACGGAGATCCGATGCTTTCATCATCGGCCCCTTTACGAAGCATTAACGAATCAGGATGCCCGAAAGTTCCGTTCTGGCGCTCAACTCGACGTGATGGCCAGTTGATAATTGAACGCTTCTTTGCTGCATTGCACCAGGCGCATTGCTGCTATGCAATATTATCTGTATTAAATCACACCAATGGAGTTATTGTTGGATCAGGAATTTTCGACAGCGTCACCTCCTCCCGGCCCTGTCGAAACGGTTGGCCTCTTCTCCTCCCAGAAGGCCTTCCAAAACCAACGAAACCCACCGCACCTCCTCCCGCGGTGGGTTTTGTTGTTTCAGGGCTCTCCCAACTCCCCCTTGTGCGACGCGTCAAACGAAAACACCGGCCAGAGTTTGATCTCTTCGGCCGGTGCTATGAAAGATATTCAAGTCTTTGACGCTGTATCCAGGCTCTACTGCACCGCGTTCTGGGCACCCGGTGTCTCGGGAACTTTTGAGGGAACGGCCTTCTGGGTCAGAGACTTGGGTGGTGGAACAAAATGCGTGTCCTTTGCCGGCGACAGGGCAGCAGCGGCCGCTTTTGGACTGGTGCTCGTGCCGGTGGTCGTTCCGGTACTCGTGCTTGTGCTGCAGGCCGCCAGAGCCATGAGGGACAAGACAGCCAAGGGTAATGCAATGCGCATTCGATATTCCTTTGTTTGCATGAAAGAGCCGCCCAAGCGACACTTAAGACAATCGCGCCCGCTTGACCACCCAATCATGCCGATTGCGCATCAAATAAAGCTCGGCCCCCATCCTTGAAAACCGCGAAGAGATTTCTAGCGAATAAGGATTGCCCTGAGGTCATTGACATTGGTGCCGGTCGGTCCCGGCACGAAGAGATCGCCGATGGCATGGAACGCCGACCAGGCATCATTGCCGTTGAGATAGGCCGATGCATCGAGCC
Source organism: Phyllobacterium sp. 22229 (assembly GCF_052056495.1). Taxonomy (NCBI): domain Bacteria; kingdom Pseudomonadati; phylum Pseudomonadota; class Alphaproteobacteria; order Hyphomicrobiales; family Phyllobacteriaceae; genus Phyllobacterium; species Phyllobacterium sp. 22229. Next base: position 50,899 of record NZ_JBQEPA010000021.1, read on the forward strand.
CCTTCGCCAAAAGCCGGGCGATGCTGCCGCTGTCGGCAAAGGCGCCGGCATTGTCCTCCGAGCCGTCGATTCCGTCCGTGTCCGCCGCAAAGGCGCTGATGCCGTCATATCCGTCGATATCGAGCGCCAGGGACAACAGGAACTCGCTGTTGCGTCCGCCCTTGCCTTTTCCCCGCACGGTCACCGTGGTTTCACCGCCGGAAAGCAGGACGACCGGTTTGGCAAATGGCTGGTTTTTGGCCAGGACCTGCTTGGCCAGAGCCGCATGCACATGCGCCACCTCCCGCGCCTCGCCTTCAATGGCATCGGACAGGACGACAGCCTCCACGCCAAGCGAGCGGGCGGCAGCGGCCGATGCGTCCAGCGATACGGCCGCGGAGGCAATGACCCGGTGCTCATGCGCCGCAAACACCGCATCCGACGGCTTGGGCGCGTCGGCCGCAGCCGACTGCAGATGTTTCAGGGCTGCCGCCGGCAGGGCAAGATTGTAGCGTTCGACGATCCGCAGGGCATCCTCGCGGGTTATGGCGTCGGCAACTGTGGGGCCGGACGCGACAAAGGCAGGATTGTCGCCGGGTATATCGGACACGATCAATGAAAAGACGCGGGCGGGATAGGCGGCAGCGGCCAGCCTTCCGCCCTTGATCGTGGAGAGATGTTTGCGCACGGCATTCATTGCGGAAATCGGCGCTCCGGACGCGAGCAGCGCCCTGTTGACCGCGATCTCGTCATCGAGCGTCATGCCTTCCGGCGGCGACGGCAGCAAGGCCGACCCGCCACCGGAGATCAGCGCGACCACCAGATCATCACCGGTCAGGCCCGAAACGGTTTCGAGCAGGCGCTTTGAGGCAACAAGACCTGCCGCATCCGGCACCGGATGCGACGCTTCGATAATCTCGATGCGCTCGCAGGGAACGCCGAAGCCGTACCGGGTGACCACCAAGCCTTCCAGCGGGCCATCCCAGGCCTTTTCAAAGGCGCTCGCCATCTGTGCCGACCCCTTGCCCGCACCGATCACAATGGTCCGGCCCTTCGGCCTTTCCGGCAGATGCGCGGCAATGGTGCGCTGCGGATCGGCGGCTGCGACAGCCGCTTCAAACAACGTCTTGAAAAATTCCTTATCCTGCATGTGCATCACATATCCAGATCAAAGACAAAAACACCCTGAACACCGGCGGCAGCGGCCGCAACAATGCGCCCGCCGATAGCCCTGTGCCCGGCGTCGTCAAGGTAGGTGTCACGCGCTTGCGCATCGGCGAAATCGATGATGAACCCTTCGCCAAACCCTTTGTCCATACCGGTTTCCGGGCTGACATTGGCACCCGCATGAAAGGACAGGACGCCAGGCAGTTTTCCGCAAAGCGCAGCAAGATCGCTGTATATATCCTGGCGGGCGGCGGCGGCGACATCGTCGCGAAAACGAATAAAAACACAATGGCGTATCACGGGAGAGACTTTCACTGATGGTTAGCAGCCCGATTGCGCGGTAAAGCATCAAGGCCTGTCATTATCTCGGATCAATCGATGCGTATCCTGACGGGATTACTGAAAATTGCGAGCGCTATTTCCGCCTTCTGCGCAAAATCCTCGGGTTGGGCTCACGTCAACAATCGTTCAACGGACATGGCTATCGACAACAAGCGGCGGTCGGCGCCATGCCGGGCAAACAACATCAGCCCTCCCGGCAATGCAAGACCGGGCATTGGAATACTGATCGCGGTCAAATCAAACTGATTGGCAATCTGCGGATTGCGCAAAAGCAGGCCTTCGGTCCGTTTGTAGAATTCCTCGTTCCCGCTCACATCGGCAATCGGCGGCGCTGTCATCGGCACCGTCGGCAGAGCCAGGACATCATAGGCCGCGATATACTGGTCCATTTTCCGCACCAGCGCCTGCCGCTTTTGCATCACGTCGATATAGGCGGCTTCCGAAACGCCCAGACGGCGCAACAATGGCTTTTGCACGCGCTGGTCCACATCCAGCCCACTCTTGTCCAGCCAGTCCGCATGAACCCGGCTGCCTTCAATCCCGGCAATGGAGCCGACAGAGGTCGCTTCAGCCATGTCACCGATCAGATCATCGAGTGTGCATTCCACCAGGATCGCTCCGGCTTTTTTGCATAGGAGCAGGCTTTGCTCGAATGCCCCGGCGATAGAGGGTTCCAGTGCAGAGAGAACCGCCCCCTGCGGCAGGCCGATGCGCAGACCGCGCAAGGAGATGGGTTCAGTACGATCCGCTGCCTCGCCGGCCATGACAGCATCCGCCAAGGCACAGTCGGCGATGGAGCCCGCCAGCGGGCCAATGGAGTCAAGACTTGGCGACAGTGGAAAAGCACCCTGCAGGGGAATGCGCTTTGCGGTGGGCTTGAAACCGGCGACACCATTCAGCGCCGCGGGAATGCGGATGGACCCGCCCGTGTCCGATCCTATGGAAATCTCGCTCGTGCCATCGGCGATAGAAATGCCGGCGCCGGTTGACGATCCTCCGGCAATGCGGCTGCTGTCGCGGGCATTTCCGGCGACCGGATAGTGCGGATTGAGACCAACGGCGGTAAAGGCGAATTCGGTCATGATTGTTTTGCCGGCAATAACGGCGCCGGCACGGCGCAAACGTTCGACGATCACCGCATCCCTGGCAGCGGACGGCGCATTTTGGCGCATGCGGGAGCCGGCGAGCGTCGGTTCGCCCGCCACATCGAACAGATCCTTGATCGAAACGATCCTGCCATCCAGGCCGCCAAGACTGGCCCCCTCGCGCAGGCGCTGGTCCGAAGCATCCGCTTCCGCACGAGCCGTCGCCGCATAGAGCGCGACGAAAGCATGCCCGCCTCCGGCAGCGATGGCTGCAAGACTTTGCTCCAGTTTATCACGCACAGATCCGACCGGCTGAGACAAAGGCATCCTCCCCTCACACATGAACTGCATTGTCTATAACGCCGCCCGCTGAAAATTCAAAAGGGTTCGCATTGCCGGTTATGCTGCCATGCAGCATGCTCATTGCTGCCATGCAACATTAGCAATTTTCATGCGGCCCAACGCGCCGCACTATTTCCCCGGGAGGTTGATCAAAACAAGGGGAATACCAAATGAGCCTTCGCAACCACATCCAAAAATGGCGCCAGTATCGTCAGAACCTGCATGAACTGAGATTGTGCACCGATCGCAATCTCGCCGATCTGGGCATCGCCCGCTCGGATATCCGCCGCGTCGCGTGGCAGGCCTGCAACTGAGCCTTTCAACGCCCGCATGTATGTGGACTTAATCGAGCAGGCCGGCGACGGCCTGCTTCAGTGACCGACGCCGAATGAGTAATTCCAGGTCACGCCAATAGCCTTCTGATCCTTGGACCCGAGTTTCGGCACGATCGGGCTATCCTCCGCGTCACCCGCCAGCCGGTCATACCGGCCGAAGACCTGGACGCTCCACGCGTCGGAAAATGAATAGGTGGTGGCAGCAACGATCCCGTAGGACTTGACGCCGCCACCGGGGGTGTAAGCCTCGACCCGGTGATTGTTGTGGGATTCCTCTTCCGTCACGCCGAAGGTGTTGCGCATATAGGTGCTGTCGGCAAGCGACAGGCGCGGTCCGATGGAGAACAGGAATTTATCATAGCGCTGGAACACGTCAGCCGAGAGATCGGCCACGAGCCCCTCGGAGCTATTGAAGGCCTGCCTCACCTCGGCGCGCACGCGCAAGCGGTCCTGGATCGGCCAAAACTGTGCAAACACACCGCCATCCACCGTCCATGAAATATGGCGCAGGCCGACAAAGCCACTGTCATCGGAACGGGAGCGGCCGGAGCGGAAGCCGATGACAGGGCCGATTTCCAGCCCGCCGAGGGTCAGAAGCGTGTAATCGATATTGTCATCGGGCGCACTCATGCCCTCGGGTTCATCGCCGCGCCGAATATCGAAGGACGGCATGAAACCGAAGCCTTTGGAGCGCGCACCTTCAAACTTACTGCCATATTCGACGCTGGCGCCCACCGTCACGATCCAGCGCGCCGGATTGACGGGTTTGCCGTCACTGGCAATCGGGTCGGAATCTGCTGCAAATGCATAGCTGGCAGACGCGGTCACAAGACCAGCGTACGCCAGCACGGCGGCAAATTGCCTTATACAGCGATAGATCATCTCAAGCGGTTGCCCCGATTTGCAATCATCCAGGATTGCCCCACCAGCAAATTCGTTTCCCTGGCCAATGCCAGCGCCATTTTCATCAGAGAAGATAGGCGCCCGGAAGATATAAGTCACCTTCTGATCGAAAACGACAGCAAAATCGATATAAGCGGTGAATCAATTTTAAACCAGTAACAATCCACAGGCCTCTGAAAACCGCGAGACCTAAGAGCATACGGGCATACACAGATATCGGGATGGACTTGTCTGATTGCGATGGAAAAAATAAACAAAAGCAGAAGTGATGGTGCCCAGACGCGGATTCGAACCACGGACACGCGGATTTTCAATCCGCTGCTCTACCAACTGAGCTATCTGGGCACTTCAGGCATTTCCGTTATCCGGCAAGCCTTTCTGACAGCGTTGGCTTTCCGTCAGAAGCGGGTGGGTTATAACACTAAAAATCCCCCTGTCCAGCATCAACTGACGAATTTTTTGCCGTTTTTCTGCCTCTTGCAAACAGCATGCATTGATGCGTTGTTTATTACCCAAACAGACAGGATTCGCATTTCATGGATGAAACGGGGGACAAAGCCGCCGGGAGCAGTGCTTTTGGCTGGGGAATCATCGGCAGCGGCGAGATCGCCCAGCGGTTTGCCGCCGATCTTGCGTTTGTTCCGCAGGCTTTCATCGCCGCCAATCATTCCCGCTCGCTCGCTGATGCCGAACAGTTTCGCGATGCATTCGGCAGCAAGCACGCCTATGGCGACCTTGATTCTCTCTTGGCGGACCCGGCCGTCGATGCCGTCTATATCGCGACGCCCAGTTCCATCCATCTGGCGCAGGCGCTGAAGACCGTCCGCTCCGGCAAGGCCATCCTCACGGAAAAGCCGATTGCGCCATCCCACACGGAAGCCTCCGTCATCCAGCGCGAGGCAGCCCGGATCAAGGTTTTTGCCATGGAAGCCATGGAGACCCGCTTCCTGCCGGCGGTCGTGGCAGCCAAGGCGAAAATCGATGCGGGCGAGATCGGAACGATTCGCCGAATCACCGCCGAACTCGCTTATGCCGAGGATTACGCGCCGGAAAACCGCCTGTTCAACCGCTCCCTCGGCGGCGGCGCCACGCTGGATCTCGGCATTCACGGCGTCTCCCTGGCAATGCATTTTCTCGGTCAGCCGCAAAAAGTATCCGGCCTGTGGCACGCCGCGCCCAATGGCGTGGATATGAGCTCGGAGATAGCACTGCACTATGATGGGGCCGACGCGATTCTTTCCTGCGGTTTTGACCGCAACGGTGCCAATCATTGCGTGATCGAGGGAACCCTGGGCACGCTGCGGCTCGATGCACCCTTCCTCAAGGCACAGCGGCTGACGGCTTACCGGCCCTTCCTGGCCGCAACGCCCTTCGGCCCGCTGAAACGGCCAGGAGGCCTTTTTGGCAGGCTGCTCGACCGCTTGCCGGTCCCCGGGCGCAGAAGCGAAGATTATCCGTTTGAAGGCAATGGCCTGCAGTTTGAAGCCATGGCGGTGATGGAAGCCACGCGCAGGGGTGAAACAAGTGCGAAGACCATGCCCCTGAGCGACAGTATCCATGTGCTGCGTGCGATCAATATCGTGCTGGCACAGCCCGCCACACCGCGTGTGATCAAGCTGTGAAACGTTTCACGGCGCTGCGTTCAGCGTTCGGTGTCGTCTTCGCTGTCATCGGCGCTTTCAACCGCCGGAAGAACATAGGCACCCGTCAGCCAGCGATTGAGATCGACGTTGCGGCAACGGCTTGAGCAGAAGGGATAGTGCTCCCGCTGCGATGGCCGCTTGCATTCCGGGCATGGCCGTGTCGGCCGCAATGGCGTTACCTTCGCCGCGCTTTTGTTTTCGTCCATTCGTCTAAACCTAGTGCGCCGATGCTTGCCAGTTGGCATAGACGGGATAACCCTCGCCATGCAGGAGACCAGCTGTCTCGTAAAGCGGCAGGCCAACCACGTTGCTGTAGGAGCCCACCAGCTTGACCACAAAACCGCCCGCAAGTCCCTGAATGGCGTAGCCACCGGCTTTTCCGCGCCATTCACCCGATGCAAGATAGCTCTCCAGCTCCTCGCGCGAAAGACGCTTGAAGCGCACCCGGGTTTCGATCAGATCCTGGCGGATCTTGCCCTTCGGCGTAACCAGGCAAAGACCGGTGAAAACACGATGCGAACGGCCGGACAAAAGGCGCAGGCAGCTGGTTGCATCGTCGAGAATTTCAGCCTTGGGCAGAATGCGGCGGCCAACCGCGACAACCGTATCGGCCGCGATGATATAGGACTGGCCAAGGTCCGCATCGCCCTTCAATTCGCCAGCCACCTTTTCAGCCTTGAGGCGTGACAGACGGCGCGCGAGCGAACGCGGATGCTCGGCACGCAGAGGCGTTTCGTCCACGTCGGCGGGCAACAGGCGATCAGGCTCCAGGCCGATCTGGCCCAGCAGCGCCAGACGACGCGGCGAGCCGGATGCCAGAACCAGTTTGTGTTGATCGCTCATGAACGCATTCCTGGAAAATCGTGTCCTGCGGACAAGTCAGGCCGAAGCCGGGAGGACTGTTATTTGAAGCGGTAGGTAATGCGACCCTTGGTCAGATCGTATGGGGTCATTTCGACAAGAACCTTGTCACCCGCCAGAACGCGGATGCGGTTCTTGCGCATACGGCCGGCCGTGTGAGCAATGATTTCATGATCGTTTTCAAGCTTGACCCGGAACATCGCGTTGGGCAGCAGCTCCGTCACGAGACCGGGAAACTCTAGTACTTCTTCTTTCGCCATGCGTAGTTCTATCTCCAGAAAGGAATTTGCGGTCACACTCGACCGCAATTTTGGGCGGAACCTATAGTATTGCGCGGCATTTGTGAACAAGGGAGTTCAACGCAATTGTGTACGGGCTGACAAAGGTTCGAATTGCCTAGCCGAAACGCGCCTGAATATGGTGTTTGAGGTTGTCGCGCACGTCGCGATAGGCCTCCATGATCTGGTCACGGCGTCCGCGCACCAGCGTCGGATCGGGCGTCGGCCAGTATTCCACATTGACCGATGTCGTTCGCGTCAGCTCCAGCGCCATGTGATGGGCCTTGGGCGACAGGGTGATGATCAGATCGAAATAGTCGTCTTCAAGCTCTTCGAAGGTCCGCGGGTGCAGGGAAATGCGCTTCAACCCGAGTTCTTCCAGCACGGCGTCGACAAACGGGTCGGGATCGCCTTTTTCGACACCGGCCGAGGCCACATAGACCCGCGGCGGCAGCAGACTGCGGGCCAGGGTTTCGGCAATGGGCGAGCGGATAGAATTCATGCCACAGATGAACAGCACGGCACCGGGCATGCTCCGTTTGGCAGGCTCCTGCCCGTCCGGGAGTTTGTCGGGTTCGGCGCCCACCGGTTCGCTCACCCCCGCCAATGCAGCACACATACCAGGGTAAAGAGGCGGCGCGCGGTATCGAAATCCACCTCGATCTTGCCGTTCAGGCGATCCATCAGCGCTTGCGATCCTTCATTGTGCAGCCCCCGCCTCCCCATGTCGATGGCCTCGATCTTGCTTGGACTGGAGGAGCGGATCGCCTCGTAATAGCTCTCGCAGATCATGAAATAGTCCTTCACCACCTTGCGCAGCGGCGTGAGGGACAGAATGTGGGTAACCACATCGTCGCCGGCCTCACGCGAAATGGCAAAGACAAGACGCGACTCGATCAGTGAAAGCTTCAGGCGATAGGGGCCTATTCCCTCGTCATTGACGGGACGGAAGCTGTTTTCCTCGATGAGATCAAAAATGGCAACGGCACGCTCGTGCTCGACGTCGGGCGTGGAGCGGCCGATGGTCTCGTCCAGCTCCACATCGATCAATCGCGCATCGGTATTGCCCGTTGCTGTCATTGTCACCCTACAGGTTCAACCGGATCGCGACGGAATTGCCATGCGCATCGAGACCTTCGGCGCGCGCGAGTTCTATCGCCGCCGGCCCCAGAGCGCGCAACTGTTCCACACCCAGCTTCAGGATGGACGTTCGCTTGACATAGTCAAGCACCGATAGGCCGGAGGAAAAGCGGGCTGACCGCGCTGTCGGCAGAACATGGTTGGAGCCGCCGACATAATCGCCGATCACCTCGGGCGTATAGCGGCCAAGGAAAATGGCTCCCGCATTGCGCACGCCCGCCAGCAGGGCTTCCGGGTCAGCGGTTGCGATCTCCAGATGCTCAGCCGCGATGCGGTTGACCAGCGGCAGTGCAGAGGGCAAATCCTCGACCAGGATGACCGCCCCATAGTCGCGCCAGCTGGCGCTTGCCGTTTCCGTGCGCGGCAGTCTTGCCAGCTGACGTTCCACCGCAGCCACCACGGCATTGCCGAACGCCTCGTCATCGGTGATCAGGATCGACTGCGAGGCCGTGTCATGCTCGGCCTGGGCCAGGAGGTCCGATGCAATCCAGTCCGGATCATTGTCGCTATCGGCCAGAACGAGGACTTCCGACGGACCTGCGATCATATCGATGCCGACCGTACCGAAGACGCGGCGCTTGGCAGCGGCCACATAGGCATTGCCCGGACCGACGATCTTCGACACCGGTGCTATGGTTTGGGTGCCGTAGGCCAGCGCGGCGATCGCCTGGGCGCCGCCCACCCGGTAAATCTCGGAAACACCGGCAAGACGTGCAGCCACCAGAACCAGGGGATTGAGCTTTCCGTCCGGGGACGGCACCACCATGACGATGCGCTCGACACCGGCAACCTGGGCCGGGACAGCATTCATGAGGACCGAGCTCGGATAGCTGGCCGTGCCGCCCGGCACGTAAAGCCCGACCGATTCCACCGCCGTCCAGCGCGACCCGAGTTCCACACCCAGCGCGTCGGTATAGCGGTCGTCCTGCGGCATCTGCCGCTGGTGGTGCGAATGAATGCGGTTGCGGGCAAGCTTGAGCGCCTCGACGGTTTCCAGCGGAGCTGCCGCCATCGCTGCATCGATTTCGGCCGAGGTGACGGCAATACCGTGCTCGACAAGGTCGATACGGTCAAAACGCTGCGAATAGTCGATAAGCGCCGCATCGCCTTCGGCGCGCACGCGATGAATAATATCGGCCACCACGCGATCCACATCCTCAGACACTTCGCGCTTGGTCAGAAGAAACGCGGAAAACCGGGATTCAAAATCAGGATCGGACTGCCTCAACACCAAAACCACAATAACTGCTCCTCTTGCCTGTCAGGCTTCGTGTTCCGGCTTGAAATCGGTTTCCCACGCGGGCCCGAGATCGGTCAGCTGCGCCTCGATGGCTTCCACCTCGAGCCGCAACGCCCTATTGGCGGCAAATGTCAGCTCGATCACGCCTGACGGCGCATCGCCAACGATGAAACGGATCACCAGCAGGGAAAGCACATCGTCCTTGAAACGGCGATCGATGCCGGTTGCCTTGAGGCTCTTCACCCGCGCGAAATGCAGCGCCGTGCGCCGGCGTTCAAAGCTGCGGTGGCGTTTGCCATCGGCGGCCAATTCCCAGACAAACCGGTTGACGGCCAGGACCAGACGGCTTTCGCCCGGCAGATAATCGATATCGGCTATTTTCAGCACCGAATCCTGCAGATGCGCAGAAAGGATTTGCAGATCTTCCTCATCAAGCGCGATGAGTTTGAGAGTGTCCATGTCTACCCTTTGCATAACTTTTCAGGACCATGGCGCGCAAAATGCGCCATGCTCCCTTCCCTGTTAGAGGAAAGTTCAGACAAATGGAATTCTGGCGTGGGGAGAAAGTGCGCCAGCAGAAGGAACAGCGCTCAATCAGTCACTGATGCGCTCGACAACCGCGCCGCAACGGGACAGTTTTTCTTCCAGACGCTCGAAGCCGCGATCCAGATGATAAACGCGGTTGACCGTCGTTTCGCCTTCGGCGGCCAGACCGGCGATAACCAGCGAAACCGATGCACGCAGATCCGTCGCCATGACCGGCGCGCCCTTCAAGCGCTCCACGCCTTCGATCCTGGCGGTTTGCCCCGACAGGGAAATTTTCGCACCAAGGCGCGCCAGCTCCTGCACGTGCATGAAGCGGTTCTCGAAAATGGTTTCGGTGATGTGGGATGTGCCCTTGGCCTTGGTCATCAGGCCCATGAACTGCGCCTGCAGATCGGTCGGGAAACCCGGGAACGGCTGGGTTGTCACATCGACCGGCATGATGCCATGGCCGTTGCGCACAACGCGCAGGCCGGAATTTGTTTCGGAAATTTCCGCGCCGGCCTGTCCGAGTGTCTCCAGTGCCGCACTGAGAAGGCTGGCATCGGCGCCTTCGAGGATCACGTCACCGCCGGTCATGGCAACGGCCATGGCGTAGGTGCCGGTTTCAATGCGGTCCGGAATGACGCGAACGCGCGCACCGGAGAGGCTGGTCACGCCCTCGATGGTGATGGTGGGCGTGCCTGCTCCGCTAACGCGGGCACCCATGGCATTGAGGCAATCGGCGAGGTTGACGACTTCGGGTTCCTGCGCGGCATTCTCGATGACGGTTTCACCCTTGGCCAGGGTCGCGGCCATCATCAGCACATGGGTGGCGCCGACCGATACTTTCGGGAAGGTGAAGCGCGTGCCGACGAGGCCGCCCTTGGCGCTGGCCTTGACATAGCCGTTCTCGATCTCGATGTCGGCGCCGAGCGCGCGAAGACCGTCGATGAACAGGTCCACCGGACGCGTGCCGATGGCGCAGCCGCCCGGCAGCGACACGGTTGCAACACCCATGCGCGCCAGAAGCGGTCCGATGACCCAGAAACTGGCACGCATCTTGGAAACGAGTTCATAAGGGGCGGTTGTATCGACAATATTGCGGGCAGTGAAATGGATCGTGCGGGAATAGGCGCCATCCTGGCGTTCGCGCCGGCCATTGACCGAATAGTCGACGCCGTGATTGCCGAGAATGCGGATCAGCTGTTCAACGTCAGCCAGGTGCGGCACATTTTCCAGCGTCAGCGTATCATCCGTCAGCAGCGACGCGATCATCAATGGCAGGGCCGCATTCTTGGCACCGGAAATCGGGATGATGCCATTGAGCTTGTTACCGCCAACAATCTTGATACGATCCATAATGTGTCACTTTCGCGGGGATAGACCCGTCCTGTCGTTGAGACCCTTTGCAGAGCCGGTTGATCTAAACCATTGCACAGAATGGTTCAAGAAATGCTTCGATCGCGGCGCGACCGGTCAAGAGTCCGAAGTCGGGGTATCGGGGGATGTCTGTTCTGCAGCGGTGATTCCCTCGTCCCGGTCATCTGCAGCCCCGGAGCGCCGGGAACGCAATTGCTGTTTGCGACGCGCCAGATTCGCCCGTAATTGCTCTGAACGCCGCTTCTCACGGCTTATTTGCTCGGAATTCGGGTTTTTCGAAGACGGCGATGTCATAAGTGGTCTTTCAAAATCCGTGTGCTCCAGCGTGGCTTTTTTCCACGTAAATACTGGGCTTTTGGCAAATACTGATATTTTGCCCAAGAGATTACAATTGCTTGCTTGCGATTTGAGCAATGATATGGCAGAAGTCCGCCGCGTTCGCAAATCAGCTGCGGTAGCTCAGTGGTAGAGCACTCCATTGGTAATGGAGAGGTCGAGAGTTCAATCCTCTCTCGCAGCACCAGTCTTTTCGATGATCGGACGATCATCCGTCAGACGGACGTTATCCACAGATCATTTTGACGAAACCGCCTGATCGACGATCAGGTGTCATGTTCCGCTGACGCGCTTGTAGTGGGCTGATTCGCTGCCCATGCATGCCCGCAGGACGCCGACGATACTGCCCAGGCGCGATGCCGCCTTGACCAGCGTTCGTCCCCGCGTGAACGGTACGGCCATCAGATAAAGACAAAGCGACAGCAGGCGGCCCATGAGCGAGCCCGGCAGACGCAGAAGCGTTGCAGTCCTGTGCTTGTTCAGCTTGGTGCGCATTTCAATGATGCTGATGTCCCGGCTGCGCCGGTATTGGTAGGCGAAGGTGAGGCGGTCCTGCGGTACGGTTTCATAAGCGACAGCGGCCGGAGTCCAGCCTGTCTTGGCACCAAGCCTGCGCGCGTCCGCCCACAGGCGCCAATCCTCGCCGCCAGCCAGTGCAAGCGCATTGTCGAAGCGCACGCCGGTTCTGCGAAAGAATGCCAGATTTCCCATCCAGCTGCCGGTGGCAATGCGTATCCGGTCACCCTGCCCGGCATTGCGCCTGCGCAGATATTTTGCTTCGCTGTTGCGGTTGGCCCGGTCCATGCCGGACCAGATCATTTTCTGCCACACCGTCACATCCGGACCATGCGGCGCGAGCCGAACCGGAGACCCGACAATATCAAAATCAAAGACATCACGCTCGGCAAGCAGCTGAACGAGCCAGTCCGGTTCGACGGTTTCGTCATCATCGGCAAAGGTCAACAGGTCATCGCCCGCATCGAGCGCACAATCCAGAACCCGATTGCGGGCAAAGGCAATGCCGAGACGCGGTTCAACTTCGTACTGAACGGTGGACTGCGGCAACAGCGCCCGAAACGTTTCCACCACGTCGGAAAGGGTTGGCTGGTCATTGTTCTCGACCACGACAAAACGGATGCTGGTACCCGCCGGAACCTGCATCCGTGCATAGGATTCGAAGAGACTTTTCAGCATCACCGGCCGGTTGCGGGTGATGGTCCCGACGCAGATGCTGCGCGTCTTCGCTGGTTCTCCGGGCACGAGATTTCCCATCGTCAACCGGTGACGGATTTGCGCAGGACGTTCAGCCAGCCATCGGTCCGGCGAACGATCTTGCGGGGCAAGAGCAGCATATCATGCTGCGGCGTCGCCCGCCCGCGCTGCGTGGTGGTCGCCGTGGTATATCCCGCCTCCTCGACCATTTGCCGGATCTCTCGGGAAAAATCGCCATAGGGGTAGCAAAATGCGTCCACCGCACTGCCCAGCATATCCTCGAGTTCGCGGCGCACGTCGGCGATCTGCCGCCGGGCCTCGTCAGGACCGACCTCGGTCAAGTGCACATGATCGAGCGTGTGCGCACCGACTTCATGCCCCGATGCCGCCCATTCCAGCATTTCCGCACGGGACATGCAGGGCGAATGGGGAACGCCGACATCGGCATCCCATATGTTGGAGCCGCCGATCTGCCGGCTGACAAAATAATTCGTGGCGGTAAAGCCAAGCGCATCAAGCACCGGCAGTGCATGCGTCATGACGTTGCGAAATCCGTCGTCAAAGGTGATGCCCACCACTTTGCCGGTCTTTTGGCCCGCCAGATAGGGCTGCAGATCCCGCATCGACAATCCGGCATATCCCATGCGCTTGAGCCATTTCATCTGGCGATGGAAATTGGCCGGATCGACGGTCAGATAGCGGAACGGACTGCCGCGCCCTGCCGGTTTGTCGATCTGATGGTACATCAGGATGGGTATGGGCATTTATGCGAACTCAGATGAAAGTGGGCCGGGCCGAAACTGCAGATATGACATATAACGGTATCCATCAAATATATGAGAAACAGCTGCAGCGCCAATTCTAGCGCCGGCGAGCATGCTTGTCTGCGAATCTGTACATAACATTTTCAACATGACGCCTGGGTTGCCGCAGGCAAGATTCGGTCTAAAGACCGCTCAGTAGGCACAAGCGGCCATTTCCCGCGCGAATCGCTCAACCCACCATTTTGCAGCCGGACCAAGGGGGTTGTCGGCCATGTGGAGGGCAAAGAGCGAGTAATGACTTTCCGGATAGGGCTCAAGGTCCAGTTCCACCAGCCGGCCCTCGGCAACGTCGTCCTTTATCATCCATTTGGGCAGGCCGCCCCAGCCCAGCCCGGCGACCATCAGGTCATGCTTGATCCCCACATCGGTCAACCGCCATGTCCGGTAGGCGAAAACACCAAAGTTCCGGCCCTTGGTCTGCTCGGACAGATCCGTCACCACCAGCTGGACATGATCGCGGATGAACGAGAGCGGCACCGGTCCCTTGTAGAGGGCCAGGGGATGATCCGGCGCGGCAGCGGGTGTCATGGTCATCTCGCCAACCCGGATCGTGGTCAGGTCATCGCTGGTCTGAACCGGCGGCCCGCCAATGCCGATATCCGCCTGCCGCTTCTGGACGAGATCCCATACCATGCCGAGCGCCCCGACATGCAGCCGCAGGCTCACGGTCGGGAATTGCTCCTGGAAGGCTTTCAGCACGGATATCAGCACCGGCGATGGCACGGACACGTCGACAACAATCGCTATTTCCGCTTCCAGTCCCGCCTTGAGACCCTCGGCACGCGCGCGCAACCCCTGCAGCGCCGATGCCATCCGCCGGGCGTCCTCCAGCATGGCGACCCCCGCCTCCGTCAGGCGCGGTTCCCGGGTTCCGCCACGGGTAAACAGCTGCAGCTCCAGCTGCGCTTCCAGATTGGCGATCGTATAGCTGATGACCGACTGAGACCGGTTGAGATGGCGCGCCGCGGCGGAAAAGCTGCCCGTGTCTGCAACGGCAAGGAAGACCTGGAGCTGATCGAGTGTCGGATTGGGCTGCATGATCTATCTAATCCATAGATGGGTTTGATAGATATTTTCCCAGTTTTCTAAATGGATGTCGAGCACCAAATTACGGGCATCAATTCATTGTCCTTTTGGAAGGTACGAAAACCATGTCATCCATACTTCTCATCACATCGAGCCCGCGCGGTGCAGCTTCCCACTCGACTCAGGTCGCCACGGAGTTCGCACGCAAACTGCAGCAGGCAACGCCGGGCAGCACGATCGTCACACGCGACCTTGCCAGCCGCCCGCTGCCGCACATCGGCGCCGATTACACGGCCGGCATATACACGCCCGTGGAGGCACGCACCGCCGAACAGCAGCGGGTCGTGTCGGTTTCGGACCAGGCCGTCGATGAACTCTTTGCCGCCGACAGCATCGTCATCTCGACCGGGTTCATCAATTTCAGCATTTCGTCGACGCTGAAATCGTGGATCGACCACATCGCCCGCGCCGGCAAAACCTTCAGCTACGGCGAAGATGGTCCCAAGGGTCTCGTTACGGGCAAGAAGGTCTATCTGGTGATCGCATCGGGCGGAATTTACTCTGCCGGCCCGGCGTCCGCTCTCGATCACGCCACGCCCTATCTTAAATCCGTGCTCGGCTTCCTCGGCATGACCGATGTTGAAGTGGTTCGCATCGAAGGTGTTGGCATGGGACCGGAAGCCGAAGCCAAGGCAATTGCGACCGCACAGGAACAGACCAGTCACCTGGCTCTGGCTGCCTGACACAGCGGACTTCAGGGGGTGGACTTCGTCCACCTCTTCTACGCATTCTGGCGGTGATGCTGATCTGGATCGGGGGATGCCGATGGGCCCGTCAGGGCTATCCGTTTATTTCGCCTGCTTGTATTCGGCTTCGTCCAGGCGGCGGAGCTGGTCGAGCAGGCTTTCCGGCACTGTATCCTCAACCTTGTAGATACCGGCAGCCCGTATAGCGGTCCGGTAGGACGACTGGGAAATTTGTCGTCGCATAATCCTGGATAACTGTTTTTCGTTGGCCCGGTTGGCACCGCCCATCGTATTACTCCAACTCTACTTCGTGGTCTTTAAACACCTTCCCAGCGAAGAAGGTTCCCCTTTTCTAGGATGACACAGGTTAAAGCAATGTGTCTCTCCGCCGCATGACCGGTTTACCAACCAGAAGCACACCGCGCCACGCGGCGGTGTTGCGCAACCGGGACAACAATCAGCGCCCTGAATTGCGGCTTGCAAGACCCTTTTCCCAGGCGAGCGCCGTTTCGACGATCACATCGAGATTATCAAAACGGGGTTCCCAGCCCAGGTCTTTTCGCGCCCGCGCGCTATTGGCCACAACCGATGCGGCATCACCCGCCCGCCGGTCCGTCAGGCGCGCGTCAATCGATCTCCCATGAACGCGCTCGACACTTTCAATCACGTCGCGCACCGAATATCCCCGGCCATAGCCGCAATTGGCGACAATGCTGCTGGCGCCGGTGCGGAGCCGGTCCAATGCGAGACGATGGGCGGCCACGAGGTCGCTGACGTGAATATAGTCCCGCACGCAGGTGCCATCCGGCGTGGGGAAGTCGTGACCGTAGATTTCCATATAGGGCCGTTTTCCCAGTGCCGTTTCACAGGCAACCTTGATCAGGTGCGTCGCCCCGCGCGTCGACTGGCCGGAACGGCCCTTCGGATCGGCCCCGGCCACATTGAAATAGCGCAGCGCCGTGTAACGAAAATCATGGGCCGCGGCCGTGTCGCGCAGCATCCATTCCGTCATCAGCTTGGAGACACCGTAGGGCGACTGCGGCAACAGAACCGTCTCTTCCGTAACGGGCTCCAGCCCCCCGTCGCCATAGACGGCGGCCGTCGATGAAAAGATGAAGTTCTTGACGTTGGACTTGACCACCGCTTCGATCAATGTGCGGGATTTCGAGGTGTTGTTTTCATAATAGGCCAGCGGATCCCGGACAGAATCGGGCACGACAACGGAACCGGCGAAGTGGATGACCGCATCGACATAATTGCGTTCGATCGTATCGCGCACGAGGTGCTGATCGGCGATATCGCCAACAATCAGCTTGGCTTCCGCCGGGACCGCCCATTCAAACCCGGTGGAAAGGCGATCGATGACCACGACGGATTCACCGGAATCGAGCAATTCCCAGACCATGTGACTGCCGATATAGCCGGCGCCCCCGGTTATGAGTACTGTCATCAGCCAACCCCCTGAACCACGCCAACAGTTTCATTGCGATATCTTGCCGCATTTTGGCAGGTCTGCAAAGCTTTGAAGATGCATCATAAAAATAATGTGGCGAAAGAATTTCGCATGATCCCGCCGCAGGAATGGGCGGAACCGATTTCCGGCGCTTCCCATATCACCGGCGCTCTTTCAACGGTATAATGCCACCGGCTGCGCCGGCAGACCCGCGATTTGCCAAGCGTGGCAAATTGCCCACCTTCTCGTCATGGATTTTAGCCCGCAAAAACGCTACTAAGTCCAGAATACAGGAGCAGTTCATGGACTATCGTCGGTTTTTCGAAGACGCGATCGACCAATTGCACGCTGAAAAGCGCTATCGGGTCTTTGCCAATCTGGAACGGATCGTGGGGAGATTTCCACGCGCGCTTTGGCGCACTGCCGATTCCACACGTGAAATCACCGTATGGTGCTCGAACGATTATCTGGGAATGGGTCAGCATCCCTCGGTTATCGCAGCCATGCATGATGCGTCGAGCCGCATGGGCTCCGGTGCGGGCGGCACGCGCAACATTTCCGGCAACAACCATCCTCTCGTCGAGCTGGAAAACGAGCTGGCCGACCTTCACAACAAGGAAGCCGGCCTGGTCTTTACCTCTGGCTTCGTGTCGAATGAGGCATCGATATCGACGATTGCGCGGCTTCTGCCCAATTGCCTGATCCTTTCAGACGAATTGAACCATGCCTCGATGATCGAAGGCGTGCGCCGTTCTGGCGCCGAGAAGAAGATTTTCCGTCACAACGATGTGGCACATCTCGAAGATCTGCTGAAGGCTGCCGGCAAGGAACGCGCCAAGCTGATCGTGTTCGAATCGGTTTACTCCATGGACGGCGATATCGCTCCGATCGCGGCCATTGCCGATCTGGCCGAGGAATACAATGCCATGACCTATATCGACGAGGTTCATGCGGTGGGCATGTATGGCAATCGCGGCGGCGGCATCACCGATCAGGAAGGTCTCTCCGACCGCATCGATATCATCGAAGGAACCCTGGCCAAGGCTTTCGGCACCCTGGGCGGTTACATAACCGGTCCCAAGACCGTGATTGATGCCGTTCGTTCCTATGCGCCCGGCTTCATCTTCACCACCGCCCTTCCCCCCGTGATCGCGGCTGCGGCTACCCAGTCGATCCGGCACCTGAAAGTCTCGCAGGAAGAACGCAGACTGCATCAGCAGCAATCGCAGCTGACCAAGGATGTTCTGGCCGCCGCCAACCTGCCAGTCATGCAATCGCAGACCCATATCGTCCCGATCCATGTCGGCGATCCCGAGCTGTGCAAGATGGCAAGTGACCGGCTGCTTCAGGTGCACGGCATCTATATCCAGCCGATCAATTATCCCACCGTCCCGCGCGGCACGGAGCGGCTGCGCGTCACGCCGACGCCCTTCCACTCCGATGAACTGGTGCTCGAACTGAAGGACGCACTGGTTGAGGTCTGGACGGCACTCGGCATTCCCTTCGCCAAGGACAACGCCCCGTCCGTCAAGACGGGCGAGCGCGTGGTGACACTCGCCGTTTCCAAGGCCGGCGGCTGAAACCACGCTTCCTGAATTCGCAAAAGCCCGCTGTTTCAATGAAATGGCGGGCTTATTTGTTGGCGTCCGTATCGTTCAGCCAGCGCGCCAGAAACGGCACGGCAAAGGCAATCATCAGAAATCGTGCCACGTGGTGAGAGGCCACGTAGGACGGATCGACGCCCAGGGAAAATGCAATCACCGTCAGCGCTTCCAGCGCCCCCGGCGCAAAGGCCAGGGCGATCTGCGCAGGGTGTATATCCAGGATATACCAAACCGCGACGGCTGCCAGAAAAGAGGCGGCCGTTCCGATAACAAAGGCGCAAAGGGCAGCCGGCAGATAGCGAACAAGCTGGGTACGATGTTCCGCACCCACCCTTGACCCGATCAGCACGCCCAGAATAATCAATCCGATATCCGCAATCGAGCGCGGAACCACCGCTGTCACGATGGAGGAGGCGTGCAGTGCCGCGCTTGCCAGCAGGGCACCGAGCATCATGCCGCCGGGCACGCGCGTGTACTGGCCGAGGAGCGCGCCGGCAAGACCGCAGACAAACAGGATGAGCGCTTCCTGAACCGTCCAGTGATCGTTCAGCTCCACCACGACATGTGGCGCATTCCTGGCGATGACGGCGAGGAGCGGTGCGAGAAAGCCGATGAGAAGCAACAGGCGGATGCACTGAACGACGGTGATCTTGACCATGTTGGCCTGCGTTCCCATGGCGGCCACCAGCACGAAGGAAAGCGCTCCCGGCAACGATGAGAACAATGCGGTAGGCCCATCCCAGCCAAAACCCTTGCGCAGCATGATATAAGTCAGTCCGGTCACGGCGATGAGCGCTGCAAGGAGCATGAGGAAACTGACGGGCCACAGCACCATCTGGTTGACGGTATCAGCGGAAACACCGGACCCGGCTTGGATACCCAGCATGAAGAAGACGAAGGCACGCAGCCAGTCCGGCAGATGAATACGGATGCCCGAAAGCGAGGCAGCCGTGACCGCAAGCGTCGATCCGAGCAGAAACGGGATGGGCAGACCGGCAAAACCGGCGCTGAAAGCGCCGGCCGAAGCGATGAGAAGCGAAAGAATGGTGGCCTGAGTGTTATTCAGATGTATGCGATTCAACGTTTCCTGATCCAGTCTGCGAGGCGATCGGCAGCCTCCTCGACCTGATCTATACGCCGGGCAAAACACAGTCGCAGGAAGGCTTCGCCACCATCGCCAAAAGCCGTGCCCGGCGCAAGGCCAACCTTTGCTTCATCGACGATGTCGAAGGCTGCACGGTAGGAATCGGTAACGCCCTCGATGCCAAACAGCAGGTAGAATGCACCTGCCGGCGGCGACATGCGCACCCTGCCCGTGGCTGCGAGTTTGGCGCAGAGAATGTCGCGCGCCTTGCGCGCGCGTTCCACCTGCATCCGGATGAATTCGTCCCCGTGATCAAGGGCAGCGACGGCACCGCGCTGCATGAACTGCGCAACGCCTGAATTGGAATACTGGATCAGGTTCTCCACGGTTTTGCCGAGGGCGGGATGCAGGGTCATCCAGCCGACACGCCAGCCGGTCATTGCCCAGTTCTTGGAAAAACTATTGACGAAAATAATCCGGTCATCGGGATCCATGACATCGAAAAACGAAGGGGATCGGCGCGCACCGTAATAAAAATGCGTGTAGATCTCGTCGGCGACGATCCACAGACCGTGCTGGCGGGCGATCTGCAATATTTCGTTCAATGTCTCGATATCGGCGGTCCACCCGGATGGATTGGACGGCGAATTGATGAACAGAGCCTTTGTCCTGGGGGTGATCGCGTCGCGGATTTTTTGGGGATCGAGCGTCCAGCCATTGCCGGTGAAATCCTGCGTCACCGGCACCGGCTTTGCGCCCGCTATGCCGGCAGCAGCGGCAAAATTCGGCCATGCCGGCGACACATAGACAACCTCGTCCCCCGTCCCGGCCGTGGCCTGGATGGCGAGCTGTATCGAATGCATCCCGGAACCCGTGACATAAAAATGCTCGACGGGCAGATCCACGTTGAAATGGCGTTTGTGATAGCCGGCCAATGCCTGCCGCAGTTCCGGAATGCCAGCCTGCCAGGTATAGAAGGTCTCGCCATTGGCCAGACCTGCATTTGCGGCATCCCTGATGAAATCCGGCGTGGGAAGATCGCCTTCACCCGCCCAGAGGGGAATGACGCCGTCCTGGCGCCTGCCATGGTTCATCACCGCTACGATGCCGCTTTCCGGCGCCACCGCAGCTTCATGGCGCAAATGTTCAATCAGACCCATAATATCTCCAGTGCCAAATGCACATCCCGTTCAAAGGCAGACGTAACGCAATGAAACGCAACAATCACGCGGATATTTGTGATGTTCCCATCACCGATGCTGATGGTCTGCTGACGTCTTCCTGACAATCATGGAAACAAAAACCCCGGCGCGAAGCCGGGGTCTCTGAACCAATGCGAAATGTCCTAGCGCTTGGCCAGAAGATCGCGGATATCGGTCAGCAGAACTTCTTCCTTGGTCGGTGCAGCCGGAGCTTCCGGCGCTGCAGCTTCCTTCTTCTTGAGCCTGTTCATGGCTTTGACCACCATGAAAAGAACCCAGGCAATGATCAGGAAGTTGATCAGCAGGGTGATGAAGTTGCCGTAAGCAAGGGTCGCACCGGCGGTGCGTGCGGCAGCCAACGTGGCAGCGGGCGCACCAGCCAATTGGATAAACATATTGGAGAAGTCGACGCCACCAGTGATAAGCCCGATGATCGGCATCAAGATGTCGTTCACAATCGAATCAACCAGTTTGCCGAAAGCACCGCCGATGATCACACCGATGGCGAGATCGACCATGTTTCCCTTCAAGGCAAATTCTTTGAATTCCTTTAGCATGATATACCACTCTCCAGTATTCCGTGTTAATTGGAAGCTGTCAGTCCCCAGTGGTGCAGGTTGCAACACGGATTGACAGTAACAGATGTTCCCAATTTATTAATAAAAAGTTTTATATTCCACGCCGCGCCGGCAACTCTGGTTATTCAAGTGTTTTCGACGGGTAGTTTTTAAATTTAATTCATTTTGATGAACACGTTCATCGCAAATTGATGGAAGGTTGAAGCCCATGACGGGCTGGACTGTAGCGCTTGTCGCGATTTTATACCTCATTGCCCAGTATGTGCGGGTCAAAACCATCGGCCGGCGCAATCGCCTTGATCGCAGAGGGGACCGGCCGCTTATCTATGCGCTTAGTCTCGCATCGGGCGGCAGCAGCTGGCTGTTCTACGGCGCCCTCGGATATGCCGCCGAAAACGGTGTTGAATTTATCGGATTGTTCATCGGGATCGCGCTGGCCTTTACCCTGGGTTTTCCGTTCTTTCATCGCGTTATCAAGCTTGCACAATCGCAGGGTATTGCCTCCATCGCCGACCTGATCGGTGCGCGCTACGGCAAGAGTTTCTCGGTGACCGCTTTTGTGACGATCATCACGACGATCGGCGGCGTTCCCTATCTCGCCCTGCAGCTCACAGCCGTCCACTACCTCTTCGAGGTCTTTGCCGGCTCGCCGGCCCCGCACAGTGCGGACAGAGCATATGAACCCCATTGGCTGGTGTGGGGGCTTCTGTGCGTCATTGCCTTGTTCATCATCCACAACAGCGAAAAATCGCCGCAAACCATGGATCGCGATGAAAGCATCGTGCGCACGCTGGCCAGCGATTCCGCGTTCAAGATGATTGTCTTCATTGCCGTGGGCATAGCCGCAACGACATTTCTTTTCGGCACGCCGGATGTGTTGTTCGACCATCTCACCGGCAGCGGGATTGCCATCCCGGCGCTGCACGCGCCCGTCTCTTTGGCGAACATCGTCGCGCTTGCGCTGATCGGCGCTGCGACAACATTGCTTTTTCCCAGCCAGTTCTATCTTACGGTGGTGGAAAACAGGAGCAGACGGGAATTGTCGGCCGCGCGGTGGCTGGTTCCCGCATGCCTGTCCATTGCCGGTTTTCTTGTGCTGCCGCTGGCGGCAATTGGAACCTGGAAGCTCCCGCACAATGCCTCCCCCGACTTTTACTTCCTTTCACTCCCGCTCCAGGCGCATCAAGGCTGGCTGGCCATTCTCGCTTTTGCCGGAGGTCTTTCGGCGGCAGCCACCATGCTGGTTTTACCGACCATTGTGCTGTCCATCATGATTTCCAATGATCTCATCCTGCCGATCCTGTGGAACTGGTCCTGGCGGATGACACCGCCCGGTAAGGACGACTACACGGCAATCATTCCAAAAATCCGGCGTTACTCCATCGTGGCCATCCTGCTTGCCGCC
The DNA here is from genome assembly GCF_052056495.1 of Phyllobacterium sp. 22229. Lineage (NCBI taxonomy): Bacteria > Pseudomonadati > Pseudomonadota > Alphaproteobacteria > Hyphomicrobiales > Phyllobacteriaceae > Phyllobacterium > Phyllobacterium sp. 22229. The sequence goes on from NZ_JBQEPA010000021.1 coordinate 73,589, forward strand.
TATGCCTACCAGTTCACGATCAGGGATTATGTCGACTTTTCAGAACTCTCGCTCATTTCCGCCGTCAGCATGATGCAGATGCTGCCGCCGTTTCTCGGTGGGTTTGTCTGGCGCAGGGCCACAGCACGCGGCGCGTGGTGGGGCATGGCGGCAGGCACGGCCGTGTGGTTCTACACCATGCTTCTCCCCACCTGGCTTGATAAGTCATGCTCTCTTGTTACGGGCGGCCCCTATGGTATCGGTCTCTTGCGGCCGCATCATCTCTGGGGGCTGGACGCAAGTCCCGTGGTAAACGGGTTGTTGTGGAGCCTGACCGCCAACCTGGTTTTCTTCATCCTTGGCTCCCTGTCGAAAAGTGCAGCGCCGCTTGAACGTATCCAAGCGAATATTTTCATCCCCGAAACCGGGGAAGCCGCCCTTTCCAGCAGGAATCACCATGCCAACGTGACGGTCGATCAGCTGAAGGACACCATATCCCGGTACATAGGTGCTGAACAAACCCGGCTTGCATTCGATGCCTTCCAGGGCCAGCAAGGAATTATCCCCGACGGCGCGGCCGATTTCAAAACGGTGCATTTCTCCGAACAGCTGCTTTCCAGTATTGTCGGATCGCCATCCGCCAGACTGATCCTGTCCCTTGCCATGGGCCCCTCTGGAACCGCCCAGAGACAGACGCAGATACTGCTCGAACACGCCACGGAAGCCCTGGTGCAAAACCGCGATCTGCTGCAAACGGCGCTGGATCGCGTGGATCAGGGCATCGGCGTTTTCGACCGGCAATTCCGGCTCATGTGCTGGAACCGGCCGTTTCCGCTCATGCTCGATCTTCCCGACCCCCTGCAGCGCATGGGCACACCATTCCATGCGATCGTTTCTTTTCTTCTTGCGGCGAGAGACGCCGCGGCAAACAGTGATCATGTCGTGCTGAAAGAACTGGAGACGCTGCCCGCGCGCTGGCGGATCATGCTCGGTCATTCGGGCCGGACCGTCGACATTCTGGCCAATGCCATACCGGACGGTGGCATGGTGGCAACCTTTACCGACGTCACCCAGGCAGTCGAAACAGACAGAATGTTGCGGCAAGGCAATGAGCGCCTTGACGCGCGGGTGCGCGAACGCACAAAGGCGCTCACCCTTGCCAATCAGGAACTGGCCAAGGCGCGGCGTCGCGCCGAGGACGCGAATATCAGCAAGACGCGTTTTCTCGCGGATGCGGGGCATGATATTCTGCAACCCCTCAACGCTGCCCGTCTCTATGCCTCGGCACTGACGGAACAGCTTGCCAAGCCGCAGTTGAAGGAGCTTGCGGCCAACCTCAATTCATCGCTTGAGGCCGTTGAATCGATCTTCAATGCGCTGCTCGATATTTCACGGCTTGATGCCGGGGCCCTCAGGCCTGAGATATCGACCATCCCGTTGAACACCGTGCTGCTGCAGGTCTTTCACGATTTTCTGCCGGTGGCGCAGGAAAGAGCGCTGGAGTTCAAACTCGTTGAAAGCTCCGTTGCCGTTGCGACCGATCCCCACCTTCTCCGGCGGCTTCTCCAAAACCTTGTTTCAAACGCCATCAAATATTGCAAGTCGGGCAAGATACTGATGGGCGTCCGCCGTCGCGGCGATACGGTCGAGGTCCAGGTGCTTGACACGGGTATAGGCATAGCCAAAACCGAATTGAACATCATTTTCCGCGAATTCTCCCGCCTTTCCCGCGGCATGCGCGAATCGGATGGACTTGGGCTCGGCTTATCGATTGTCGAGCGCATTGCCACGCTGCTGGGGATGACTATCCGCGTGTCCTCCAGCATCGGAAAGGGCTCGGTGTTTTCCATCAGAATGCCGGTGTGCTCCACTGCCGTCAGCAACCCGCCGGCTTTGGAGCGGCATGGCACACTGGATGGTCTGAGCGTGCTGTGCATCGATGATGACGAGCGTTCCCTTGCGGGCATGAAAGAGCTGCTCCAGACCTGGGGCTGCACGGTCAATGTCTTGACCCATGGCAAAACCCTGCTGGCCTTGCGTGACAGTCTTGGGGAGCCGCCAGACGTTATCCTTGCCGATTACAATCTCGGAGATGAGAACGGCATGGATCTCATAGCGGAACTGCGCAGCCAATATGGGTGTCGCATACAGGCCGCCCTTGTGACCGCCGACCGGTCGAGCCAATTGCGCGACCGTGCCGCCGCTGAGGATATCCCGTTGATCAACAAGCCCGTGCGGCCCGCTGTCCTGCGATCGCTGCTTTCCCATCTTCAAGGCACCCGTGCGGATGCCTGAATGATCGCCGGCACTGCGGGCCTTACCCTAGTGAAACTCCACCGCTCTGGCGTTCAGAGGTGCGGGTGTACTGTTGAAACGGGACAGGCAAATGACCGCTTGTGTCCGGCTTTCAACACCAAGCTTGTAAAGAACCGCAGAGACGTGCGCCTTGATGGTGGCCTCGGACACATTGAGTTCATGCGCAATCTGCTTGTTAAGCATGCCGTCGGCCATCATGCCGAGAACCCGTCCCTGCTGCGGTGTCAGACGGCGCAGGCGGCCAACCAGCTCGAACAGTTCCTGATCCAGCTGTCCCCCGCCCTGACCGGTCAGCGGCGACCATATCTCGCCATCGAGTATTCTGCCAATGGCGTCGGCAATCTCATCAAGCGTGGAGGATTTGGAAATAAAGCCCGAAGCGCCGAGCGCCAGCGCGGTACGGATGGTAACGGCATCATCGGTTGCCGAAACAATCGCTATCGGCACACTCGGATGCAGCGAACGCAAAGCAATCAAACCAGTCAGGCCGCTGACGCCGCCCAGGGCGAGATCGAGCAACACAAGGTCAACGTCGGCTGCGTCGAGGATATGCTTTTTCGCACTCTCCAGATCGCTGACTTCGATAATATCAGCATCGCCTGTCTGCAACACAAGTGCAGCTTTCAACGCCCCCCGGAAAAGCGGATGATCGTCCACAATCACAAACTTAAATCTCATGCCTGAAAAGTCTCCATTTTGAAATTACAACATCTAAAAATCTAATCGTTTTAATATTAGCGACTAAAGCGCATTCTCCTGATATATCAAGACAAATCTATTGCGCGGGAAAGTTCAGAACCAATGCGGACTGTTCGTAGATGTCTGCTAAACACATGAATTGACTTGGCAAAACCTTAATCCCGCGCAATCATATACCCATTTCGCCACTTTTCGAAAGAAAGATGTATGATAACGAATACACTTTATCCCGAGACCCAGCCCTATGCCGAGCAGATGCTCGCCGTGTCTGATCTGCACAGCATCCACGTGGAGGAATGCGGCAATCCACAGGGTAAACCGGTCATCATGATCCATGGCGGCCCTGGCGGCGGTATCAACCCCGCCATGCGCCGGCTGCACGATCCGGAACTCTACCGCATTATTCTTTTCGACCAGAGAGGCTGTGGAAAATCAACGCCTTATGCTGAACTGCGCGAGAATACCACCTGGGATCTCGTGGCGGATATGGAGCGTATCCGCAACCATTTCGGCATCGATAAATGGCAGGTTTTCGGCGGCTCGTGGGGTTCGACGCTGGCTCTTGCCTATGCGCAAACCCATCCCGCCCATGTCAGCGAACTGATCTTGCGCGGCATCTTCATGATCCGCCGTTTCGAGATCGAATGGTTCTATTCCAACGGTGCGAGCATCATCTATCCGGACCGTTTCGAAGCCTACCAGGAGCATATTCCAGAGGCGGAACGCGGCGACATGATCGCCGCCTATTACAAGCGCCTTACCGACGACGACCCAGCCGTGCAGCTGGCAGCCGCCAAATTGTGGGCGCGCTGGGAGGGTTCGGCGCTTTCCCTCCTGCCGGACCCTGCACGCGAAGAGGCATTTGCCGGCGACCATTTCGCCATCGCGTTTGCGCGCATCGAATGCCACTATTTCCAGAACAGGGGCTTTTTTGAAACGGATGACCACCTCCTGCGCAATGCCCATCTGATCCGCCAAATTCCCGGCGTTCTCGTGCACGGCCGCTATGATATGTGCACGCCGCTCCTGAACGCCTGGCATCTGAAAAAGGTCTGGCCGGAAGCGGATCTTCGCATTGTCGAAGATGCCGGGCATTCCGTCACCGAACCGGGCATTGTGCATGAATTGATTGCTGCAACCAAACGGTTCGCAGCCTGATAGCAGCCCAGGCAACCGGTTGTTGGGCAGCCGGTTGCCTGATTACGCCGCCAGATGTTTGCGGCGTGATTTGACCACCCACAAGTGACCGAAGGGATCCGTCAGCACGCCGACGCGGTCACCATTGTCCAGTTCCTCGACGGCATTGCGCACATGGCCGCCTTCCGACGTGGCGTGGTGCATGACGCGATCAACATCGTCGACGTGGATGTCGAGCATGACAGGTGTCGCGCCAATCGCGTGGACCGAACGCGGCCCGCCCAGCGAGGCATCCGCATCCCGTTTGGGGTTGGCGCCGACAATCATGATCACCGACGCGCCCATCCGCATTTCCGCGGCAATCAACGCGCCATTGTGCAGGTAAGGGCGCCCGACCACCCGCGCGCCGAATACATTTTCATAAAAATCCATGGCCATTTGCTGGTCGCCGTGGCGCACAAAAAGCCGGATGGAAATTTCACCGATCAGTCTTGGCCCCTCGTTCATCCTGTCCCTCCAGCGTCCAATATCGAGGGACTAAAGTCGTATAAAAACGCGAACAAATCAAGAACAAAATGACATTTCGAACAAAGGTTCCGGTGTTTTCCGGGGAAAACGTGCTTTGACCGCGCGCCTCATATTTTACCCGTTTCAGGTTTTCTGCGGCTGGGCCTGCTGCGGCTTGGAGCCGCTGTCGTCATTCTGGAATTCCTTGGCTATCCCCATGAAACGGCGCATGAATTTCTCCATGTAATTCATGCCTTTCTCGAACTCTTCATCGGAAGGCAGCGCTTCACGGACAACCGGGGGAATCTTGCCCATGCTGGCGACCGTGTCTTCCAGCTTGGCAACACGGGTCTTCAGATCAGCCAGATCCTCCTCGTAGGCCTTGCGCTCTTCGGCAGCCAGTTTGCAGATCAGCTGCCCGGACTTTTCCTGGCAGATGGACATCTCCCCGGTGCTGTTGTTCATCCGGACATAACCGGTGTCGGTTTTCTCCAGGGAATAACGCGTGGTCTCCTCGGCCGCCGAGCCGCTCGAGGCTGCGATTGCGAGGAACGGGACCGTCGCAACGGCGACAAGCAGTGTTCGTGTACGTGACATGACAGACCTCCGAAATGCTGAACCTGAAGCTTGAGAGGATAATACGCCGAAAATGGGAATGCGCGCCGAGATTTCTGTTACCGGCATCAGTCTACCCTTTGCGTATTGCGGTTTTGCGTCTAGTAAATCCGCATGAGCAAACTGATTTACAAGATTGCCCCACGGGCACTGTGGCAAGCGGCCGAAGCCGCAGGTGTGTTCGACGGGGCGCCGATCGACCATGCCGACGGCTATATCCACTTCTCCACCGCTGCACAGGCGGTGGAGACGGCGAGCAAGCACTTTGCCGGACAGGACGACCTGCTGCTCGTCGCCGTTGAAACCGACCGGTTGGGCGAAGCCCTGAAATACGAGGTTTCCCGCGGCGGCGATCTCTTCCCCCACCTCTACGCCTCGTTGCCAATGGCGGCCGTGCGGTGGGTCAAACCGCTGCCGCTCGGCACCGATGGCAAGCACCAGTTTCCGGAGATGAACGCATGAGCGGGCTGTTTCAGTCGTTGGGCCGCAAGGTTCTGTTTTCCTTTGACCCGGAAGACGCTCACGGCATGTCGATCAAGGCATTGAAGACCGGTCTTGTTCCCGGATGCGCGCTGCGCGATGACCCTGCCCTGCAGCTTACCGTTGCCGGGCTGAAATTTCCCAATCCTCTCGGCATGGCGGCCGGCTATGACAAGAACGCGGAAGTGCCCGATGCGCTGTTGAAGCTCGGTTTCGGCTTTGCCGAGATCGGGACCCTCACGCCGCTGGCGCAACCCGGCAATCCAAAGCCGCGCATTTTCCGTCTTGTGGACGACAATGCGGTGATCAATCGCCTCGGCTTCAACAATGAAGGCCACGAAGCGGCTTTCCAGCGGCTGTCATCGCGCAAGCAGCGCCCGGGAATTGTCGGGGTCAATATCGGGGCCAACAAGGATTCAACCGATCGCGTGGCCGACTACGTCGCCGGCATCCGGAAGTTCCATGCGCTTGCCGCCTACTTCACCGCCAACATCTCGTCGCCCAACACACCGGGCCTGCGGGATTTGCAAGCCCGCGACAGCCTCAAGGAATTGCTCGGCAAGGTGCTGGAGGCCCGCGATGCGGTTGCAGCGCCATCCGGAACCCGGCGCCCGGTCTTTCTGAAGATCGCGCCGGATCTGCCTGAAGCCAGCCTCGATGACATCGCTGCCGAAATCGCGCTGCATCCGCTGGACGGCCTGATCATCTCCAACACCACCCTGTCGCGCACCGGTTTGCGCAGCCCGCAACACACGGCCGAGACCGGCGGTCTTTCGGGTGCGCCGATCTTCAATCGCTCCACGATTGTGCTGGCAAAGATGCGCCAGCGCGTTGGCCCCGCGCTACCGATCATCGGTGTCGGCGGCATCGACAGCGCCAAGACGGCAATCGCCAAGATCCGCGCGGGTGCCGATCTCGTCCAGCTCTATACCAGCATGATCTACCATGGCCCTGGGCTCGCTGCTGAAATCCTCAGGGAGATGTCCGCCACACTCAAGCGCGATGGCGTCAGCAATATCAGCGCATTGCGGGATCGCGACCTTGCAGATTGGGCGGCGAAAGACATTCCCGCCTGACGGCAGAGCGTAATTTTGCCACTGTTCCGCAATCCAACGGATGGCAGGGATAAACTCCAGCAAAATGGAAACAGAGTGATGACACGCAAGAGACGGGTGGCAGTTCTATATGGCGGCCGTTCGGCCGAACATGAGGTTTCCCTGCTTTCGGCCAGCAATGTCGTCAAGGCAATCGATACGTCAAAATATGAGGTGGTGCCTATCGCCATCACCCGCACCGGGCAGTGGCTGCTTGCGGCGCTTGACGATGGTGGCCTGCCAAAGGCTGTTCCGGCCACCGGACCTGAAATCAGCCTGCTGCCCGGCGGTAAAGGCCGGCTTCTCGTTATTCCGGCAAGCGGCGCGCCGCATGAAATACCGCCGGTCGATGTGGTCTTCCCCGTGCTGCACGGCCTTTGCGGCGAAGATGGTTCGGTACAAGGCTTGGCGGAAGTTGCCGACATTGCCTATGTCGGCTGCGGCATTCTCGGCTCCGCAACGGCGATGGACAAGGACGTCGCCAAACGCCTGCTCAAGCAGGCCGGCCTGCCCGTCGCCAGGGGCGTGACACTCCAGTTTGGCGAAACCGCCGGGTTTGACGATATCGCACGCGAGCTCGGCACGCCGGTCTTCGTCAAGCCTGCCCGGCAGGGCTCTTCGGTCGGCGTTGGCAAGGCTGCCACGGCCGAGGCTTTCGAGGCCGCCGTCAAGGAGGCATTCCGGCACGACCGCAAGGTCATCGTCGAGGAGTTTGTCCAGGCCCGCGAGATCGAATTTGGCGTTCTCGAAGGGAGCGACGGTTCATTGACGGTTTCGGTTCCCGGCGAGATCGCCCCAGCCGCCAGCCATGGCTTTTATACCTATGACGCCAAATATATCGATGCCGACGGCGCGGCCTTGTCCATTCCTGCCAATCTTCCGGCATCTGTCCGGGAACAGCTGCAGGACATGGCGGGCCTGGCCTTTCGGGCCCTCGGCTGTGAAGGCATGGCACGGGTCGATTTCTTCCTGCGGCCGGACATGAGCGCCGTCGTGAACGAGGTCAACACCATACCGGGTTTCACCAATATCAGCATGTATCCGAAGACACTGGGAGCAAGCGGCATTCCCTACCCTGATCTGGTGGACCGGCTGATCCAGCATGCGCTGGATCGCGCCGACCGCCAGCGCTCCGGAACGATCTAGCTGGCGAACTGCAGCCGCGCCCGCCGCGGCAGGATTGCCAGCAATGACAGACCGCGCAGCCCGAGGAAAAGGTGAAGCGCCAGCCAGAGCCCGTGATTGCCCATGAATTGCGGCAGAATGAAATAGGCGGCGAAGTACCCGGCCAGTGACAGCATCATCATGTTGCGCATGTCGCGTGACCAGGTGGCGCCGATGAATACGCCGTCCATATGGAAGGCCAAGAGCCCCGTAACGGGCGCAAAGGCGGCCCATGGCATGTAGAGCGCGGCCAAGGCCTGAACATCGGCGGATTTGATCAGAACCGCCACGATGGCATTGCCGTAGATGAGGAAGAACAGCGCCATCAGCGAAGCCAGGACCAGCCCCCACAGGAATGAAAGCTTGATGCCGCGATCAAAGGCCGGGCGATAATGCGCACCGACGGCACGGCCGGAAATCTGCTCGGCTGCCGTCGTCACCCCATCAATGAGATAGCCTGAGATCAGCAGAAAGTTCATCAGCACGGCGTTGGTTGCCAAGGTTACGGCACCGGCTTCCGTTCCAGCACGGGTGAAATAGGCATAGGCGATCAGCAGGAAGAATGAGCGCAGCATGATATCGCGGTTGACCGCAAACATCCGCCGGATGGCCGGCATGTCAAGGATGCGCGCAAGCGATGGATTGGGTACGGCCCGAAACTGCCAGTAGACCATGGTCAGGCCGACAACCAGCGCGACGCTTTCGCCAAGCACGGTTCCCCAGGCGATGCCCGCCACGCCCCAGCCCATGACCAGGCCGAGCCAGCAGGTCATGACCACATTGACGCCGTTGAGCAGAAATTGCAGGTAGAGGCCCTGCATCGCCTTGCCCTGCCCCAGCAGCAGACCGAGCACCACAAAGTTTCCCAGCGCCATCGGCGAGGAAAAGAGCCGGATCGACACATAGGTGGACATGGCATCGGCGACCGCCTGATCCGGGTTCATGAAGCGGACCGTTGCCGTCAGCACCAGCGGCGTTACCGCAATGAAAACAAAGCCCACAAGCACGGCTATGCCGATTGCCCGCCAGAACACCGCTTGCTGTTCCACATTGTCATGGCGGCCCATCGCCTGCGCCACCAGTCCGGTTGTTCCGGCGCGCAGGAAATTCATGGTCGAGAACAGAAAATCGAAAACCAGGGCCCCGATTGCCAAGCCGCCGAGCAGATGCGGATCGCCGAGCTGGCCAATGACAGCCGTATCGACGAGACCGAGCAAGGGCGTCGTCAACGATGCCAGCATCACGGGAATCGTGATCGACAGCATCAGGCGGTTCGTCACCTCGAATGGGCGAACGATTTTTGATCCATCAGGATGGGACACTTGCGTTGACATGGGACACCGGGAAAGACGCCAGAGGGGCTATCAGTATCCTATGCCATTGCGCGCGGCGCTTTTCCAGAACTATCGGCCAATCCTGGCCGATAGTTCAGCTGGCAAGGACCAGCGCCCAATACCGCTGGCTGCTGCCGCTGGCAGCTTCCGAATAGGCCAGGCCGAACCGGGTGAACTTCTGATCCAGCATATTGCGGCGATGCGGCGGCGAGGCCATCCACATGGCAAAGAGCCGGTCGAGTTCCATGCGGCCAACGGCGATATTCTCCGCAGCAATACCGTGGATCTCGTTGTTGCGCACACGGGTGGCAAAATCCCGCCCCCAGCCGGTCGTATGGGACATGCGGCCGGCGCTGGCCATGTAACCCGCCTGCTGCAGCGCCGCGCTTTCCAGAGAAGAATCGGCGGTCAGGCCGGCCAATCCATTGGAAGAACGTATATTCTGCACAAGCGAAGCGGCTGACGTAGACACACCCGCGCTTTTCCCCGGCGTGCGCGTCACCGTCTGGCAGGCGGCCAGCGGCAACAGTGCCGAGACGGTGGCAAGCCCAAGAAAGCCGCGGCGTGACAAATGAAATCTATGATCGGGCATAAGCAATTCCTGAATGAGACGCACTGCCGATATCCAGCAATTGTGGCTCATTCAGGCCAAGGCGATATTTTTGCGCTTAACGCTTGTAGCTCAGCAGCCGCAAAATGATGAAGCACGGGACAACCACGACCGCGCCCAAGAGGAAATAACCGGCAAAACGCTCGACCGCGCCAAAACCGAGATTCCAGATGCGGCGGGCAAAATTCTCGAAGCCGTACAGAATATCGAGCGGCGACCAGTTGAACGCATTCATGATCACGCCGACAAAAAGCGATACGAGAATGAGCTTGAGCAGGACACGGCCCGGCGTGTCTCCCAGAAAACGGTTCATCTTGTCCGACATTGATACTCCGATAGCGGCGGCGTTGCAGCGATGGTGTTCACATATGGCCATATGCGGCCCGGTTCAAGCAATTGCACGGCAACAGCCTGTTCGCCAAGCGTTTCAATCCCAATATGGTCTGGATATGACGGCGAGGCAGGCAGGGCGATCAGCGTGTTTTCAACGCCGGTCCTGTACGAATATATCGACTGTTTTTGCCGCCGCAATGAAGGCTTTTCGGGCTTCGCCCACCGTTCTTTCGCCATTCAAGGCATCAAGGCATATTTGTTGCGCAGCCAGATAACTCGGCCCGTGCCGGGCCGGCCAATCGTCCGACAGAAATTCAGCGGCTTCTTTCACCGAGGCAATGCTGCGGTATGTGCCGATCTGCCTGGTTTCTACGGTAACGGATTCGAATGTCAGTTTACGCATGATGTGAGACGCCCAAAAACAGCCAAGCCCCCGCGTGACCATATTATATTGGCATTCCATCATGAGTACAACCATTCCGGCCAAGCTCTCATTGGGACGTCATTTTCAGGACTTGTTCATAGGACACGAGCTGGCCGCCGCCCGCAAAGCTGTGCGGTGTCAGGCCATTGAAGATGCACCAGACCGTCCGCGTTCCCGCGCCCCTGCAATAGTCGCTTTCCTCGGCGAAGACCTGCGTCATTTCCATCACGGCCATCGCAGTACCGGCCTTTGTCAAGACCTCGGCAAATGCATGAAAAACCACAAAAAAGCGTGGCACAGCAACCTTTGCTCCGCCAACATACACGTCGTCCAGGGCCTGATAGGTGACGATCGAAATTGAGCGTGACATAGGATTGTCCGGCAGGCCCTCGGCGTTCATGGCGATGACGGCAATGCGATCTGCAATGCGCTGCCTTTCCGCTTCGTTCAGGCTGTCTCTACTGTATCGTATCTCGACAAACGGCATTTCAAGGCCTCCGGTGCAAGGATCACGTCCATCGGAAAGGCGATTATTCGCCCGTCATTGCGCCAGCATGACAAAACGCGCGGCTGGCGGCACGGGACAAGTGCACCGGAAACGCAAAAGGCGCCCGCGTCCGGCGACACGGGAGCCTTCTGGAATTTCAGACAGGCCTATCGACGGGCCACGCCAGCCTCAGCGGCGAGCGTCCAGCAGGTCGTTCACCTCGTCAATTTGCGCCGTGGTGAGCGTGCGATGAAAATCGATACTCAGTTTGGCTTCAGCGGCAGCAAGAGCCTGCTCCCTCAATGTAGGGTCTTTAATGGCAAGGGCTGCCTCGCGGCTGCGCTCATAAGCGGCGATCTTGCCGACGGAGGAATTGGGGGAGGCCCGTTCCCGTGCCCGTGCGGATGCATGCGCGGCGTTGAGAGGACCAAGCGTGTTCTTGTCCAGATTATTTTCGCTCAGGTCGGCTTCTTTGGTCTTGGATTTGTCATCCGCATGGTCTGCCTTGGCATTGCCATGGCCTTCGCCGCCATTGCCCTTTCCGCCGCCCTCACCGCCACCATTACCATTGCCATTCTTGGCCAGTGCGGAACCGACAAGGCTGTAATTGCCCGTCGTCGAGAGTGCCGTGCCGGCAACCAGCAAGCCAAGGCACGCGACGGCAGCAAAACTGCGCTTCACTAGAGTCATACCCATCTCCTCAATATGTCCCCGTGACCGTTCCCCTGTCTGAAGGTTAAGAATCCGTTTGGGGCCATTATGAGGCGTTAGTACCGGTAATAGTACCGGTGACCACGATGGTGCTTCCAATAGCCAGGACGATAATGCCGATTGTTCCAGTGATGGCGGCGGTGGTGATGACCTCTCCAGCCGTGGCGATGATGATGGCGGTGGCCCCAATGCTTGCCGCGATTGTGCTTGTACTTCACCAGCTCCACATTCGACGCGACCGGTGCACGTTGCACGGAGATCGGCGAGGCTTGCGCGGATACGATTGACGTCAGGCCCATCACAAGCGCGATGAGACCTGCGGCGACCAGGGAAAGAATATTCTTCATGGCAGCTCCCTCCAATTTATCCCTCGCCACATTACGCCCTTCTTGATCAACGTTCAATTGAACGCACCCATGGCGTGTGGCTGATGCCATTTCCCGGCGTGGCGTGGCGTGGCAGGCTTGCCGATACCGATGAAGGCTGCCCGACGGGTTCTCTTCTTGAAAAAGCCATATCCGCAGATCAGATTTTTCAGGTTGCTACTCTCCAGGGCAACATGAGGCCCGGCGATATTCTTCCCCCGATGCCCCGTGCCGGGCCTCATTCCCACCAGTTCTCAGTTTTGGCAGGATATCCCTCGCCGGTGCTCTCCGGACTATCGCACTGCGCCCGCTCCATATTAAGGGACCGCGAGCGCCCAGATGCAAATGACTACTATATGCATTTAACTATTTGATTTTGCTTGACTTTTTTCACATCACCCCCTACATCCCGACCGTCAGTTGCGAAAAGCCTGATGAACCCGTGGTGTTGTCGGACGGAGCGGTCGTACGGCACCACCGAACTGAATTGTTCCGCCTGGCGCTTACCATGTCCCCCATAGCGATCCTTGTTCTGGCTATCAGCATGTCTGTCGACGCATTTGCCGTTTCGGTCGGCCGCGGAGCGGCATTGGGACGCCCGCGATTTTCGGAATCCATTCGTACCGGCGCCGTGTTCGGGATAGTGGAAGCCATCACCCCACTGATCGGCTGGGCTGCAGGTGTTGCCGCAAGCGGCTTTGTCCAGGCGGTCGATCACTGGATTGCCTTCGGGCTTCTCGGAGCCGTTGGTTTCCGCATGCTGTACGCCGCTTGTTGCCAAAGGCAGCAAACGGAAGAGCGCGTTGGAAATTCGGCCTATATGCTGCTGGCGACCGCCATCGGGACGAGCCTGGACGCCATGGCCGTCGGCATTTCGCTGGCATTCCTCAACGTCAATATACTCGTTATCGCCCTTGCGATCGGCGTCGCCACCTTTTTGATGTCGTCCGGCGGCATGCTTGTCGGCCGGCTGATCGGTGAGCGGTTTGGACGTGTGGCGGAAGCCGTCGCCGGTGCAGCGCTGATCATCCTCGGCGCATCGATACTGGTCGAGCATTTGACGGCGGCAGCTGCCTAGTCCGCCTGCGGCCCACGGACATAGACCCCGGGCCAAATGGTACGCAGGGCCGCTATTCGCCGCGAGGCAATTTTTCGAGTATGAGCTGCAGCGTCGATGTCAAACCGTCGATGGTCTCCTTGCCGGCAACACTTTCCCAATTCTGCTGAATGCGTTTGCCTGCCGCCATCGCCGTGGGCTGCACCGCCTGCCCCCGGACCGTCAGGAAGACCAAGCGTCCCCGCTTGTCCCGCGGATCGGGCCGGCGCTCCACATATCCAAGCTTTTCAAGCTCTTCCACCGCCTGGGTGATCGATTGTTTGCGGGTTTTCGACAGTTTCGAAAGTTCGCTGACCTGAATTCCGGATGACGGCGTGAAAGCCAGGACGTTCGAGTGCGATGGACGGATATCGACGAACCCCGCCTCATCGAGCGCGGTGTCGATAGCCTGCGTCCATTGCTGATGCAGGAGCCGCAAAAGAATTCCAAGATTAGGCGTTGGTGACCCCATCAGCGTGCTGTTTCCCATTCGCGAGGCAGGCAGCCTCCAGATATTGACAGGTACCTGCCCATTTGGTATTAGACAGGCACCTTACTATATTTGAAGAGGCCAATCTCATGCCATCCATCTCAATTCTTGATTCAACCATATACTACGAAGAAACGGGCGTGGGCACGCCCATTGTGTTCCTGCATGGAAATCCGACCACGTCCTATTTGTGGAGAAACATTACCCCCGCCCTGCCGGGCTATCGCCGTCTGGCTCCTGATCTGATCGGCATGGGGCGTTCGGGCAGGCCGCCGCTTGAATATAGTTTTGCCGATCAAGCCCGCTATCTCGATGCCTGGTTCGATGCGCTGGAACTGACCGGCGTCATCCTTGCCGGTCACGACTGGGGCGGTACGCTTGCCCTGGATTGGGCGGCGCGTCATCCGGAGCGGGTGCGGGGCGTCGCCTTCATGGAAACAATGCTGCGGCCGATGCATTGGGCCGATTTTCCGCCGGAGGTTGCAGAACGGTTTCGTGCGTTGAAGACAGAGGGGCTCGGCGAGAACATCGTGCTCCAGGGCAACACTTTCATCGAACAAACCCTGCAGGCCACGGTGCTTTCCGGTCTTTCAGGTGAGGATCTCCATGCCTACACGCAGTCCTATACTACCCCTGAAAGCCGCCGGGCCGTTCTTGAATGGACACGCTCCATGCCTGTCGACGGGGAACCGGCGGCTGTGATTGAAAGAATGCAGCATTTCAACACCTGGCTTGCCGACAGTGTCGATATACCGAAACTGTTGATGGCGTTCGACGGACCGGGAAAAAGCCTGGCGATCGGGGCCGACATGATTGCCTGGTGCAGGGCCAACTATGCCAACCTCAGCGTTGTCAATTGCGGCGCTGCCAAACACAATGCACCGGAAGATCAACCGGAGGACATCGCGCAATCGCTTGGCAAGTGGCTGGAACAGATCGGCATTTGACAAACGGGGCAGCGCGAGGCGGTATCATTGCAGCCGCCTTGCGCGCCTTGCAAACAAGGGATGGAGCGGGTGAAGGGAATCGAACCCTCGTATGCAGCTTGGGAAGCTGCCGTTCTACCATTGAACTACACCCGCCTATGCCCGCAGACTTGCGTCGGGGCAGATAACCGGAATGAAAAGCAGCCGGGATCGATAGTCAACCGGATTCGCACATCACCCCGCAAACAGCGTGTATATCAGCCGCGGCGCATGCGGCCGGCGATAGCGACAATGCCCAGGCCGATCCAGCCCAGCACCGCAATCAACAGAAGCGGCGCAGCTGGAATCATCAGCCAGCCCAGCACGCCCATGGTGTAAAGCGTATCGCCAATGTCGAGCCCGCCCAAAAGGCATGGGTGAACGCTGTTCTCATCCACCGTACAGCCAAGCGTATTGGCGATCGCATAGGTCAGCACGACCGACAACAGCGGCAACAGCGCAATGAGCGTCAGAATGGCGAGCACCACAGCTGCTGCCCGCCGTTTCCACCCGGTTTTCTGAGGCATTGCCAACCTCCCGTCCTGCCTGACCAATCCGAGCGCACATCCAGGCCGTCAAACCGGCGTTTTGTCAATCAGCGGCCGCTCACGAGCGGAAATGTTTGGAGAGTTTCAGGCCTTGCGCCTGATAGTTCGAGCCGAGGTCGGTGCCGTAGAGCGCCTTGGGCCGCTCCAGCATGTGTTCATAGATCAGGCGGCCGACAATCTGGCCGTGCTCGAGAATGAACGGCACCTCGTGACTGCGCACCTCGAGCACGGCGCGGCTGCCGGTGCCGCCAGCAGCCGTATGGCCGAAGCCCGGATCGAAGAACCCGGCATAGTGGACGCGGAACTCGCCGACCAGGGGGTCGAATGGCGTCATCTCCGCCGCATAGAGCGGAGGAACATGCACGGCTTCGCGCGACACGAGAATGTAGAATTCATCGGGATCGAGCACCAGTTCGCGCGCGCCGCGGTCATGGATCGGCTCCCAGAAATCAAAGAGGTCATGCGCGCCGCGTTTGTCGACATCCACTACCCCGGTGTGATGCTTGCCGCGATAACCGACGAGGCCGTTCTTGTCGCCCGTCAGGTCGATCGACAGGGCAATGCCGCCGCCCGATATGTTGGGGGTGTCCGACGCCACAAGCGTCTCGCTTGCATGCAATGCGGTCAGTTCCGTCTCGTCGAGCTGCGCCCGTCCGGTGCGGAAGCGTATCTGGGAGAGACGCGATCCTGCCCGCGCGACAATCGGGAAGGTACGCGGGCTGACTTCGAGATAGATGGGACCTTGGTATCCTGCCGGCACCTTGTCGAATTCCTGCGCCCCGTCAACGATGACGCGGGTGAAAATATCAAGACGGCCGGTCGAACTCTTGGGATTGGCCGATGCGGAAACGCCGGCAGGCAGCGCCAGGCTTTCCAGCAGCGGGACGATATAGACACAGCCGGTTTCCAGCACGGCACCGTGACTGAGGTCGATCTCATGCAGCTTGAGCTTTTCCAGCTTGTCGATAACAGGCGTTCCTGGACCTGGCATGAAACTGGCGCGCACCCGATAGGCTTTTGTGCCCAGACGCAGGTCCAGACTGGCCGGCTGGATCTGATCGGCGTCGAAATCACGCTCGGTTTTCAGCGCACCGGCCTCATGCAATGCCCTGATGCCACTATCCGCCAGAATGCCCGCTTCACGTATACTCATATCGACCGCCGAAACCTCATATAATTTCCCAAAAGCTTTAGCGTCTCACCCGATTGACGCAAGCCGCCAAGAGGATTAAAGCAATTTTATCCCGTGGTGATTTGGCCGGCCGGCTTGCAGCCACGTTAAACAATTTGCTAAAAGAGGCCCGGTCTCGTCCGGCCTTTTTGCGATTCCCGCAAGGCCGGTTTTTTATTGGCCAGATTCTGGCAGATTGAGAAGACGATGACCACAACCCGTAAGCTGCGCCCCGCGACACAACTCGTTCATGCCGGAACCTTGCGCTCCGGTTTCGGTGAAACTTCGGAAGCCCTCTTCCTCACCCAGGGCTTTGTCTATGACACGGCCGAAGCTGCTGAATCCCGCTTCAAGGGCGAAGAACCCGGCTTCATCTATTCGCGTTACGCCAATCCGACCACCGATATGTTTGAAAAGCGCATGTGCGCACTTGAGGGCGCGGAAGACGCACGCGCAACGGCTTCAGGCATGGCCGCGGTTGCAGCGGCGATCCTGTGCCAGGTCAAGGCCGGAGACCATGTTCTGGCAGCGCGCGCCCTGTTCGGCTCGTGCCGTTACATCATCGAGACACTCCTGCCGAAATACGGCGTTGATTTTACCCTGATCGACGGCTCAAAGGCCGAGAACTGGGAAAAGGCCATCCGCCCGAACACCAAGGCGCTGTTTCTGGAAAGCCCGACCAATCCAACCCTCGAGATCGTCGATATTGCCGCCGTGGCGAAGGTTGCCAATTCCGTCGGCGCCAAGCTCATCGTCGACAATGTGTTTGCGACCCCGCTGTTCCAGAAGCCTCTGGAACTTGGCGCCCACATCGTCGTCTATTCAGCCACCAAGCACATTGAAGGCCAGGGACGCTGTCTTGGCGGCGTCATCCTTTCCGACAAGAAGTGGATCGATGAAAACCTCCATGAATATTTCCGCCACACCGGCCCCGGCCTCAGCCCGTTCAATTCCTGGATCATGCTGAAGGGGCTTGAAACCCTGCCCGTCCGCGTCCGCCAGCAAACGGAAAGTGCGGCAAAGATCGCCGGCTTCCTCGCGGATCATCCCGCAGTTTCCAAGGTTATTTACCCCGGCCGTGCGGATCACCCGCAGGCCGATATCATCGCCAGGCAGATGACCGGCGGCTCCACGCTCGTGGCCTTTGAACTCAAGGAGGGCAAGAAGGCGGCCTTTGATTGCGAGAACGGACTGGAAGTGGTGCGGATTTCCAACAATCTTGGGGATTCGAAGAGTCTCATCACTCACCCCGCGACAACCACGCACAAAAACCTTACAGATGAAGCGCGTGCTGAACTTGGCATTTCGGACGGGCTGTTGCGCCTGTCCGTCGGCCTGGAAGATGCCGACGATCTGATCGAGGATTTTGATGCTGCCCTCAAGGCGGCCAAGTAAGACGGAAGCGATGCCGCACTGAAATTGGTTTCAGTGCGGTTTTGGTATATTTAAGTATAAAATTTTCTAAAATATCGCCTATTCGCATTAAAATTAATCATCTTTATGTATTGTAATGGTTGACGAGACGGCCTCGACCCGCAATATCATTGATAAGACAAGGTTTATCATGTATCGCGCAGTCACTCAGAATATTGAAGTAATCGTAGAACCATTCTATCTGGAGGAGCAGTCCAATCCGGAAGAAAACAGATACGTCTGGGGATACAGGATTACGATCGCCAATGAATCCGACGGCACCGTCCGGCTTCGGGCACGCTATTGGAAAATCACCGATGGGAACGGCCAGATTGAAGAGATTCGCGGCCCCGGCGTCATCGGCGAACAGCCGGTGCTCAATCCCGGCGACTCGTTCCAGTATTCTTCAGGCTGCCCGCTGACAACGACATCCGGTGTCATGGTTGGCCGCTATTCCATGGAAAGCGAAACCGGAAACTTGTTCGATATCGAAATTCCGGCTTTTTCACTTGATTTGCCGGATCAATTGCGGACATTGAACTAAGTTCCGACCGGCCTGCCGCCTTTGCGATGCGCAACCGTTTCGGGCGCCGTTTTGATCACATGCATGAGTACACGCCCTGATGACCACCCAAACTGAGATGCCGTACCTGAAGGCGCTTGCCTGCTCCGTTGTTACCTTTGCCCTGGGTGTTGGCGCGCTTTTTATGGGCTATGTCCTGCCAAGCATCCAGGCCGGCAAGGCTGGACTGCCCGAACTTCTGGCGCTGGCGCTTGTACCGGGCCTTGTCGTCGGCCTCTTCGCCAAACGATCGGCCAAACCATGGCCGTTGTGGCTGATCATCGGCGCGTTCCTGATTGTCCTGGTTGCCGTTACCGCGGCCCACGAGGCGCTGGTATCCTGGCGGATCGCCAACGGACTGCTGAAATAGCAATTCACGTGCGGCGTTTGTGGCCTCGCATTACGCCTTCTTGACGAATTCCGTTTTCAGAACCAGGCCTTTGACCTGTTTGGTGTTGCACTCGACTTCACCCTCGCGGCCATTCAGGCGGATATTCTTGACGAGCGTACCCCGCTTGATCGTCTCTGATGTTCCCTTGACTTTCAGGTCCTTGATCAAAGTGACGGAATCGCCATCCTGAAGCTCATTTCCATTGCTGTCGCGTACGTCCACAGGGCAATCCTCGTTTGGATAATCAGTTCTTTGGCAGGAATTCCGCCGGGTCAAATTCGTAATGCGTCGAGCAGAACTCGCAGGTCACGCTGATCTTGCCATCTTCGATACTGTCCGTGATCTCTTCGGCGGTAAATCCGGAAAGGACACCTGCAATCTTGTCGCGCGAGCAGGAGCAATCGTCATTCACCGGCACGGCATCGAACACACGGACGCCGCGCTCATGGAACAAGCGGTACAGCAGCCTTTCGGCGCCCACCTGCGGGTCGGTCAGTTCCGAACTCTCGATGGTCGCAACCAGGGCTTTCACTTCAGCCCAGTCATCGTCCTCTTCAACATCGTCCTCATCCTCGTCGGCATCCGGCGCATCACCCGCCGGCAGGTCACGCTGGCGGATACGCAGCTCGGATTCCGGCAGGAACTGCACGATCAGCCCTCCGGCACGCCACTGCTCGACCGGTTTGCCATCCTCGCCGCGCTCTATTAGCTTGGCGACGGACAGGCGGATGTCGGTTGGGATTTGCTCCGACTGACGGAAATAGGTCTTGGCGATTTCCTCCAGATTGGAACCGTCAAGTGCAACGATGCCCTGATAACGCTGGGTGTATTCGCCCTGATCAACCGTCAGGGCCAGCGTTCCCGTCCCCATCAATTGCTCCGGCGAGAGCTGGTGTGCGGCGATCGCCTCAGCCAGCCGGTCTTCGTCATAACGGGCATAGGCGCGCACCGAATTCGGCGTGCGGAAATCAACCACCAGCATGTCGACCGGCCCGTCGGACTGCGACTGGAAAATGAACTTGCCATCGAATTTCAGTGACGTCCCCAGGAGCACAGTCAGGACAATCGCTTCGGCCAGGAGCTTTGCAACCGGCTCCGGATAATCGTGCCGGCTGAGAATATCGTCCAGTGTCGCCCCCAATTGCACGGCGCGCCCGCGTGCATCGAGCGCCTCGACTTGGAAAGGCACAACCGCATCATCTCCGGCGAAGACATATTCGTCGGAGCGCTTGGTGATGTCAGGCATATCAGACACTCGGGCGACCTCCTTCGAGACACCAGGCTAGAATGGCTTTTTGCGCGTGCAACCGGTTTTCGGCTTCATCGAAGACAACGGAATGCGGCCCGTCAATAACCGAATCCGTGACCTCCTCGCCCCGGTGGGCAGGCAGGCAGTGCATGAACAGGGCATCGGGATGTGCGTGCCTGATCAGGGCGTCATTGACCTGATAGGGCATGAACACATTGTGACCGCGGGCCCGGCCTTCCTGCCCCATCGATACCCAGGTATCGGTGACGATGCAGTCAACACCCTCGACAGCGGCGATCGGATCGGTCGTCAGCTTGACATTGCCGCCCGCGCTCCTGGCCCAGGCAAGATATTTGCTCTCGGGCTCGCTGCCTTCCGGCGTGGCAATATTCAGGTTGAAATCAAAGCGCGCCGCCGCCTCGACAAGCGAATGCAGCACATTGTTGCCATCGCCCGTCCAGGCGAATGTCTTGCCCTTGACCGGACCGCGATGCTCTTCGAAGGTCATGATGTCAGCCATGATCTGGCATGGATGCGTATCGTCCGTCAGGGCATTGATGACGGGAACCGTGGCATTCTCGGCCATTTCGATCAGCCGGTCGTGCGTCGTCGTGCGCATCATGATGATATCGACGTAACGCGAAAGCACCTTTGCCGTATCGGCGATGGTCTCGCTGCGGCCGAGCTGCATTTCGGAGCCCGTGAGCATGATGGTTTCGCCGCCCAGCTGGCGCATGCCGACGTCGAAGGACACGCGGGTCCGCGTCGAAGGTTTGTCGAAAATCATCGCAAGCACCTTGCCTGCAAACGGCTTTTCGATGTTGCCAGCCTTGAGCCGGTTCTTGCGCGCGCGCGCGTCATCGAGGATGGAACGCAACACACCGGGAGAAAGCGCCGAGATATCCGTGAAGTGACGGAGGTCCTGCTTGATTGTCATGACAGTTCCCTACGCACTCTTCTGCCGGGCCGAGACCGACAGCCGTTCGGCGGCGGCTTCAATGCGTGAAAGGGCCTCGCGTGCCTCTTCTTCGGTCACAACCAAAGGCGGCAGCAACCGGATGACATTGTCACCAGCGCCAACGGTCAGCAGATGTTCGTCACGCAGGGCCTGGACGAGCGCCGTATTGGGAACAACGCTCTTGATGCCCATCAACAGCCCGCGGCCGCGTACCTCCGCAATCACGTCGGGATAGCGATCGGAGATCGAGGCAAGGCCCTGCTTCATGAAGAGGGCGACCTGCTGCACATGCTCGAAAAAGCCATCGGCGAGAATGACATCGAGCACAGCGTTGCCGACGGCCATGGCAAGCGGATTGCCGCCATAGGTCGTGCCATGCACGCCGGCGGTCATGCCCTTGGCTGCTTCGGCCGTTGCAAGACAAGCACCCAGCGGGAAACCGCCGCCGATGCCTTTGGCAACAGCCATGATATCGGGTGTAATGCCCGACCATTCATATGCAAAGAACTTGCCCGTACGTCCGACACCCGACTGAACTTCATCAAGGATCAGCAGCAGGCCGTTCTCGTCGCAAATCTTGCGCAGACGGCGCAGATCCTCATCCGGAACGGGACGCACACCGCCCTCGCCCTGGATCGGTTCGATCAGGATGGCGGCGGTCTGCGGGCCAATGGCTGCCTTCAATGCCTTTTCGTCACCGAAGGGTACCTGGTCAAAGCCCGAGACTTTGGGGCCGAAGCCTTCGAGATACTTTTCCTGGCCACCGGCGGCGATCGTTGCCAGCGTCCGGCCATGGAAGGCACCTTCGAATGTGATGATGTGAAACCGTTCCGGTTGACCGTTGACATAGTGATAGCGCCGCGCGGTCTTGATCGCGCATTCCAGCGCTTCCGCGCCGGAATTGGTGAAAAATACCTTGTCGGCAAAGGTATTGTCCACAAGACGCTGGCCAAGGCGCTTCTGTCCCGGAATTTCATAAATATTGGACAGATGCCAGAGCTTCTCGGCCTGGGTCTTCA
Organism: Phyllobacterium sp. 22229; assembly: GCF_052056495.1. Classification (NCBI taxonomy): domain Bacteria; kingdom Pseudomonadati; phylum Pseudomonadota; class Alphaproteobacteria; order Hyphomicrobiales; family Phyllobacteriaceae; genus Phyllobacterium; species Phyllobacterium sp. 22229. Next base: position 95,706 of record NZ_JBQEPA010000021.1, read on the forward strand.
GGGTCTCGACGAGATGCGGATGCGAATAACCCAGCGAATTGACGGCAATGCCGGCAGCGAAATCGAGATAGCGTTCACCGCTCTCGGTCGTCAGCCAAACACCTTCTCCTCGCTCAAAGCGCAGATCCGCACGAGCAAAAGTGTCGTATAGCGGTTGCGCGTTTGCGTCCGTCATGTCGTTTCGGGCCTCCAATACCCTGTTTTGTTCTGCTGTTTGCTAAGAAGAAACCGGCAGCGATGAAATCAAAAAGCCGCCCACAAGGGCGGCCTGACGCTGGTAATATCATCATTCAATCCGCAATTGTCAAATGAACACTTCAAAAACATATGCGCCGTCTTGCGCCAGCGCCAAGCGGCCTTTCCCTAAGGTTTTCAAATCTGTAGCCACGCGGCCATACGAAAAGCGACGGGATTTGCAGGAAATGTCATTTCTGTCACGTTTTCATGCGCAAGTTGGGGAAAACCCAAAAAAGCAAGCCGCTTGCCATGCCCGACTCTTGTCACAGAGTCATCGCATATTGTAGCTTGAGAAACGGAATAGCTAGATTTCGTGCGGCGGACCTCGTCACCTGGATAGATATAGTATCTGCGATCTGGAGCAATCCAGATGTGAGGGAAGGATTCAGCCTAGAGTCCGCACAATACGGAGCCAAGGAAGATGAACTGGACAGATGAGCGCGTAGAACAGCTGAAGAAGCTTTGGGCCGAAGGTCTGAGCGCAAGCCAGATCGCAGCACAGCTGGGCGGCGTCAGCCGCAATGCCGTCATCGGGAAGGTGCACCGCCTGAAACTGTCAGGCCGCGGCAAGACCACATCGACCCAGACGCGCAGCAAGAAAGTCAACACGACCGCTTCAGCCGGACATCGCAGCAGCGTCAGCACGTCGGCGCAGATGACGAGCCGCGTTGTGACCAAGAGCGTCGGCGCAACGGCGTTGCAGCAGGAATATTTCGTTGACACGGTGACGCAGACCGTGATGAAGCCCTCGACGGATGTCGTGGTGCCGATCTCGCGGCGTCTCGAACTCGTGCAGCTCAGCGAGCGCACCTGCAAATGGCCGATGGGCGACCCGCTGCAGCCTGATTTTCACTTCTGCGGAAATGATGTCGGCGAAGGCGGTCCATACTGCACCTATCATGCCCGCCTGGCCTATCAGCCGGCATCCGATCGCCGCCGCGTTCGGTAATCGGCAAGACACGGAATGCAAGGAAAGGCGCCCTCAGGCGCCTTTTTTATTGGCATCAAGCCTTGGCCTTCTGCGGACCGAAGGCCACCGTGAACGATGAGCCTTCGCCGACGCGCGAGCGCACCACGAGCCGGGCCCGGTGCCGCGTCAGGATGTGTTTGACGATTGCCAGACCCAGACCCGTGCCCTTCTGAGCCCGGCTGGTCTCGATATTGACGCGGTAAAAGCGCTCGGTCAGCCTCGGGATATGTTCCTCCGGTATGCCCGGACCGAAATCCTGAACGGTGGCCTTGATCCCCTCGCCATTGTTCTTGAGCTCGACAACCACCTTCTTGCCGGACTGGCCGTATTTGCAGGCATTTTCCAGAAGATTCTGGAAGACCTGCGTCAGTTCATCCCGGTCGCCGAGGACCATGACCGGTCCCGGATCGATATGACGTTCAATTTCAATGTCGAGATGGGTGGCGAGCGGGCGGAGAGTATCCACCACATGATTGAGAACGGTTGTCAGGTCCACCTGATCCTTCACCGCAATATGGGCTTTCATTTCGATGCGCGACAGGGAGAGAAGATCATCGATGAGCCGCGCCATGCGCTCAGCCTGCTTCTGCATGATCTCCAGAAAATTGTCGCGGGCAACGGCGTCGTTGCGCGCAGGGCCGCGCAACGTTTCAATGAAACCGCTGAGTGACGCCAGCGGCGTGCGCAGTTCATGGCTGGCATTGGCGATGAAGTCCGAGCGCATGCGCTCCAGGCGGTGCGCCTCGGTCAGATCGCGGAACGACAGGAGGTACTGGCGGTCGGAACCGCCCTGATCCAGGCGCAGCACGGTGGCGCGATACCAGCGTTCAACCGGAACGCGTTCGGAATAATCGATCGATCCCGCCTGTGCATCCGACATGACCGACTGGACCAGCGTCTGCATCTCAGGTGCGCGAAAATGCAGAAGCAGGGTGCCGCCCCGCGCCAGAGGCCCGAATGCGCCGTTGGCGGCCGGATTGACGTAAAGAATTGTCCCTTCATGATCAAAGATGATCAGGGGATCGGGCAATTGCGCCGCAAGCTGCTGGCCGGACAGGCGGAAGATCGCCGGATCGCTGACCGGCAGCGCAGGATTGGTGTCATCGGTGCGCGGAATGCTTGCCGACAGGGCGACCACCCCCAGAAGCAGCAGCATCAGAATGGCAAAACTCAGCCACCAGGATGCGCCTGAATTCAGAACGAGCGCGGTGAGAAAGGCAGCGGCACCGAGAATATAGCGTGCACGGATGATCCGCTGCATCGCCCTTTGCCGCAACCCGCGGCTCTCCCGCCCCGAACCGAATATGCTCATGCGTTCAACTCCCTGCCCTGCCATGCTTGTCATCGACACTGGACGCCACAACGCTGTCCCAATAACATGGCTTCATGTCAATTGAGGGAGACTGTCTTGGCCAAAAAATCGAAAGAGAAATCCGACCAGCCGTCTGTCGGTAAGACAACGCTTAAACTCAAGATCGATGGGAAGAAGCGGAGTTTCAACATCGACGATGCGAAACTGCCGGACTGGATTGACGACGGCGCCCTTGCGTCAGGCGATTTTCCCTACACAGACAAAATGAACAGGGACGAATACGAAAAAACACTCGAGCAGTTGCAGATCGAACTGGTCAAAATGCAGAGCTGGCTGCAGGAAACGGGCGGCCGCGTGATATCGGTTTTCGAAGGGCGCGATGCGGCCGGCAAGGGCGGCACCATCTTCACACTGCGTCAGTACATGAACCCGCGCAATGCGCGCAACGTTGCCCTGCCCAAACCCACGGAAACCGAAAGCGGGCAATGGTATTTTCAGCGCTACGTCTCGCACTTTCCGACAAAGGGCGAATTCGTCACGTTTGACCGTTCCTGGTACAATCGCGGCGGTGTGGAGCCCGTCATGGGTTTCTGTTCGCCGGAACAGCACGAATCCTTCCTGGAGGAGACGCCCGGCTTCGAACGCATGATCGTCGCCGATGGCATTTTCTTCTTCAAATTCTGGCTCAATATCGGCCAGATCATGCAGTTGAAACGTTTTCACGACCGTCGCCATAGCCCGTTGAAGAACTGGAAGTTCTCGCCGATGGATATTGCCGGTGCCGAAAAGTGGGACGACTATACCGACGCCCGGAACGAGATGATGGCCCGAACCCATACGGCCCACGCCCCGTGGACGGTGGTGCGCTCCAATGACAAGCGCCGTGCCCGCATCGCCGTTATCCGCCGGGTTTTGTTGAGCTTGCCCTACAAGGACCGGGATGTCGGGGTGATCGGCAATGAAGACGCTCTGATCATTGGTTCCGGTCCGGGGTTTCTTGAGTAGATCGCGCTGGCCGGTGCGGCGTCTTTTCCCATAGGAAAGGCCGCGTGTTCAATTGTCCCAAAGCGCGCCATGCCGCCAGGGACATGAGCAGCCAGTAGAGCGGTATCCACGGCAGGATTCTGCCGGGCATCATTGCGCCCGCCAGCGCGCGCTGCCCCAGCCTGTGGAACGACAGATATCCCATCACAATGTTGATGAGGTCGATGCAGAGAATATCCTGATGCCGGGCAAAGACATCGCTGCCGGATAGCCAGCAGAAGCTGACCGAGAGCATAAACAGCAGCGTGAGCGGATAAAGCAGGGATGAAACGATCATCCCTGCGGCGAGAAGCTGATAGACGATGAAGCGCCGGAAACCCAACTGCGCGAGAACGGTGAACGGCTTACGCATCTGCACCAGCCACGTCTGTATCCAGCCCTTGAACCAGCGTGTTCTCTGGCGAAACCAGACACCGGCTTCAGCCGGCGCATCTTCGAGGGTCGCCCGGGCAATCATGTCGGCCCGATATCCCAGGCGGGCCAGACGGGTCCCAAGCTCCGCATCCTCCGTTACGTTGTGCGGATCCCAGCCTCCGATGGCAATCAGGCAATCGTAACGAAAATGGTTGGAACTGCCGCCAAGGGGCAATACCAGCCCGCGATGCGCAAGCCAGGGCAGGAAGCTCTGGAAATGTGCCGCATATTCGAAGGCAAACATACGGGCAACGAGACTTTCATGGGCATTGGCGATCTTCAACGGGGCCTGGAGACAGCCGAGCTTTTCATCGGCTCGCTGGAAGTGTTGAAAGGCTTCCAGCAACTGGTCTGGATGCGGGCGATCCTCGGCATCGTACACCACGACAAACGCCCCCTTCGACAGCAGCAGCCCATAATTGAGAGCCTTTGGCTTCGTCCGCGGGCCATATCCGGCGATGGGAATGATGTCGAAAGCCTGAGGCAGAACCTGACACCTTAATGCGGTGAGTGTCGCCGCGTCATCCGCTTCGCAAAGGAAGAGGACCTGGAGCTTTGATCGCGGCCAGTTGAGCGCCAGCATGGCTTTGACAAGCTGCGGAACAACGTCTGCTTCCTGATACAGCGCAATCATGACCGTGTAGACGGGCAGTTCTGCAGGACTTATTGCCGGCAAAGGCGGCGGATCGTCACCGCTCGCACGTTTGCATGCCACCAGGCGCAGCAGGACGCAGGCAAGAAAAAACAGCGAGAAAAAGACATGCAGCCCCCTCCAGCCGAGCTGCTGCTTTTCAAGGGCATCCAAAAGAAGACAGGTTATCAGCATGCCGATCAGAATGCCCTGCTGACCCGTCAGGACCGTTTTCGCCGAGTATTCGCAGCGGAAATCTTCGATCATCCGCGCAGCCTTGTCGGCGAGCAGCTCCTGGTGCCCGGTTCTTAGAAGGTCACGCACCCCTGAAGGCGTGGTCACTCTCAATCGGGCAGCCACATCCTTGCGGCCCGACAGACGGCATTTGACAAAGGCGATATCCTCAATTGTCGGCGCAATATAAATCAGCGCGTTGCTGTCGGTGGTGAGTGTCGTCGCAATGCGCGCATGCGGGAGAACAGTGATGTCAGGCCCCGATCGCAGAAAAATGCCCGTCGTTTGCGGTGCGTATTCAAAAACCACACCGGCCACATCGGCAATACACTGCCCGATCACCGCATCTTCACCCCGCGCACTGGCATAGAGCTCGTCAATGAAGGACGTCTTGCCGGCGATTGAATCGCTGAAAGCACGCAGGATCAGGATTTTTGCCAGTCCGGCGCGGTAAAGACGCGCCGCCAGCGCCACTTCAATGTCGCGGTCGCGCATTTATCCTCTGCTGCGCGCCGGATCTTTGAGTGTATCGACAGTTAACGTGAATATTCCCGGCGGAGGCGGCACAAGCAACATGAACTCAACCCACAATTCAAAATTGAAAATGAAATTTGGAACAATTCGCAGTGTGATACGTGAAGACCGATATTGTTAGGCCCATTCAGATGAATGGCAATTCTTCATAAGTCGCAGAAGGCGTGCTTTTCAGCCTGCGCATGACGTGACGGGGCGCAGGACAACCATCGACCTGTCATGTCGGGAGCGCCCATGCTACTCTTCGGGCAAATCACATGGGTTTCTCAAATCGAATGCATATCCGGACAATCGCTTTTTGCACTGCAGGTTTCCTTCTGGCAGAACTGTCTTCCATCAGTGCAGCATCGGATTTTCCACATTATTGGGATGGCCGGGAGCACGTTGCCAAGCCGAACCTTTCGACGGTCGAGCGCATCCGGTTTGTGACCACGGTGGATTATCCTCCGTTCAATTTCATTGACGCGAGCGGACGGATTTCCGGCTTCAACATTGATCTCGTACGAGCCATCTGCGCCGAATTGAACGTGACAGCGATTTGCCAGATCGAAGCGCGCCCGTGGAATGAACTCCAGCAGACCGTGGAAAATGGCGAGGCTGAGGCCATCATCGCCGGTTTGAAGCCCACGGCGCAATTGCGTGAAAAGTTTGCATTCACCGCCCCCTACATGCGGCTGCCGGCCCGTTTCGTCACCCTGAAGGAAACGACGCTGGAGGAACCCCTGGCGGACAAGCTCGACAAGAAGGTGGTCGGCGTCGTGGACGGGTCGGTGCATCAGGCGATTTTCACCGACTACTTTCCGAAAGGCCGATGGGTCGGCTATCCCACGCGCGCATTGATGCTGAAGGATTTGCGCGACAAGAAAATCGATGCGGTCTTCGGCGACGGGTCAGACCTGTCATTCTGGATCGGCAGCCCGGAAGCGCAGAATTGCTGCGCATTTTCCGGCGGGCCCTATATCGCGCCGCAGTTTCTCGGTGACGGCATGATGATCGCCACGACCGCAAAAAACACCGATCTCGTCGATGCTTTCAACTTTGCATTGAAATCCATGGAGGAAAAGGGCACGACCTCCGAACTCTATCTGCGGTATTTCCCCGTCGATTTCTACTGAAACCGCATGGCACAAGCCTCGTGTGACGCCGTGGCAATTGACGCGGCGAAGCTGCCGCCATAGTGTCCGCGCGCTTCACCTCCATGACAGGAAAACAGGAAACCAAGAATGACTTCGCGCCCCAATACCCCAATCGAACTGACCCCCGAGCTGATCGCGGCGGCAGCCGAGGCCAAAGCATGGCCCTTCGAGGAGGCGCAGAAGATCATCAAACGCTATGAAAAGTCCGGCTATCCCGACACGATCCTGTTCGAGACAGGATATGGTCCGTCCGGCCTGCCGCATATCGGCACCTTCGGCGAAGTCGCGCGGACCTCAATGGTCCGCCATGCCTTTCGCGTCCTCACGAAGGACAGCGTCAAGACAAAGATCCTTTGTTTCTCGGACGATATGGACGGATTGCGCAAGGTTCCGGACAATGTGCCGAACCGGGAGATGATGGCTTCGCATCTGGGCAAGCCGCTCAGCCGCATTCCCGACCCGTTCTCCAACGAATATCCATCGTTTGGCGCGGCCAACAATGCGCGGCTGCGGGCGTT
>NZ_JBQEPA010000022.1:0-94717 GCF_052056495.1 Phyllobacterium sp. 22229
AGCTTTGCATGGGTGTGGCCGGCCTCATGGAAGACTTCCGAAGCATGCAGCAATGCCTTGGAGGGAATGCAGCCGATTACACGGCGGAGATCGGCCGCCAGCCCTGGCTGGTCAACGGCGTGCTCAAAGCGGCGGATGCGCTCGGACCGGTGCCCGCGGGAGCGGTCGCCGCATCGCTTGCGGCTTATCTCATCGTCTACGCGGTGCTGCTCCTGGCCTATACCGGCGTGATCCTGCGGCTGGCGGTCAGGGCCGCCCGGGAGGGTGACAGGCAGCCGGAGCCGGGTGTCGAGAACCAGCCGCTGGGCCAGGCGGTGCGGGGGAGTGGATGACCTTTGATCCCGCCATCGTCCTTCCGCTGATTTTCGCCGGGCTGATGGGCCTGTCGGTCTTGGCCTATGTCATCCTCGATGGCTTTGATCTCGGCGTCGGCATTCTTTTTGCCGCAGCGGACGATACGGAGCGCGACATCATGGTCGCCGCCATCGGTCCGTTCTGGGACGCCAATGAAACCTGGCTGGTCCTCGCCATCGGCCTGCTGCTGGTGGCCTTTCCCGCCGCGCACGGCATCGTCCTGCCGGCGCTGTATGTCCCCGTCACCGTCATGCTGATCAGCCTGATCCTGCGCGGTGTCGCCTTCGATTTTCGCGCCAAGGTCGGCCTGCCTGTGAAGCCACGCTGGAATTGGGCATTCTGCCTGGGTTCGACAGGCGCTTCCCTGGCGCAGGGCTATATGCTCGGCGTCTATGCGCTGGGGCTCGACCAGTCGGCGGCGGGTATCCTGTTCGGCCTGCTGGTCGGTCTTTGCCTCACCGCGTCTTACGCCGCCATCGGCGCCGCATGGATTATCTACAAGACCGGGGACGCCCTGCAGCGCAAGGCCGTTCGCCTGATGCGCCGGGCTCTGGCTTTCACAGCGCTCGGCATGGTTGCGATTGTCCTGGCTGTACCTTTGGCCAGCCCGCGCATTTTCGCCAGATGGTTTGCGCTGCCGGAGATGATCCTGCTGGCGCCGCTGCCGCTGGTTACTGCAGCGCTCTTTGCCGCGCTCTGGGCGGTGCTTGCCCGGCTGCCCGCCGCCAATGACCGCTATTCGGCCCTGCCATTCATGCTGATGGCGGGCATTTTTACCCTCGGCTTTGCCGGGCTTGCCTATGCCTTCTATCCCTATGTGGTGCCGGAGAGGCTGACGATTTTCGAGGCCGCCAGCGCGCCGGAAAGTCTTGGCATCATCCTTGTCGGCGTCATTGTCGTGCTGCCCGCCATTATCGGCTATTCCATCTTCGCCTACCGGGTGTTTGGCGGCAAGGCGCACGACCTGCGCTATGACTGACGCGAAAAGGTCAGCCGGTCGCGCTCGCGCTGGCTTCCCGCCACGTAGAACTTGTCGAACCACGCGGTGCTTTCACCCGAGATCGCCTTGGGTTTCTTCAGGGTGATCTGTTTGGGCAGCGCGGCGATTTCCACCTGCATGCGGTTGCGGAAGTTCAGGTGGTCGAACATGCGCAGCGCCTCGATGGCAAAGGCCGTCGCCACCCGCTGATCCTCGATGATGACGAGATGATCGCCATTGCCGGTCTCGCCGGAGGGCGAGAAATTGCTCGATCCGGTGAACACCTTGGCCGTCGGCTTGTCGAAATCCACCACGGCGAACTTGTGGTGGATATTGATGCCGCTGCCGCCGGACCATTCGCTCTTGAACGGCTCCGGCGCGTTCTTGGCGAGATAGGCGAAATCGACAAGGCCATTCTCGCCGCTTGGCTTCTGGATTTCCATGCCGCTCTTCTTGTCGACAACGCCATAACTGAACAGCGGCTTCTTGATCAGCCGGTCCAGCGCCTCGCGCACCGGCCCGGATTTTGTCTGGTTCATGAAGGCGAAGGAATAGAACACCGACGAGGTCGCCTGGTCGATGGCGCCGCCCACCGGCCGCAGCGACAGGTCCGACGTCTTGTGCGGGGAGAAACAGACATGCACCGCCGGGCGGCCTTCGCGTTTCACCGAATGCCAGACTTTCGAAAACGGGTCTTTCTGGAAATTGGCCATGTCGGTGAAGGCGAGCGTAAACATCTGCGCGAACAGCCCGGCCACCGCCTCGTCGTCAAAAATGAACAGGTTGTTGGCCTGGATGTAGAAGCCGCGGAACGAAAAATTCATCGAGCCGCCCAGCACCCGCACCGGCACGCCGTTGCGCTTGGCGATCAGCACCTTGTTGTGCTGCAGCCCGCGAAAATGCCCGCGTTTGACATGATCCGCTCCGGCGCTGGCAACAAGCCGTGCCGCCGCCTGGCTTTCCGCGCTGTCCGGCGCGCCATGCCCGCTTTTCATGCCGCCGCTCTTCTTGTCCGCCACGCCGGAATCGTCGATGATCACCCGCAGGCGGTTGCCGAGCTTTTCCAGCTGCGCCAGAAAATCCGGCTCGTTCAGGTCGTAGGCCAGCGCATCCACCTCGATGGTCGGGTCCTTCACCGCCCAGTCGAGGAAACCGAACAGCAGCCGGTGCGCCTCGAAACCCAGCCAGTCGTAAATGCCGGTCTTGGCGATTTCGGCTTTCTTGGCCGCAAAAGCGAGGCCGTCATCGGCGTTGCTGGGGATGATGTCATTGGTCAGGTGCAGCCGCTTTTTCTTGTCCTCAAAGGCCTGCGAGGAGGCAAAGTTGCGGGTGAAACCGATGTCGAGAAAGCCGTCATAGGTGACGCTGTCATAGCGGATCGGCAGCTCGATCATGGTGCCGCGCACCAGCTTGCCGTCCTGCGGCATGTGCATCTTGGTGATGCGGTAGGTGTAGATGCCGTCCTGCGGCTCATAGGGGAAATGCACCCAGCGGAACATCTGCAGCGGCGCTTCGGTGGTGGGGAACTTGACGCCGCCGGTCACCGCCTTTTTGACCGGTTCGCCGTAATCGAAGGCGATGCGGTTGCGCAGGTTCAAAAATGTGCTGCCCTTCGGCTCCTTGTATTCCACCGCGAAACCGACAAAATCATCCTCCGGCGCATCCACGTCGAAGCCGAGCAGGCACATATATTCGCCCCGCCACAGTTTGACCCGGAAGCCGTCGGTCTCCTTGAAACTGAAGAATTCGTCCATCATCACATCCCCGGTGCGTGGCACAGGGGCAAAATATAGCACAGACGATGCAATCTTGTGACGGTCCCGGTCCTGGCCGTGCATTTCCCGCTTTGCGTTTTGCCTGTTCACTGCTAAATCGCGCGCATGAGCACTCCACTTGACCACATCCGTAATTTTTCCATCGTCGCCCATATCGACCATGGCAAATCCACCCTTGCCGACCGCCTGATCCAGCAGACGGGCGGGCTTGAGCTGCGCGACATGAAGGAGCAGGTGCTCGACTCGATGGATATCGAGCGTGAGCGCGGCATCACCATCAAGGCGCAGACCGTCCGGCTGAAGTACAAGGCGAACAATGGCGAGGAGTACATCCTCAACCTGATCGACACGCCCGGCCACGTCGACTTCGCCTATGAGGTGTCGCGGTCGCTGTCGGCCTGCGAAGGCTCGCTGCTTGTCGTCGACGCCTCGCAGGGTGTCGAGGCGCAGACCCTTGCCAATGTCTATCAGGCCATCGACAACAATCACGAGATCGTCGTGGTGCTGAACAAGGTCGACCTGCCCGCCGCCGAACCCGAGCGCATCCGCGAACAGGTCGAGGAAGTCATCGGCATCGATGCCAGCCAGGCCGTGCTGATTTCCGCCAAGACCGGCCTCGGCATTCCCGACGTGCTCGAAGCCATCGTCAACCAGCTGCCGCCGCCGCGCGAAGGCGACCGCAGCAAGCCGCTCAAGGCCATGCTGGTCGACAGCTGGTACGACAGCTATCTCGGCGTTATCGTTCTCGTGCGCATCATCGACGGCGTTTTGAAAAAGGGCCAGACCATCCGCATGATGGGCACCGGCGCCAAATATCCGGTCGAGCGCACCGGCGTGTTCACGCCGAAGATGCTGGCCGTGGACGAGCTTGGACCGGGCGAATTCGGCTTCATCACCGCCTCGATCAAGGAAGTCGCCGACACCCGCGTCGGCGATACCATCACCGAGGACAAGCGCCCGACCGATTCCATCCTGCCGGGCTTCAAGCCGGCGCAGCCGGTGGTCTTCTGCGGTCTCTTCCCGGTCGATGCCGCCGATTTCGAGGATCTGCGCGCCGCCATGGGCCGTCTGCGCCTCAACGACGCCTCGTTCTCCTTCGAAATGGAAAGCTCCGCGGCGCTGGGCTTTGGTTTCCGCTGCGGCTTCCTTGGGCTGTTGCATCTCGAAATCATTCAGGAGCGGCTGGAGCGCGAGTTCAACCTCGATCTCATCGCCACCGCCCCGAGCGTTGTCTACAAGCTCAACATGACCGATGGCACGCAGAAGGAGTTGCACAACCCCGCTGACATGCCCGAGGTGATGAAGATCGCCACCATCGAGGAACCATGGATCCGCGCGACGATCCTCACCCCTGATGATTATCTCGGCTCCATCCTGAAACTCTGCCAGGACCGCCGCGGCATCCAGATCGATCTCAACTATGTCGGCAAGCGCGCCATGGTCACCTATGACCTGCCGCTCAACGAAGTCGTGTTCGATTTCTACGACCGGTTGAAGTCGATCAGCCAGGGCTATGCCTCCTTCGACTATCACCTCTCGGATTACCGCGAGGGCAATCTGGTCAAGATGTCGGTGCTGGTCAACGGCGAACCGGTCGATGCGCTGTCGATGATGGTGCACCGCGCCGCCGCGGAAAAGCGCGGCCGCGACCTCTGCGAAAAGCTGAAGGACCTGATCCCCAAGCACATGTTCAAGATCCCGATCCAGGCGGCCATCGGCGGCACGGTGATCGCGCGCGAAACCATCTCGGCCCTGCGCAAGGACGTGACGGCAAAGTGCTATGGCGGCGACGTCTCGCGCAAGCGCAAGCTTCTGGAAAAGCAGAAGGAAGGCAAGAAGCGCATGCGGCAGTTCGGCAAGGTCGAAATCCCGCAGGAAGCCTTCATCCAGGCGCTGAAGATGAGCGACAACTGAGGCTTGATGCAAGCCGGTTTTCCCCGCGCCCTGGCGCGGATGCTCGCCCTTTTTGGCATTCTGGCCTGCGCGGCCGCCTGCACCACGGTGCGGCCGCCCGCGCCACCGGCGCCTGTCCTGCAGGCGGACAGGCCGGAACCGCTGCCGCCCGAGATCAAGCCGCTGACGGTCGAACAGGCCGAACAGGTCGGGCGCTGACCGCCTGATTATGTGCGCGATTTGGCGGTGTTCAGCGCAACGGCGGCGCGGATGAGCGCCTTGAAGGCTTCCTCGTCGATGACATCGCCCTCGTGCAGATCGATGGCGCGCCGGGCATTGCCCTCCAGGCTGGAGTTGAACAGCTTTGCCGGATCGGCGAGCGCCGCGCCCTTGAGAAAGGTCAGCTTCACCGCGCTCTTATAGGTCTCGCCGGTGCAGATGATGCCGGCATGCTCCCAGACCGGCACGCCGCGCCACTTCACCTCTTCCACCACCTCGGGGTCGGCCCGTTTGATGAGGGCGCGCATATGCGCCAGCATCGCGCCGCGCCAGTCGCCGAGCGCGCTGATCCGCGCATCGATCAGCGCTGAGGGGTTTTCAGTCTTGGTTGCTGCTGTTTTGTCCATCGTCTTGGCGTTTCCCTTTATGCCGGCATACCACCCATGCGCATATTGCACTGCACAATCCGGGCGTGTCGATTTATCCTTGGGGTAACATTACATCGACACGGGTTACACACCAATGAGCTTCATCTTTGATTTCACCACGCGCGGACGCCGCCGCAAGGACCAGGATTTCCGCAACGCCATGGCCCTCCTCAACGCCATGAGCCCGGCCGACCGCGCCGATATCGGCATCAAGCAGGCGGATTTCACCCGCATCGCCCGGGAAATGACCCGCCGCTGATTTTGCTTGCGGCGGGGAGGGCGCCGGCCTCAGCCTCCGCCCGCATGGCGCTTGCTCGCCAGCGCCTCGACCATGATTGCCACGGTTTCGAGGTCATCCGGTGACAGCACCCCGATGGCCGCGCGGATGCGCTGCTGCGCAATCGGCTCGGCATCAGTCTCCTCGCCGAACGACAGCAATCGATCCGGCGTCGTCTGCAGCACTCTGGCAATACGCACGACGGTTGCCAGATCAGGTTCCCGCCTGCCAGTGACATAATTGCTGTAGCGCTTCTCGCTTAAGCCAGCGCGCCGCGCCACATCCGCCTGATGAATGCCAAGCTCTTTGGTTCGCAGGCGCAGATTCGATGCAAATGATTCCATGAGAACAATTTGTTCTGGCAAAAACCACAGGTCGATCTACAATGTGACGATTTAATATCGTCTATATGTGGACACTGCCATGTATTTTTCCAATTGTTTTGAATGGGTCATTTTCATCGTCTGCCTTTCCCCGATCTGGGGCACGCTGCTTTTCCATGCATGGGAAGCATCGATCAAGCCGCGGCTGGTTCCGAGGGATCAAATCACTGACATGGCCGACGCACTTGTTGCCAGGCATGGCGCGTTTGCCAGATATCAGGCCTGGATCGAGGAGGACTATGCCTGGCGGCGCGGCGACATGGTGCGCCAGGGCGTCTGGCGCCGTGTGCGGCGGGAATTGCGGCGGCGGGGGTGACGATTTCACCCCCCTCTGTCCTGCCGGACATCTCCCCCACAAGGGGGGAGATCAGCTGTCATTGCTGTTTCAGCCAATCTTCAACATTGAAAATAATGCAATGGCGTTGATGCCGATGTGATCTCCCCCCTTGTGGGGGAGATGCCCGGCAGGGCAGAGGGGGGTGAGAACACGATCCAATCTCAGCACGGCAGCATCACATCCGGGTGAACCGCATCATCCAGTTGGTTTCCCAGGTTTCGCCGCCATCGCGGGAAAACGCCTGTTCCCAGCATGGGGTGTGCTGGCAGGGTTCCCAGAGAAACCGCACGCGCACCGGCCTGCCGTCATCGGTGTCGTCGCCGTAGAACAGGCCTTCATCCTGGTCGAACCGGCCGATAACCGGCGCAAACAGGCGGTTGCTCCGGCTGTCCGCCCAGTGCAGCGACCACGAGCCGTCGCGCGGGTTGAACAGGCGCAGCGTGATCCCGGCAAAGCCCTTGGCCGGAATGTCCATCTCTTCCAGATTGGCCGTGTCCTGCAACAGTTTGCGCACGCGCGACGTGGCAGAAAATTCATCCCAGTCGTCGCAACCGGCAAACCGCTGTTTCAGCCGCAGATTGCGGATGGTCCAGTCGCCGATGAGAAAATCGAAATCCGCTGCGCTGCCGGTTATCTGTTCCCTGCTTTCCATGATGCCCTCCCTCGCGCCTGTCTGCCGGGCGCGCGGTATAGCGCAGGGCTGCTGACAACCTTCTGTCAGGAGCAACCCTTGCCACGCCCGCAAATGCGTCTGGCTGTTGAAAGAGGAGAATGACGGGCGGTCCTTGGAACGCGGGTCTTGGGGTAGTCTATATGCGATGCTTGCGATCCAAGGACCACCCGCCCCGGCGTTTTCAAGTTTTCACCCGATGTTTCACCATTGGGCCAAACCTCCCCGGCCGCACAGGTTTTCCTCCCTGCATGGCCAAAGCGCCGATCCTTTCCCGACTTTCGAAAGTTTCCGGAAGCATTCCCGCCGGAAAGGACGAGGAGAAGGATAAGCGAGGATGGGAGAACGTGGATAAGTTTCACCCCAATTATTTTTCACCCCCCTCTGTCCTGCCGGACATCTCCCCCACAAGGGGGGAGATCACATTGGCATCAACGGCTTTCCGTTGTCTTCAATGTTGAAGATTAGCTGAAGCAGCAATGACAGCTGATCTCCCCCCTTGTGGGGGAGATGTCCGGCAGGACAGAGGGGGGTGAAACCTATCCAACAGCATCCCAACACAACAGCTTACATCCCCAAGCGGAAATGCTAAGAAGCTCGGCATGACAACGAAACCGCGCATCACCATCCTTTACTGCACCCAATGCAGCTGGCTCCTCCGCTCCGCCTGGATGGCGCAGGAGCTGCTGTCCACCTTTGGCGCCGATCTCGGCGAGGTGGCGCTGATCCCCGGCACCGGCGGCGTGTTCGAAATCCGCGTCGAGGATGACCTGATCTGGGAGCGCAAGCGCGATGGCGGTTTCCCCGAAGCCAAGGTGCTCAAGCAGAAGGTGCGCGACATCGTCTGGCCCGAGCGCGATCTCGGCCATTCCGACGGGCACAAGACCGCTGTCGCCAGCGAAGCGCTTAAGGGCGGGGCAGATAATGGGGTCCCCGCCAGCAACGAGCAAAGCGAGGCGCTTAAGGGCGGGGCAGATAATTGAGTAAGCCGGAGATTACCACATCAAGGCTGGACGATGCGGCGCGGGCCGGCTGGCTCTATTACGTCGCCGGCAACACCCAGGATGAGATTGCCGCCAAGCTTGGCATTTCGCGCCAGTCGGCGCAGCGCATGGTGTCGCTGGCCGTGTCGGAAGGGCTGGTCAAGGTGCGCCTCGACCATCCCATCGCCCACTGTCTTGACCTTGCCGCGCAGTTGAAAAAGCGTTTCGGCCTCAAGATGGTGGAAGTGGTACCGACCGATCCGGGCTCGACCTCGACCACGCTCGGCGTGGCCGATGCGGCGGCGGATGAAATGACCCGCTGGCTGAAATCCGAGGCGCCGATCGTCCTCGGCATCGGCACCGGCCGTACGCTGAAGGCGGCTATCGAACGGCTGTCGCCCATTGAGTGTCCCCAACATAAGGTTGTATCGCTCACCGGCAATATTTCGCCGGATGGTTCAGCTGCCTATTACAACGTCATCTTCAATATCGCCGACAAGATCAAGGCGCGCTCCTTCCCGATGCCGCTGCCGGTTATCGCCTCCTCGCCGGAGGAGCGCGAGCTTTTGCATGCGCAGGCGATGATCCGCCCGGTGCTGGAATTGTCGGCCAAGGCCAATGTCGCCTTTCTCGGCATCGGCGACCTCGAGGATGACGCGCCGCTCTTCGTCGACGGCTTCATTTCACGCGATGAACTGCTGGCTTTGCGCCGGGCCGGCGCGGTGTGCGAGATCGTCGGGCGGGCGTTCGACCGCAACGGCGTGCCCATCGAGGGCCTCACCAATGATCGTGTGGCCAGTGCGCACATCCCTTCGCGCGAGACGGCAACGGTGATCGCCATCGCCAAGGGCGCCAAGAAGCTGCCCGGTATTGTCGCTGCGATAAAGGGCAGTCTTATCAATGGCTTGATCACGGACGAACGAACCGCCGAGGCGCTGTTGGGGATAGTGAATAGAAAGTAGTCAGTTGTGAGTAGTTCGTTGTTGACCTGGCGTCCTGCCTGAAATCCACCACTCACCACTCACCACTCACCACTCACCACTCACCACTCACCACTCACCACTCACCACTCACCACTCACCACTCAATGCTGCAGCGCAGCATCGATTGCCTCTTGACTTGTTTCGGGATTGTGTGAGTATTTGCTCATAAGATAAGCAATTGCTCAAAACATTCACGGGAGGAATGAGATGTTAACGAGAACGCTTCTGCTCGGCGCTGCGTCAGCTCTGGCTATGGTAAGTTTTGCCAATGCTGAAACGCTGACCATTGCCACGGTCAACAATGGCGACATGGTTCGCATGCAGAAACTGACCGACGACTTCACCAAGAAAAATCCCGACATCAAGCTGGAATGGGTCACGCTCGAAGAAAACGTGCTGCGCCAGCGTGTCACCACCGATATCGCCACCAAGGGCGGCCAGTATGACATCATGACCATCGGCACCTATGAAGTGCCGATCTGGGCCAAGCAGGGCTGGCTGTTGCCGCTCGACGGCCTTGCCAAGGATTACAACAAGGACGACCTGCTGCCGGCGATCCGCGATGCGGTTTCGGTTGACGGCAAGCTCTATGCCTCGCCCTTCTACGGCGAAAGCGCCATGGTCATGTACCGCAAGGACCTGGCCGAGAAGGCCGGTGTGACCATTCCGGAAAAGCCGACCTGGGACCAGATCGCCGAAGCGGCGAAGAAGATGACCGACAAATCAACCGAGACCTATGGCATCTGCCTGCGCGGCAAGGCCGGCTGGGGCGAGAACATGGCGCTCCTGACCGCAACCGCCAATTCCTTCGGCGCGCGCTGGTTCGACGAGAAGTGGCATCCGCAGTTCGACCAGCCGGAATGGAAGCATGCGCTGAAGTTCTATGTCGACCTGATGAAGGAAGCCGGACCTCCCGGTGCATCCTCCAACGGCTTCAATGAAAACCTCGCGCTGTTCCAGACCGGCAAGTGCGGCATCTGGATCGACGCGACGGTCGCCGCTTCCTTCGTGACCAACCCGAAGGAATCCAAGGTTGCCGACAAGGTGGGCTATGCGCTCTTCCCGACCGGCGGCGTTGAAAACCACGGCAACTGGCTGTGGGCCTGGAACCTCGGCGTTCCCGCCGGCACCAAGAAGGCGGAAGCTGCGCAGAAGTTCATCTCCTGGGCGACCGACAAGGCCTATACGGAACTCGTTGCATCCAAGGAAGGCTGGGCCAACGTTCCTCCGGGCACGCGCACCTCGCTCTATGCCAATGCCGAGTACCAGAAGGCCGCGCCTTTCGCCAAGATCACGCTCGATGCGATGACCGCCGCGAACACCAGCAAGCCGACCGTCAAGCCGGTGCCCTATACGGGCGGCCAGTTCGTCGCCATCCCTGAATTCCAGGGCATCGGCACCGCCGTGGGCCAGCAGTTCTCCGCTGCGCTCGCCGGTTCGATGAGCGTCGACCAGGCCCTGCAGGGCGCCCAGGCGCTGACCACCCGCGAGATGACAAAGGGCGGCTACATCAAGTAGAATCCTCCTGGCTCCGGACGGCATCCGACGCGAATGCCGGATGCCGCCCGGGCCTCCTTTTGCATTATCGTTTTTGATAATTACCGTATCGGAACCTGACCATGGCTACGCTTCAGACACGTGCAACGGCCCGTATCATGATGTCGCCCGCCGTCATCCTGCTCTTCCTGTGGATGATCGTGCCGCTTGTCATGACGCTGTACTTCTCGTTCCTGCGCTACAATCTGCTGATGCCGGGAACCGAGGAATATATCGGCTTTCTCAACTACCAGTATTTTCTGACCGACCCCGCCTTCTTCACCGCGCTGGCCAATACGCTCATTCTGGTGGGCGGCACGCTGCTCATCACCGTTATCGGCGGCATTCTTCTGGCGCTGGTGCTGGATCAGCCGTTCTTCGGCCAGGGCATCGTGCGGCTTCTGGTCATCGCGCCGTTCTTCGTCATGCCGACGGTGTCGGCGCTGGTGTGGAAGAACATGCTGATGCATCCGGTCAACGGCCTCTTCGCCTGGATTGCCCGCCTGTTCGGCTTCCAGCCGATCGACTGGTTCGCGCAAGTACCGCTGTTTTCGATCATTCTCATTGTCGCCTGGCAATGGCTGCCCTTCGCCACGCTCATTCTTTTGACCGCCCTGCAATCGCTCGACGGCGAGCAGAAGGAAGCCGCCGAAATGGATGGCGCCGGGGCGATCTCGCGCTTCATCTATCTGGTGCTGCCGCATCTGTCGCGGGCGATCACCGTTGTTATCCTGATCCAGACGATCTTCCTGCTCAGCGTCTTCGCCGAAATTCTGGTGACGACCAATGGCGGGCCGGGCATCCAGACGACCAATATCACCTATCTCATCTACATGCAGGCACTCCTGCAGTTCGATGTGGGCGGCGCATCTGCCGGCGGTATCGTCGCGGTGGTTCTTGCCAATATCGTCGCCTTCTTCCTCATTCGCCTCATCGGCAAAAACCTGGAGAGGTAGGATTATGGCCCGCGCAACCACGACACGCAGCAAAGTCATCTTCACCGTCATCGGCTGGACCATCGGTTTCCTGATCTTCTTTCCGATCCTGTGGACGTTCCTCACCAGCTTCAAATCCGAGGGAACCGCGGTGGCGACGCCGCCACAGTTCCTGTTCTTTGACTGGACGCTGGAAAACTACCGCGAGGTGCAGAGCCGCTCCGACTACTTCAAGCATTTCACCAATTCCGTGGTGATTTCAGTGGGGTCGACCCTGATCGGCCTGGCGCTGGCCATTCCCGCCGCCTGGGCGATGGCCTTCTCGCCGACCAAGCGCACCAAGGACATCCTGATGTGGATGCTGTCCACCAAGATGATGCCCGCGGTCGGCGTGCTGGTGCCGCTCTATCTGATCTTCCGCGACTGGGGCCTGCTCGACACGCGTCTTGGTCTTGTCGCCGTGCTGACCATGATCAACCTGCCGATCATCGTCTGGATGCTCTACACCTATTTCAAGGAAATCCCCGGCGAGATTCTTGAAGCGGCCCGCATGGATGGCGCATCGCTGATGAAGGAGATCGTCTATGTGCTCACGCCCATGGCCGTTCCCGGTATCGCCTCGACCATGCTGCTCAACATCATCCTGGCATGGAACGAGGCCTTCTGGACACTGAACCTGACCGCCGCCAACGCCGCGCCGCTCACCGCCTTCATCGCATCCTATTCAAGTCCCGAGGGCTTGTTCTGGGCCAAACTCTCCGCCGCATCCACCATGGCCATTGCGCCCATCCTGATCATGGGCTGGTTCTCGCAAAAGCAGCTGGTGCGCGGCCTGACCTTCGGCGCAGTGAAATAGGTTTCAGCCTTTGGCGCAGCCAAAAGAGATGGGAAGAATATTATGGGAAGCATTACACTCGAAAAAGTATCCAAGTCATTTGGAACCACCTCGGTCATTCCTGAAATCGATCTTGAAATCAACGATGGCGAATTCGTCGTCTTTGTCGGCCCGTCCGGCTGCGGCAAGTCCACGCTGCTGCGCATGATCGCCGGTCTTGAGGATCTGAGCGGCGGGCGCATCATCATCGATGGCAAGGACATGTCGAGCGAGGCGCCGGCCAAGCGCGGCCTGTCCATGGTCTTTCAGTCCTATGCGCTCTATCCGCATATGACGGTCTACGGCAACATCGCCTTTCCCCTGAAAATGGACGGACAGGAAAAATCTGCCATCGACAAGAAGGTCAAGGACGCCGCGCATATCCTTAACCTCACCAACTATCTCGACCGGCGTCCGGGCCAGCTCTCCGGGGGGCAGCGCCAGCGCGTTGCCATCGGCCGGGCGATTGTGCGCCAGCCGAAGGCGTTCCTCTTCGACGAACCGCTGTCCAATCTGGATGCGGCGCTGCGCGGCAACATGCGGCTGGAGATCAGCGACCTGCACCACCAGCTGAAGACGACGATGATCTACGTCACCCATGACCAGGTGGAGGCCATGACCATGGCCGACAAGATCGTGGTGCTGAATGCCGGGCGCATCGAACAGGTGGGGTCGCCCATGGAACTCTACCGCAGCCCGAAGAATGTATTTGTGGCCGGCTTCATCGGCTCGCCGCGCATGAACCTCATCGAAGGCGCGGAAGCCGCCAAGCACAATGCAACGACCCTCGGTGTCCGCCCGGAACATATCCGCATTTCAACGACGGAAGGTGCCTGGACGGGCAAGGTCGGCGTGACCGAACATCTCGGTTCCGACACCTTCATCCATACCCAGGTCGACGGCATCGGTCAGGTGACTGTGCGCACCGACGGGGATTTTGACACGAAACATGGCCAGCCGATTTTCCTGACGCCGGATCCGGCGCGGCTGCATCGATTTGGCGCGGACGGACGGGTGATTTGACATGAGCAGACTGGCAGGCAAGACGGCATTCATTACGGGATCGGCGCGCGGTATCGGCCGGGCCTTCGCGGAGGCCTATCTCAAGGAAGGCGCCGCCCATGTGGTGATTGCCGATATCGATCTGGCGCGGGCGCAGCAGACCGCGGCGGAACTCGGCAAGGGCACGCATGCGGTCAAGCTGGATGTGACGGATCAGGCTTCCATCGACGCCGCGGTCAAGGAGACGGTCGATCTGTTCGGCGGCATCGATATCCTCGTCAACAATGCGGCGCTGTTCGATATGGCGCCCACTGTCGAAATCACCCGCGCCAGCTATGAAAAACTGTTCGCCGTGAATTTTTCCGGCACGCTGTTCACGTTGCAGGCCGTGGCCAAAACCATGATCGCACGCGGCAAGGGCGGCAAGATCATCAATATGGCGAGCCAGGCCGGGCGTCGCGGTGAAGCGCTGGTTGCCATCTATTGCGCCACCAAGGCCGCCGTGATCAGCCTGACCCAGTCCACGGGCCAGGACCTGATCAAGCACGGGATCAACGTCAATGCGATTGCACCGGGTGTGGTCGATGGCGAGCACTGGGCCGGGGTCGACGCGCTCTTTGCCAAATACGAGAACCGGCCGCTTGGCGAGAAGAAGCGTCTGGTCGGCGAGGCGGTCCCCTATGGCCGCATGGGCACGGCGGAAGACCTGACCGGCATGGCGGTGTTCCTCGCCAGCAGCGACAGCGATTACGTGGTGGCGCAGACATACAATGTCGATGGCGGCAACTGGATGAGCTGAGCGAAAGCCCGGCTCCTGCTGCGCCCTGAAAGCGGGCGCAGACGCAGCTTCATTTGAAAAAAGGGGTTAGGCCCGATGACTGTTAAACTTTCCAAAAGCGCGCTGTCGCAGCTTCCCGCCAATGTCGCCGTGCCGCGCTACAGGCAGGCCGATCTGACGGCCGGGATCATCCATTTCGGCATCGGCAATTTCCATCGCGCCCATCAGGCCGTCTATCTCGACGATCTTTTCAACGCGGGCAGCGATCATGACTGGGCCATTGTCGGCGCTGGCGTTCTGGCGTCCGACGAGACGATGCGGCAGAAACTGCGGGAACAGGACTGGCTGACCACGGTGGTCGAACAGGACAGCGGCCATCGCACGGCGCGGGTGACCGCGTCGATGATCGACTATCTCAAGCCGGGCGAGACCGGAAATACTATCGCCCGCCTGGCCGATCCGAACATCCGCATCGTATCGCTGACCATCACCGAAGGCGGCTATTTCATCGATCCGGCCTCCGGCGTCTTCAACCCGCAACATCCGGCGATTGTGGCTGACGCCGCTGATATCGGCGATCCGAGGACCGTGTTCGGTCTCATTCTCGCCGGGCTGATGCGCCGCCGCGCCGAGGGCACCGCGCCTTTCACGGTGATGTCCTGCGACAACATTCCCGGCAATGGGCATGTCACCAGCGACGCCGTCAGCGGTCTTGCGGCGCTTGTCGATGCGGATCTGGCCAAATGGGTCAAGGACAATGTCGCCTTTCCCAACAGCATGGTCGACCGCATCACGCCAGCAACCTCCGACCGCGAGCGCGGCCTGCTTGCCAGCGATTTCGGCGTCGAGGACAATTGGCCGGTGTTTTGCGAGCCGTTCAAGCAGTGGGTGCTCGAGGATCATTTCCCGACCGGCCGCCCGGCCCTGGAAAAGGTCGGCGTCACCTTTGTGCAGGACGTTGCACCCTATGAGCTGATGAAAATCCGCATTCTCAATGGCGGCCATGCGACCATCGCCTATCCCGCCGCGCTGATGGATATTCACTTCGTGCACGAAGCCATGGAAGAACCGCTGATCCGCGGCTTCCTCGGCAAGCTCGAGCGTGAAGAGATCATCCCGGTACTGCCGCCGGTGCCCGGCATCACCTTCGAGGAATATTACGACCTGATCGACCGGCGTTTCTCCAACCCGAAGATCGGCGATACCATCCAGCGCCTGTGTCAGGACGGGTCCAACCGCCAGCCGAAATTCATCCTGCCGACGACGGCAGACCGTCTGAGGGCGGGCAAGGGCATCACCGGCCTGTCGATGGTTTCCGCACTCTGGTGCCGGTTCTGCGAGGGGACGACAGATAGTGGTAAGCCGACGAATTATCTTGACGCCAATGCCGAACGGCTGAAGGTCGAGGCGGTCAAGGCCAGGAGCGATCCCCGGGCATTCCTGGCGATGAGCGATATTTTCGGCGATGTCGGCACGTCGCCTGTCTTCGCTGAATCCTTCTCGCGAATCTTGAAAACCCTTTGGGACAAGGGCACGCGCGAGACCCTGACACTTTACCTCGCAGACAAGCTCTGACGCCATGACCAAGCCCGCTCTTGTCATTTTCGATTGCGATGGTGTCCTCGTCGACAGCGAGCCGATCTCCATCGCGGTCCTGCTCGACATGATCGCCCGCAGCGGCACGACGCTGTCCGAGGAAGAAGCATATGAGATGTTTCTCGGGCGCAGCATGGCGACGATCAGCAAGGTTCTGCACGACGATTATGGCTTTGCCGCCAGTGATGCGGATCTGGAAGACATGCGCGCCAATCTCTATGCGCGCTTCCGCGCCGATCTGAAACCGATTCCCGGCATAGCCGAGACATTGCACCAGCTCGATCTGCCGCGCTGTGTTGCCTCATCAAGCCAGCCGGACCGGATTCGGCTGTCGCTCAAGCTGACGGGGCTGCTTGATCTGCTGGAGCCGAATATTTTCAGCGCCACCATGGTCAAGCACGGCAAACCGGCACCGGACCTGTTCCTGTATGCGGCACAGGTCATGAACACGCCGCCGGAAGATTGCGTGGTCATCGAAGACAGTCCTGCGGGCATTGAAGCCGCCAAACGGGCGGGCATGCGTGTCTTCGCCTTCACTGGCGGCACCCATGCGCGCGGCGGCCGGCTGGAAGCGGCGCTTGCGTCTCTCGAGCCAGACCTTATATTCGGCGACATGCTGGAATTGCCAGGCCTGTTGTCATCGCTGCAGGCCCGAACAAACGTTCATTAGAGCGTTCCGGTTCACGACAAGCCGGAAGGTTCGAATGCCAGATTTCGTATGTGCTGTGGATGTGGGAACGGGAAGCGCCCGGGCGGGCATTCTTGATACCAGGGGCAATCTTTTGGGGCGGGTGGAACACCCGATCCTGATGAACCGCCCGCTGCCTGACCATGCCGAACACGATTCAGAAGACATCTGGAAATCGGTCTGCATCGCGGTGCAGGGAGCCATCGCGGCGTCCAAGGTCGATCCCTTCGATATTGTCGGCATCAGCTTTGATGCCACCTGCTCGCTGGTGGTACGCGACAGGGATGGCAAGCCGCTGACTGTCTCGACGGGGGGCGACAACCGCTGGGACACGATCGTCTGGCTGGATCACCGGGCACTCAACGAGGCGGATGAATGCACCGCAACGGGCCACGACGTGCTCAAATATCTCGGCGGTGTCATGTCGCCGGAAATGCAGACGCCAAAGCTGATGTGGCTCAAGCGGCATCTGCCCAACTCCTGGGACAAAGCCGGATATTTTTTCGACCTTGCCGATTTCCTCAGCTGGAAGGCGTCGGGATCGCTCGCGCGGTCGCAATGCACGATCACCTGCAAATGGACGTACCTCGCGCATGAAGAGCCGGGCTGGCAGAGCGATTATCTCAAGGACGTCGGCATCGCCGACATGGTGGAACGCGGCCATCTGCCGGAACGGGCAAGCCCGGTGGGCACCGATGTCGGACCGCTGACGCCCGAGGCTGCAAAGGCTCTTGGGCTCACCACCCGTTGCCGTGTCGGCGCCGGACTGATCGACGCCTATGCGGGCGCACTCGGTGTCCTCGGCGGCTTTGCCGGCGATCTCTCTGAAATCGACCGCCATCTGGCTTTGATTGCCGGGACCTCCAGCTGCCTGATGGCGCTGTCGCTGGAACCGATCTCGTTCAACGGCGTCTGGGGACCCTATTTCGGCGCGGCTTTGCCGGATTGCTGGCTGAGCGAGGGCGGGCAGTCGGTTTCCGGCGCGCTTCTCGATCATATCATCCGCTGGCACGGGGCTGCGGGCGAACCCAACGCTGCCCTGCACAAGAAGATCACCGACCGCGTCACGGAGCTGCGGGAAAAGGAGGGGCTTGATCTGGCCGGACGCCTGCATGTTCTGCCGGATTTTCATGGCAACCGCTCGCCGCTGGCTGATCCGCATGCGGTCGGCGTCATCAGCGGGCTGACGCTGGACGCCTCCTTTGACAGTCTGTGCCGCCTCTACTGGCGCACCTCCGTCGGCATTGCGCTTGGCGTGCGGCATGTTCTCGATGCGCTGAACGAGCGCGGCTATGCCATCGACACCATGCATGTGACGGGCGGCCACACCAAAAACCCGCTGCTGATGGAACTTTATGCCGATGCGACGGGCTGCACGGTCATCACGTCGGCGGCCGAAGATGCCGTGCTTCTCGGCACGGCGATGGTGGCGGCAACGGCAGCCGGGCTTTACCCCGATCTGCCGGCCGCCAGCATGGCGATGAAGCAGGGCGGGCGGCCGCGCCAGCCCGAGCCAAAGGCGCGCCAGCGCTTCGACCGGGATTACCGCATTTTCCTCGAAATGCATGCCCAGCGCAAAGTGCTGGACACGCTGCAATAGGCCGAGGCTCCCGTCCTAGTGCGCTTCGTCCCAGTTGTTGGCGGCGCGCGCATCCACCTGCAGCGGCACGGACAGCGAAATTGCCGGCATCGCCGCATTTTCCATGACGTCGCGAATGATCGGAATGGTTGCGTCGACTTCGCCGTCGGCGGTCTCAAAGATCAACTCGTCATGCACCTGCAACAGCATGCGGGCCGACAGCTTTGCCGCGTTGAGCGCCGGTTCCATGCGCACCATGGCTCGGCGGATGATGTCGGCGGCCGAACCCTGGATCGGCGCATTGATCGATGCACGTTCATTGAAAGCGCGCACCTGCGGGTTGGACGAGCGGATTTCAGGATAATGCGCCCGCCGCCCGAAGATGGTTTCGACATAACCGTTCTGCCGGGCAAAGGCCTTGGTCGCCTCCATATAGTCCTTGATGCCGGGAAAGCGCTCGAAATAGGTGCGGATATACTGGCTCGCTTCTTCGCGCGGAATTGACAGCTGGTTGGCAAGGCCAAAGGCGGAAATGCCGTAGATGATGCCGAAATTGATCGCCTTGGCGCGGCGGCGCACTTCCGAGGGCATGTCCTTGACCGGAACGCCGAACATTTCCGATGCGGTCATCGCATGAATGTCGATGCCATCGGCGAAAGCCTGGGTCAGCTGGGGAATCTCGGCGACATGCGCCAGAACCCGCAACTCGATCTGGCTGTAATCGGCCGAAATCAGCTTGTTGCCCGGTGCGGCGATGAAGGCTGTGCGGATCTTGCGGCCTTCGCTGGTGCGCACGGGAATGTTCTGCAGGTTCGGTTCCGACGAGGACAGCCGCCCCGTGGAGGTCGCGGCCATGGCGTAGGACGTATGCACCCGCTTGGTATCGGGGTGGATATAGCCGGGCAGGGCGTCGGTATAGGTGGATTTGAGCTTGGTCAGCTGGCGCCAGTCGACGATCTTGCGCGGCAGTTCATGGCCTTCCGCGGCGAGGTCTTCCAGCACCTGCGCCGATGTCGACCACTGCCCGGTCTTGGTCTTTGAGCCGCCGGGAAGGCTCATCTTGCCGAACAGGATGTCGCCCAGCTGTTTGGGCGAACCGATGTTGAGCTTTTCCCCGGCAAGCTGGTAAATTTCATGCTCGATGGCCGCCGCGGCCTGGGCCAGGTCGCCGGAAAGCCGTGACAGGATCTGCCGGTCGACGGAAATACCACGCTCTTCCATCCGCGCCAGTACCGCGACAAGCGGGCGCTCCAGCCGTTCATAGACCGAGACAAGTCCATCCTCGACCAGACGCGGCTTGAGCAGGCGCCACAGGCGCAGGGTCACATCCGCATCCTCGGCGGCGTAGGCAGTGGCGCGGTCGATATCGACCATGTCGAATGTAACCGATGACTTACCACTGCCCGCCACGTCCTTGTAGGCGATGGGCGTATGGCCCAGCCAGCGCTCGGACAGGGCATCCATGCCATGGGTGCCTTCACCGGCGTCAAGCACGTAGGAGATCAGCATCGTATCGTCGAACGGGTGCGGATCGATGCCGTAGCGGTGCATGACCAGCCAGTCATATTTCATGTTGTGCGCGATCTTGAGCACCGAACGGTTCTCGAGCAGCGGCTTCAACACGCGCAAGGCATCGTCGAGCGGGATCTGGCCTTCGACGGTGCCGCCGCCGAGGAGATCGCCATTGCCTGACTTGTGGTTGAGCGGGACATAGGCGGCATGCCCCGGCCGGATGGCCAGGGAGAAGCCCACCAGCTCGGTCTGCATCGGATCGAGCGACGTCGTTTCCGTGTCGAACGCCACCAGTCCGGCTTCCATTGCCTCGTCGATCCACAGTTGCAGCGTGGCAAGATCGCGGATGCAGGTATAGGCCGTCGTGTCGATCTTCGACGCCAGCGCTTCGTCGGCGCGCGCCTTGACCAGATCGGCGGGCAGCATGACACCGCCATCCGGTTTGTTCTGTGGCTTTTCGGCCGTGGCAGCGGGAGCAGTTCCATCCGGGATTTCAACATCCGGTCCGTGTGCCTCGGCAACCGTGTCCACGGCTACCTCGGATGGTTCGATCGCGGCGGCATCGATGCCGGTCGCTTCCGCAGCGCGCCGGGTAAGGGAGGTGAACTCCATGGCCTTGAGAAAGGCGACGAGCTTCGGTCCATCCTGTGGCTCAAGCCCGAAATCGTCAAGCCCGGTATCGACGGGGGTGTCGGTCTTCAGCGTGACGAGCTGGCGCGAAATGCGCGCCTGTTCGGCAAATTCGATGATGTTTTCGCGGCGCTTCTGCTGCTTGATTTCACCGGCGCGTGACAGCAGCGTATCGAGATCGCCGAACTCTTCCAGAAGCTGTGCGGCGGTCTTCGGTCCGATGCCGGGAATGCCGGGCACATTGTCGGTGGAATCGCCGGTCAAGGCCTGCAGGTCGATCATCTTTTCCGGCGGCACACCCCATTTCTCGATGACGTCGGGAATACCGATCTGCTTGTCCTTCATGCTGTCATACATCGACACAAGCGGAGTGACGAGCTGCATCAGGTCCTTGTCGGAGGAGATGATGGTGACCTCAGCGCCCACGGCTTCCGCCATGCGGGCATAGGTGGCGATGAGATCGTCCGCCTCGTAGCCTTCCTTTTCGATGCAGGGAAGGTTGAAGGCCTTGGTGGCCTGGCGGATCAGGCCGAACTGCGGAATGAGATCCTCCGGCGGGGCCGAGCGGTTTGCCTTGTATTCCGGATAGATTTCCTTGCGGAACGTGTTCGACGAATAATCGAAGATGACGGCGAAATGCGTCGGCGTCACCCGGACCGAGGTGTCCCTGGCTTCGCGCAGCAGCTTCCACAGCATGTTGCAGAAACCCGATACCGCACCAACCGGCAGACCATCCGACTTGCGGGTGAGGGGCGGCAGCGCATGATAGGCCCGGAAGATATAGCCGGAGCCGTCGACGAGAAAGAGATGATCACCTTTTTTCATGGTGCCTACGATTAAATGATCATCCATAAAAAGGAAATGATCTGTCTTTCCCATGCACCGAAAGATCGCGGGATAGCCGACTCCTCCTGACAAATCCGCCGGGCGGCCGCCGCTTACCGGAAGGGTTTGGCCTTCTGCGGATGGATGGTTTCACCGCGCGCCAGCATGGCCACGAATTTTTCAATGCGCTGCAGGCGCGTCTCGGGCTTCTTGGCGTCGTTGACGCGGTAGATGATGGCGTAGCGGTTGACGCTGCTCAATGTCCCGAACATCTGCTTTGCTTCGGCGTTCGCGTCGAGGGCCGCCTGCAGATCAGCGGGTATCGTGGCCTTGCCTTGCGAAAGATAGGCCTTGTCCCAGCGTCCGTCGGCCTTGGCCTTCTCGATTTCCGCAAGGCCGGCCGGCGTCATGCGATCCTGGTCGATCAGCTCGAGGGCGCGCTTGTGATTGATGTCGGACCAGCGGCTTGCAGCCTTGCGCGATGTGAAGCGGATGAGCCAGTAGTCTTCATCGAATGCGTCGATCTGGCCGTCGATCCAGCCGTGGCAGAGCGCGCCATCGATCGCATCCTGTTTGGACAGGCTTTTGATGGTCGCGGTCTTCTTGGAAAATTTGAGCCATACGCCCGGCGATGCCGCGTGATTGGCCGCCAGCCAGGCTTCCCAGTCGGCGCCTGCCGGAAAGAACAGGACCGGCAATTCTATCGCTGCTTTCGTCATCGGATTCGCCTCCGTTCGAGAACGCTCTATGCCAGATCGGACGGGTCTTGAACATATCACCTGCCCATCACGCGTTTGTTACAAAGATGTAATGTTCCGTGCCCTTGAATTGCCATGGTTTGAGACCCAAATCCACCTTGTCGACGTTAGATCGATGTCCGGGATTTCAGGCTCGTCCCCCGCCTGCCCCGGACTTGCGGTGGCCTCATCCCCCCTCTCCGGGTCGCCGCATCTGAGTGTAGTGATCTGGTCGCCTGTGGTCCCCCCGCCACGGCGGCCATTTCTTTTCCAGCGCCACTTTTTTTCTGCCGCTTTGCCGAAAATGGGCTAAGAAGAATTCCCTTCACGAATCCCGGTCCAACAAATTCAGGAATTACCATGTCAGCGCTTGAACCTGTCTTGAATGCCCTTGATGCCAATCTCGATAAAAGCCTGGAGCGTCTGTTCGAACTGTTGAAGATCAAATCCATCTCGACTGATCCGGCATTCAAGGCCGAATGCCGCAAGGCCGCCGAATGGCTGGTTGCCGATTTGAAAACCATCGGTTTCGACGCCAGCGTGCGCGACACACCGGGTCACCCGATGGTGGTGGCCCATCATGAAGGTCCGAGCGCCGATGCACCCCATGTCCTTTTCTATGGCCATTACGACGTGCAGCCGGTTGATCCGCTCGAACTGTGGGAGAACGACCCCTTTGCCCCTGCCATCAAGGATATGGGCAATGGCCGCAAGATTCTGACCGGCCGCGGCACGGCCGATGACAAGGGCCAGCTGATGACCTTTGTCGAAGCCTGCCGCGCCTACAAGGACGTGCATGGCAAGCTGCCGGTCAAGATTTCCATCCTGTTTGAAGGAGAAGAAGAGTCCGGATCGCCATCGCTGAAGCCTTTCCTCGATGCCTGCAAGGACGAGCTGAAGGCCGACTTCGCCCTCGTGTGCGATACCGGCATGTGGGACAGGCAGACCCCGGCGATTTCCGTCGGCCTGCGCGGGCTGGTCGGCGAGGAAATCGTCATCAAGGCCGCCGATCGCGACCTGCACTCCGGTTCCTTCGGCGGTGCGGCGGCAAACCCGATCCACATTCTCACGAAGATTCTGGCCGACCTGCACGACGAAACGGGTGCCGTGACCATTCCCGGCTTCTATGACGGTGTCGAGGAAACCCCGACGCAGATCCTGCAGACCTGGAATGGGCTTGGCTGCACGCCGGAAAACTTTCTCGGTCCCATCGGTCTTTCCATTCCCTCGGGTGAAAAAGGCCGCTCCATCCTGGAACTGGTCTGGGCCCGCCCGACCGCCGAGATCAACGGCGTGATCGGCGGCTATACCGGGCAGGGCTTCAAGACCGTTATTGCCGCGCAGGCATCGGCCAAAGTGTCGTTCCGCCTCGTGCACAAGCAGAACCCCGCCAAGATCCGTGAAGCCTTTCGCGCCTTTGTACGGGAACGCGTCCCTGCCGATTGCTCGGTGGAGTTCCATGAGCATGGCGGCTCGCCCGCCATCCAGCTGTCCTATGACTCGCCGCTTTTGGCCAAGGCCAAGACGGCCTTGAGCGACGAATGGCCAAAACCCGCCGTGCTGATCGCCATGGGCGGATCGATCCCGATTGTCGGCGACTTCCAGAACATGCTTGGCATGGAATCGCTGCTCGTCGGCTTCGGCCTCGAGGACGACCGCATCCATTCGCCCAACGAAAAATACGAGCTGAGTTCCTTTCACAAGGGCCAGCGTTCCTGGGCACGCATTCTTGACGTGCTGACGAAATAAACCGGAGAGATTTGATGACCATCCGCTTTCACCGCAATGATCTGCCCGACCTTGCAAACTATCAGGTCAATGCCGTTGCCATTGATACGGAGACGCTGGGGCTGAACCCCCATCGCGACCGGCTGTGCGTCGTGCAGATTTCACCCGGTGACGGTTCGGCCGATGTCATCCAGATCGACAGGGGGCAGACATCTGCCCCCAATCTGGTGAAACTTCTTGGTGATGCGGCCATCACCAAGATTTTCCATTTTGGCCGGTTTGATCTTGCGGTGCTCTACCACGCCTTCGGTGTGATGCCGCAACCGGTCTTCTGCACCAAGATCGCCTCGCGCCTGACCCGCACCTACACGGACCGGCATGGCCTGAAGGAGATCTGCAGCGAATTGCTGGATATCAACCTGTCCAAGCAGCAGCAGTCCTCGGACTGGGCGGCGCCGGAACTGTCGCAGGCTCAGCTGGAATATGCGGCATCCGACGTTCTCTACCTGCACCGGCTGAGCGCCATTCTGATCGAGCGCCTGAAGCGGGACGGGCGGGCGGAGGAAGCCGCCGCCTGTTTCCAGTTTCTGCCGACACGGGCCAAGCTCGATCTGATGGGCTGGGAGGAACAGGATATTTTTGCTCACAGCTAAACGGCAAAGCAGCCTCCGTTATTCGGCTGATGCCAGCGCGCCCCTGCCATGCGGTGTGGGCGCGCGGTCAATATGGGCCCATTGCGGCCGTTTGAACAGGAACCGGCCATAGCCGGTCCATTGCACCAGCCCATACAGGATCACCGGCCCCAGGACACCGCTCACGACGGTCAGCAGCGATATCGTGCCGATATCCGTGATGACACCTGATTTGAGCAGGATGGTTCGCGCCACCGCCATGGGCAGGAAGAACGCCAGGTAAACAACAATGGAATGGGCGCCGAGCCAGCGCAGGGCGTGCACGGCCGAGCGGGCGACGGGCACCGAACCCAGCCGGGCGAGCAGCGCCGAGACGGAAACAATGGCCAATGCCCCGGCAAAACCGGCAAGCAGCGAGATGACGGGCACATTGCTCCAGCCGCCAAGACCGCCTGACGTATAGGCCTCCAGCGGTATCCAGGCGGCAAAGGGTTGTGACGCCGGGTGAAACACCAGCCAGCCATTGGCGAGCGCCCAGACGCCGAGGATGGCAAGGGCGGTGCGCGGCCGCTGCCGCAGCCACTGAGCCAGGTCAAAAATAACAGGCGCAAAGGCATAGCCGGCAAAGAAGAAGACATAGCGGCTGCAGAATTCATCAAGGACCAGCCATCCCGTATGGATCGGGACAGTTTCCAGAGCGGCGGCGATGGCGAGGATGATCCAGACATTGACGGAGCGGACCAGCCGGGTGACAACAAAGAACACCGGCAGCAGATAGATGAACCACAGGGTGCCGAAAGGCTGGACAAGGGCGAGGAGATAGGCGCTGAGAGCGCCGCCGGGGCCGCTTTCGGCGATAATGCCGGGTGCCTTGAACAGGAACTGGATCGTCAGCCACAGCAGGTAGAAATAGGCGAAATGGATGATTTTGCGGTCGGCGTAGCGCAGCCACGGCCGATCGATCACCAGTCCGAGGAACAGGCCCGAGATCAGGAAGAAGTCCGGCATGCGGAACGGTTGGGCAAAGGATACAACCGGGTGCATCCAGCCGCGGGCGCCGGCATCCTCTTCGACGCCAAGCACCGAATGCATCATGACCACGAAAATAATGCAGATGCCCTTGGCGATATCGACCCAATCGACACGTGTTTTTTCGCCCGTGCTCATCGTTGTGTTGTTTCCCCGCGTTTTACTCTCTTTGATACGCGATATTTCAAAACGGGAAGTAAAATTCAGGTGATGGGCTGCAAAAATGCCGCCTTGCCGCATGCGGATACAAAAATGCCGGGCAGGAGCCCGGCGAATTGTGAACGCAAATGCGTCCAGAGGGGAACACGCAACGAGCGAAAAAATGGGAGGAGAACCGCTCGTTACGCAACACCAAAATATGCCTGCTGTGTTCAATTTTCAAGGGCGCAAGAATAATAATCTTTTCGCGCGCCAAGATTTGACAGAAAACGACAGCGGCTTTGCGGCGGCCGGAAGCGCGGCGTCAGTTGGCGGCGGCACCCGCCGCGACAGGAGCGCCTGTTGCATCGAGGGGTTCCTTGCACGTTCCGTGACCGCGCAGCTGGCAGCCGCCGAGGCGATATTGCGCTTCGGATTCAGGCGCGGGATTCAGTCTGGCAATGGCGCCGCCGCCACAGCCGCTGAGTATGATCGCAGTGCAGGCAAGGACCACAAATCGCATCTTCCACTCCATTTTCGACGAATGGGAAGCTAGCGGCCTGGCGCGGAATTCTCAAGCGTGAACCGCGCACGGTCACGCATGCGTCAGTTCGATGCCATTGGTGGAATTTAACCGCACCTTAAATCGCCGCATTTACCCTGCAACGCGTCGCAAAAGATTTCGCGGCACCGATTGGGGCGGGTATTTCAGTCAATGGCACGACGTGACAAGGGCAGGCAACGCATCGAGCCGGGGTTCAGTTCGGACCGCCGTTCGGATGACGACGACATGCGTGCCGACCCGGAGGACAGACCCGTGCGAAGCCAGAAGCGCCGGACCTCATCGCGCAAGCCTGCCAAATCGCGGCGCGGCCGCTCCAGCCGCAGGCAGGGCGGCGGTCTCCTGGGCCTCATCCGCCGCGCCGTGTACTGGTCGTTTGTCCTGTGCATCTGGGGTGGCATCGCCGTGGCGGGCACGGTGATCTATTTCGCCGCCAAGATGCCGCAGACAACCACCTGGACCATCCCCGACCGGCCGCCCAACGTCAAAATTGTTTCGGTCGAAGGCGATCTCATCGCCAATCGCGGCGCCACCGGCGGCGAGGCGATCGGTCTGCATCAGATGTCGCCCTATCTGCCGCAGGCGGTGGTGGCGATCGAAGACCGCCGCTTCTACTCCCACTTTGGCGTCGATCCCGTCGGCTTCGTCCGCGCCATGGCGACCAATGTGATCTCGGGGCGCCTGGTGCAGGGCGGCTCGACCATCACGCAGCAGCTGGCGAAGAACCTGTTCCTGACGCCGGACCGCACGCTGGAGCGCAAGGTCCAGGAAGTTCTGCTCGCCCTCTGGCTGGAGCAAAAATATTCGAAAGACCAGATTCTGGAAATGTATCTGAACCGGGTTTATCTCGGTTCGGGTTCCTACGGCGTTGCCGCGGCCTCGCGGCGCTATTTCAACAAATCGGCGCACGACGTCACGCTGTCGGAAGCCGCTGTCATCGCCGGTCTGCTCAAGGCGCCGTCGCGTCTGTCGCCTGCCCGCGATCCGAAAGCCGCCATCGAGCGTTCTCAGCTGGTGCTGGCAGCCATGCGCGACCAGGGCATGATCGGTGACAAGGAGCTGACCTTTGCCATGAAGCAGCCGGCGACCCGCGCGGCCGCCTATTGGAGCGGCTCCGAGCATTATGTCGCCGACCGGGTGATGGAGGAATTGCCCGAGCTGATCGGTGATGTGCGGGCGGATGTGGTTGTCGACACCACCGTCGATCTTGGCCTGCAGAAGCTGGGAGAAGCCTCGATCCGCGATCTGATCCAGAAGAACGGCGACCGGCTCAATGTGTCGCAGGGCGCGCTGGTCTCCATCGACGGAACCGGCGCGGTGCGGGCGCTGGTGGGCGGTTATGACTATGCCAACAGCCAGTTCGACCGCGCCAGCGAAGCCAAGCGCCAGCCGGGCTCCACCTTCAAGCCTTTCGTGTACCTGTCGGCGCTGGAGCAGGGGCGCACGCCGGAGACGGTGCGCAACGATGCGCCGATCCGGATCGGCAACTGGACGCCGGGCAACTACAACGGCAAATATTTCGGCAAGGTGACGCTGGCGGAGGCGCTGGCCCGGTCGCTCAATTCGGTCTCCGCCCAATTGGTCATGGAAGTCGGCCCCAGCACCGTTGTCGATACGGCGCATCGCCTGGGGATCGTTTCGACCCTCAACGCCAATGCCTCGCTGGCGCTTGGGACCTCGGAAGTCACGCTGCTGGAACTCACCGATTCCTTCGTGCCCTTTGCCAATGACGGTTACAAGGCGCCTGTCCATCTGGTTCGCCGCGTCACCACGCATGAGGGCAAGGTGCTGTATGAATTCAAGAATCCCAAGCAGGAGCGGGTGATCAGCGAGCGCAATGTCGGCATGATGAATGCCATGCTGCGCCAGACCGTCGACAGCGGCACGGCGACGAAAGCCAAATTTGGCTGGCCCGCTGCCGGCAAAACCGGCACCAGCCAGAATTTCCGCGATGCCTGGTTCATCGGCTACACCTCGAACCTGACCACGGGCGTGTGGTTCGGCAATGATGACGGCAAACCGACCAAGAAGGTGACCGGCGGGGCGCTGCCCGCACTGGCCTGGAAGGAATTCATGGTCGCCGCACACAAGGGTGTGCCCGTGGCCGAGCTTCCCGGCAATTACCGTGTCAATGAACCCGTCATCGACGGCAACGATGCCTTGCCCGGCGCGGATGTTCCGGCCGCTGAAGGTGTTCCGTCGGCCCAGCTCAATCCGGGCGGGCCGGTGGGGCTGGACGATCAAACCGGATCGACCCATCCGACGCCGCCGGCCGGCGTGGGTGGCAATGGCCAGAAGCCGCGCAAGACCACGCTCTTCGACCTGATCATGGGAAACTGACCGGCAAGCCGCCCGGTCCGTGCTTCCCCTCGCGCCCATACAGCTTCTGAAAACCCCCTGACGCGGCGATTCCAAATGTCGCTTGACAAGTCGCGGCTCTTGTCCTCGTATTATAAAAATCCATTATTAGATATTCTATTCTATAATAATGGATTAAACCATAATATTCGCTTGACGGATAGGGGAACGAAAAATGTCTAAAGGATTTTACGCGGCGGCCGTTGTGGCCGCGCTGCTCGCATTGCCGTTCAATCAGGCTGCCGCGCAGGACAGCAAAAGCAAGCTCGATGAGGTTCTGGCCCGCGGCCATCTGGTTGTCGGCACCGGCAGCACCAATGCGCCATGGCACTTCAAGGGCGCTGACGACACGCTGCAGGGCTTCGATATCGACATGGGTCATATCATCGCCAAGGCGCTGTTCAGCGACCCCGGCAAGGTCGAGTTCGTCAACCAGTCGTCCGATGCCCGCATTCCCAACATCACCACCAACAAGGTGGATATCACCTGCCAGTTCATGACGGTCACGGGTGAGAGGGCACAGCAGATTGCCTTCACCATACCGTATTACCGGGAAGGTGTCGGGCTGATGCTGAAGGCCGACAGCAAATATGCCGACTATGCCGCACTCAAGGCGGCGGGTTCCGCGGTGACAATCTCGGTGCTGCAGAATGTCTATGCCGAATCGATGGTGCATGCGGCCCTGCCGGAGGCCAAGGTCGACCAGTATGAATCGGTCGATCTGATCTATCAGGCGCTGGAATCCGGCCGCGCCGATGCGGTCGCCACGGATCAGTCGTCGCTTGCCTGGTACATGACCCAGAACAAGGGCCGCTACAAGGATGCGGGCTATGGCTGGAATCCGCAGACCTATGCCTGCGGCGTCAAGCGCGGCGATCAGGATTGGCTGAACTTCGTCAACACGGCGCTGCATGAAGCCATGACCGGCGTCGAGTTCGATACCTATGCGAAATCGTTCAAGACCTGGTTCGGCAAAGATCTGACGCCGCCGCAGATCGGCTTCCCCGTCGAATACAAATAGTCAAAGGGCGGCTCCAGATAATCTGGAGCCGTTTCGCCTTGTCTTGCGATCACGGGGACATTGTTCATGGGCTATACGCTGAATTTTGCTGCCGTCTGGCGCAGCTTCGACGATCTGCTGTTGGGGCTGGCGCTCAGCCTTGCTCTTGCTTTCGGCGCCATCCTCATCGGCGCGGTCATCGGGCTGTGCACGGCCTTTGGCCTGATATCCAGAAACGGCCTGATAAAGCGTCCGGCCGGGGCCTATGTCTCCATCATCCGCAACACGCCGATCCTCGTGCTCGTGCTGTTCACCTATTTCGCGCTGCCGCAATGGGGACTGCGCCTGGGCAAGATCGAAAGCTTCATCTTCACGCTCGCTCTCTATTCCGGCGCCTATCTGGCCGAGGTGTTCCGGGCCGGACTGCTGTCGATCCCTGCCGGGTTGCGCGAGGCTGGTCTTGCCATCGGCCTGACGGAAATGCAGATACGCACGTCGATCATCGCGCCGCTGATGTTCCGCAATATCCTGCCGTCGCTTAGCAGCACGATCATCTCGCTGTTCAAGGACACGTCGCTGGCCGCGGCCATTGCCGTGCCGGAACTGACGTTTGAAACGCGTAAGATCAATGTCGAAACCTTTCGCGTCATCGAGACATGGATGGTGGCAAGCTGCCTCTATGTCTTTACCTGTTCGATCCTCGCCGCGTTGATGCGCATCGTCGAACGCCGTCTGGCCCTGCCGAGGTGATGTGATGGATATTGTTCATTTTGCCGATGTACTCTGGCTGGCGCGCTGGCCGATCCTCAAAGGTATCGGCGTCACCCTGTCGATTTCGCTGCTGGCGATCTGCTGCGGCACGCTGCTCGGGGTCGGCGTCGGTCTGGCCCTGACCTATGCCAGGGCACCGCTGCGCTGGATCGTGCGCGGTTATACGGATTTCATCCGCGGCACGCCGGTTCTGGTGCTGGTTCTCGCCAGCTATTACGTGCTCGGCACCATCGGCCTCGACCTCGGGCCGTTCCAGGCGGGCATTCTCGCACTCGCCGTGTTCTGCAGTTCGCATGTGGGGGAAATTGTCCGGGGCGCATTGCAATCCATTCCGAAGGGGCAAACGGAAGCCGCCAAGGCCATCGGCCTGACCTTTCCGCAGACCTTCGCCTATGTGCTCGGCCCACAGGCACTGCGCCAGGTGCTGCCGGCCTGGGTCAACACCTCAGCTGAAATGGTCAAGGCCTCGACCCTTTTGTCCATTATCGGCGTGGCCGAACTGCTGCTGCGTACGCAGGAACTGATTTCCAGAACCTTCATGAGCCTCGAATTCTATTTCTTCGCCGGCTTCCTGTATTTCGTCATCAATTATGCCATCGAGCGTTTCGGCCGCTATGTCGAACGCAAGATGGCGGTTCCATCCTAAGGGGATTCCGGGATGTCAGACAATCTTCTTGAAATCCGCAACCTGCACAAGAGCTATGGCGAGGTGGAAGTCCTCAAAGGCGTCGACTGCAGCATGAAGCAGGGCGACGTGGTCAGCATCATCGGGTCGAGCGGCTCCGGCAAGACCACCATGCTGCGCTGCATCAACATGCTGGAAGAGTTCCAGGGCGGATCGATCAGCATAGACGGTCAGGAGATCGGTTATGAGATGGCCGGCGGTCAGCGCCAGCGCAAGAAGGAGAAGGAAATCGCCCGCCAGCGCGCCCTGACCGGCATGGCTTTCCAGCAATTCAACCTGTTTCCGCATATGAGTGCCGTTCACAATGTCATGCTTGGCCTGGTCAAGGTGAAGAAGCTGGACAGGGACGAGGCGCGCACTATTGCGCTGAAATGGCTGGATCGTGTCGGCCTGCTCGCCCGTGCCGATCATTTTCCCGGGCAATTGTCCGGCGGCCAGCAGCAGCGTGTCGCCATTGCCCGTGCCATTGCCATGAATCCCCGGTTGATGCTGTTCGATGAAGTCACCTCGGCGCTCGATCCGGAACTGGTGAACGAGGTGCTGCAGGTGATCAAGACATTGGCGCAGGATGGCATGAGCATGCTGCTTGTCACCCATGAGATGCGCTTTGCCTACGAGGTCTCCAACCGGGTGATCTTCATGAACCAGGGGCTTATCGGCGAAGAAGGCAACCCGCGCGACATGTTCCACAAGCCGCAGAGTGAACGCCTGGCCGAGTTTTTGAAGACGTCGGGTTTTTCCTGAAGTCCGGAATGTCCGTTTGCGGCACACGTCAAAATACCGGCGTGAACAGTTCCCTTTGGGCGGCGCTTGCTCTATGGCTCTAGTGGTCCGATTCTGACATTTGCACCCCGTTGATACAGGCCATTCAGGCAAATGTCAGAATCAAAGGACCACTAGCAACGATAAGATTCTAGTGGAACTTTGAATTTGACATTCGCATGCTGCGCGTCATGTCAAATGGGGTGCGAATGTCAAATTCGTTCCACTTGCAAACGGAGTTTTCCCATGAGCAGCGATGAAGCACGCAAAGTCCTTGTCTTGACTGGCGCAAGCCGTGGCATCGGTCACGCCACGGTCAAGCGGTTTTCCCGCGCTGGCTGGCGCGTCATCACCTGTTCGCGCCAGGATTTTTCCGATGATTGTCCCTGGCCGGCCGGTCCCGACGATCATATCAAGGTGGATCTCGCCGATCCCGCCGATGTTGACCATGCCGTCCTGGAAATTCGCCAGAGGCTGGAGATCGAAGGCGGCAAGCTGCATGCCCTGATCAACAATGCCGGTATCTCGCCCAAGAATCCGGGTGGTGACCGGCTGGATTCGATCGAGACACCCATGCACACATGGTCGACCGTGTTTCAGGTGAATTTCTTCGCGCCCATCATGCTGGCGCGCGGCCTGTTCAAGGAGCTGGAAGCGGGCAAGGGCTCGATTGTCAACGTCACCTCCATCGCCGGAAGCCGCGTGCATCCCTTTGCCGGAACGGCCTATGCAACGTCAAAGGCCGCATTGGCATCCCTGACCCGGGAAATGGCCTCGGATTTCGGCCCGCACGGTATTCGCGTCAACGCGATCGCGCCGGGCGAGATCGATACGGCGATCCTGTCGCCGGGCACCGACAAGCTGGTGGAACAGCTGCCGCTGCGCCGTCTCGGCAAGACCGCTGAGGTTGCCGAGACGATATATTTCCTGTGCTCCGAGGCATCGTCCTATGTGACCGGCTCGGAAATCCACATCAATGGCGGCCAGCACGTCTGATGTTTGAGGGGGCTTTGAACACCCCCCTCTGTCCTACCGGACATCTCCCCCACAAGGGGGGAGATCACATCGACATCGACATTTTTGCTTACTTTGCGATGTCTCAGAACTGGTCGAAATCTTAATGCAGGCTGATCTCCCCCCTTGTGGGGGAGATGGGCGGTAGCCCAGAGGGGGGTAAAAACTCTCCTCTAAACGTAGCGGTTGACCACGTTCTCCAGATATTCCTGGCGGCCGGAGCGCGGCTGCGGCTGGATCTTCTTGTCCTCGACATGTTTGGCAATGTCTTCGAGCGAAAGTTTGCCCGATAGCATGGCTTGCGCGTCCGGCTTAGCCCAGCCCGCGTAGCGCTCCTCGACAAAGCCGGTGAGGGCCTTGTCCTCGACCATCTTCGCCGCTGCCTTGAGGCCGCGGGCGCAGGTATCCATGCCGCCGATATGGGCGATCAGCAGGTCCTGCGGATCGAGTGACTGGCGGCGCAGTTTCGAGTCGAAATTGGTGCCGCCCGTGGTGAAACCGCCGGCTTTGAGGATTTCATAATAAGCCAGCGCCACCTCGGGCACATTGTTGGGGAACTGGTCCGTATCCCAGCCGGACTGGTAGTCGTTGCGGTTCATGTCGATGGAACCGAAAATGCCCAGTGCCGCGGCGGTTGCCAGCTCATGTTCGAAGGAGTGACCGGCAAGAATGGCGTGGCCCTGCTCGAGATTGACCTTGACCTCGTTCTCCAGGCCAAAACGCTTGAGGAAGCCATAGACCGTCGCCGCATCGTAGTCATACTGGTGCTTGGTCGGCTCCTGCGGCTTCGGCTCGATGAGGATGGCGCCCTTGAAGCCGATCTTGTGCTTGTAGTCGACGACGAGGCTGAGGAAACGGCCCATCTGGTCGAGCTCGCGCTTCATGTCGGTGTTGAGCAGGGTTTCGTAGCCTTCGCGGCCGCCCCAGAGCACATAGTTTTCGCCCTTCAGCTTCTGCGTGACATCGATACAGGTTTTGACTGTCGCTGCCGCATAGGCGAAGACATCGGGATCGGGATTGGTGGCGGCACCGGCCATGTAGCGCCGGTTGGAGAACAGATTGGCGGTGCCCCAGAGCAGTTTTGTTCCGGTCTTTTCCATCTTGCCCGCGAAATAGTCCGCAATCTCGTAAAGGCGCTTGTTGCTTTCGGCGAGAGTCTCGCCCTCCGGGCGAACATCCGCATCGTGGAAGCAGAAATAGGGCGCGCCCAGCAGCGAGAACATCTCGAAAGCCACGTCGGCTTTCAGCTTCGCGCCCTGCATCGAGTCATTGAACCACGGGCGTTCGAAGGTCTGGCCGCCGAAGGGATCGCCACCCGGCCAGGTGAAGGAATGCCAGTAGGCCACGGCAAAGCGCAGGTGGTCTTCCATGCGCTTGCCGTTGATCAGCTCTTCGGGATTGTAAAAGCGATAGGCAAGCGGATTGGTGCTGTCCGGCCCCTCATATTTGACTGGTTTGATGTCACCAAAAAATCCGCTGCTCATGATTGAACTCCCTTTAATGCTGGATAGAGGTTGTGGTAGCGCCGGTAGGCGGCGTCAAAATCGGCAGTGAGTCCCTTGTCGGGCTCGATGGTCTTTTCCGTTGCGGGCTGCGTGCAGATGGCGCGCGGATCGGCGTTTTCCGCCGCAATCAATCCCAGCCTTGCGGCACCGAAGGCTGCGCCGAAATCCCCATCGGCAGGAATGTCGACGGGGATGCCGAGCGCCGTGGCGATGGTTTTCAGCCAGTAGATGGAGCGCGAACCGCCGCCGACGGCAGTCACCCGGTCAAGCCTGGTGCCGGCGCTGGCCAGTGCATGCAGGCAGTCGCGGAAGGCAAAGGCGACGCCTTCGAGGACGGCCTGGGTCAGGCTTGCCCTGTCGCTCGCATGCTCCAGTCCCTGGAACGAGCCGCGGATGGCGGAATCGTTGTGCGGGGTGCGTTCGCCGGAGAGGTAAGGCAGGAAGGTGACGCCGGAAGGGGCCCGCAGCGTATCGCCCAGCTCGCCAGTCAGTTCCGCCGGCTTGCGCGCGGTGATGCCCGCATACCAGTTGAGTGCATCGGTGGCGGAGAGGATCACGCCCATCTGGTGCCATGTATCGGGGAGGGCATGGCAGAACGTGTGAACGGCGCTGGCCGGGTTGGGCAGATAGGCATTGTTGGCGGCAAACAACACGCCGGATGTGCCGAGCGAGACGAAGGCATGGCCTTCCGCCACGGTGCCCATGCCGCAGGCGGAAGCGGCATTGTCCCCGGCGCCCCCGGCAACAACCACCCCGTTGCCCATGCCCCAGCGCGCGGCCAGACCGGCTTTCAGCGTGCCGGAAACAGCGGTTCCCTCGACGAGGGACGGCATGTGGCTTCTGTCCAGTCCGGATGCGCCGAGCAGCTCGTCCGACCAGGCGCGTTTGCCGACATCCAGCCAGGAGGTTCCCGCTGCATCGGACATTTCGGAGACGTGCTCGCCGGTCAGCCAGAGCCGCAGATAATCCTTCGGCAGCAACACCCGCCGGAGTTTTGCGAAAATCTCCGGTTCGTTGTTCTTCACCCACATCACTTTCGGGGCGGTAAAGCCGGGAAAAACAATATTGCCGCTGAGCGCGCGAAAGATCGGGTTGCCGTCGAGTTCGGCTGCTTCCGCATGGCTGCGCGTATCGTTCCACAACATGCAGGGCCGCAGCACGCTGTCATTGCCGTCAAGCAGCGTTGCGCCATGCATCTGGCCGGAAAGACCGATGCCTTTCACAGCAGCCAATTCTTTGGGATGACTGGCCTTCAGTGCGGCAATGGCATCTTCCGTTGCGCCGATCCAGTGCGCCGGGTCCTGTTCCGACCAGCCGGAATGCGGACGCGAGACGTCCAGCGATCCCGTGCCGGAACCGATGACGGATTGCTTGTCGTCAATCAACAGCGCCTTGACGCCGGATGTGCCTAGATCGAGACCGAGATACATGGAAGATCCTTTGAAATATGGAGGCTAGATCGCACGCCGCAGCGGTGCTTCCCGCAGATCGCCGGGGGCGAAAAGCTGGGTATCGAGGTGCAGCAGGGACGTCATCATGCAGCCCTGCAGGATGAGCGGATGCTCGTCGGGATAGCAGCGGATGGTCAGGTCGGGCTTGCCGCCCCAGCCGGTCGTGCCCGATACGATTTCCCGCAAATCCGGCTCGATGAGGTCGAAGACACCGGCACCGGGCCCGACAAGCGCGATGGGCACGGGGTCGATCAGCGAGAAAAGGCTGCGCAGGCCGGAACCGATGGCCTGCCCTGCCTTGCGGAATGCCGCCCGCTCCGCGCCGTCGCGGCTGCGGGCACGGTCGGCAACGGCGTTGAACGACGCGGCGTCGACATCCTGGGCCGGCTGGGCCTGTTCGTCCTCGCCGGCTGTGCGGCGCAGGATGGCATAGTCGCTGGCATAGGCCTCGATGCAGCCGTGGCGGCCGCAGCGGCACAGCGCGCCGTTGGGAACATGCAGCATATGGCCGAATTCGGCACCGGAAGACTGGACGCCGAGAAACGGCTTACCCTTGAGATAAAGGCCCATGCCGATGCCGTGCGACAGGAGAATGGCGGCAAAGTCTTCGGTGTAGTGTTCCGGATCGGTCCAGCGCAGCGCCTCGGCGATCATGCTGCAATCATTGGCAACGGCAACGCTGACGCCATAGCGGGCGCAGAGGATGTCGCCGAATGCCACGTTGATGTCGGGTGTGATCGGCGACCAGAGCATGGTCGCGCTGGCGGCATCGGTGACACCCTGGACGCCCATGGAGATGTGCATGAGCCGGCCCGCGCTGCCCGGCATGCCGGCGAGCAGGCCGTCAAGCATTTCGCAGATCGCCCGGGTCAAGTCGCCGGCGGTTGCATCGAGCGTCGGGATGCGGCGGATTTCCTGCGCGATCACCTGTCCCTTGTAGTCGAACAGCACCGTGTGGGCGAGGTTGAGTGCCAGTTCAACCGTGGCGATTGTCGCAATTTCCGGGTTGAGCGTCAGCGCCACCTGCGGACGGCCTCGGCGATTGGCGGTAACATCGCCGTCGCGGCTTTCATTGACAATACCTTCGGCGATGAGTGCCGTGGTGATGGCCGAAACCGTCGATGCGCTGAGGCCGGTTTGCGCCACGATATCGGTGCGCGAGAGAAGATCATGGCCGCGCAATGCGGC
Source organism: Phyllobacterium sp. 22229 (assembly GCF_052056495.1). Taxonomy (NCBI): domain Bacteria; kingdom Pseudomonadati; phylum Pseudomonadota; class Alphaproteobacteria; order Hyphomicrobiales; family Phyllobacteriaceae; genus Phyllobacterium; species Phyllobacterium sp. 22229. The sequence continues at coordinate 36,797 of NZ_JBQEPA010000022.1, forward strand.
CAAAACCAGCCTGCGATTCTGGCGCCGGACGTCGTCCGGACGGGCTATCTCGTCAACCAACAATCGATCTCCTCCCGAAGTCTTTTTTGATGCGATGCAAAAATATTGTTGCATCGCAATAACTTAGCAGATCAGATTCTATGTTGACATGGAAATCAAATTAAGTCACTATTTTTTTCGAGCCTCGAAATAAAGAGGTTTGGATGTCTGGCCGGAGGTGAAAGGCCAGACATCTGACGGGATCAACGTGCCATGTGCACTGGGAGGATTATCATGAAAAAATACGCAACCGCTTTGGCGGGTGTTGCCCTTGCCGTTTCTTTGGCTGGCCCGGCGCTGGCGAAAGACAAGATCATTGGCGTATCCTGGTCCAACTTTCAGGAAGAGCGCTGGAAGACCGATGAAGCAGCTATCAAGAAGGCGCTTGAAGCCAATGGCGACAAGTATATTTCCGCCGATGCGCAGTCTTCTGCTTCCAAGCAGCTCACCGACGTTGAAAGCCTGATCTCGCAGGGCGCCAATGCCCTGATCATCCTTGCTCAGGATTCGAGCGCAATCGGACCTGCCGTTGAAAAGGCCGTGGCTGAAGGTATTCCGGTCGTCGGCTATGACCGCCTCATCGAAAACAAGGATGCGTTCTACATCACCTTTGACAACAAGGAAGTTGGCCGCATGCAGGCGCGCGGTGTCCTCGCCGTGAAGCCGGAAGGCAACTACGCCTTCATCAAGGGCAGCTCGGCTGATCCGAACGCCGATTTCCTCTTCTCCGGCGCGCAGGAAGTTCTGAAGGATGCCATTGCGTCCGGCAAGATCAAGAATGTCGGCGAAGCCTATACGGACGGCTGGCTGCCGGCCAATGCGCAGAAGAACATGGAACAGTTCCTGACCAAGAACGACAACAAGATAGACGCTGTCGTTGCCGCCAATGACGGCACGGCCGGTGGCGCCATCGCTGCCCTGCAGGCCCAGGGTCTTGCCGGTACGGTTCCCGTTTCCGGCCAGGATGCGGACTTTGCGGCGCTGAACCGCATCGCGCTCGGTACCCAGACCGTTTCGGTCTGGAAGGACTCGCGTGAGCTGGGCAAGGAAGCCGCCGGTATTGCCGCTGCTCTCGCCGACGGCAAGAAGATGACTGACATTCCCAAGGTCCAGAAATTTGCTGGCGGTGCCAACAAGGTCGAGGTCAATGCCGTGTTCCTGACGCCGGTTCCGATCACCAAGGACAACCTCAACGTCATCATCGACGCGGGTTGGGTGAAGAAGGACGTTGTCTGCCAGGGCGTCAAGGCCGGTTCGGTCGCGGCCTGCAAGTAAGTCCTGAATAATCTGCTAAACTTGAGCGCCGCTGGTCCACTGGATCGGCGGCGTTTTAAAAAGAACCTGAAACTGGGGAGAGATAAATGAGTGATCCGGCAGTCAGTCTTGACCGGGCCCGCGCCTCCGAACTTGGCTTTGTTGCCCGCTTCTTCAGAGCCACCGAACTTGATACCCGGCTGCTGGGCATGATCGGTGCGCTGGTTGTCATCTGGATCGCTTTCCAGATTCTCTCCGGCGGTCAGTTCCTCACACCGCGCAACCTGTGGAATCTTTCCGTCCAGACCTCATCCGTTGCCGTCATGGCGACCGGGATGGTGCTGATCATCGTGACGCGCAACATCGACCTGTCGGTCGGCTCGCTGCTCGGTTTCATCGGCATGATCATGGGTGTCATGCAGACGGAAATGCTGCCGAAACTCATCGGCTTCGAACATCCCGCCACCTGGATCATCGCGCTGGGCATCGGCATTGTCGCCGGTGCCGTCATCGGCGGCTTTCAGGGTTTTATCATTGCCTTCCTCGGGGTTCCCGCCTTTATCGTGACCCTTGGCGGCCTGCTCGTCTGGCGCGGCGCCGCCTGGTGGGTCACATCGGGCCGTACGGTTGCCCCGATGGACTCGACCTTCCGCCTGATGGGCGGCGGCCCGGAAGGATCCATCGGCTCCATGTGGAGCTGGATTCTCGGTATTCTCGCCTGCATTGCCATCGTCATCATGGTGGCCAACAGCCGCCGCCAGCGCCAGCGGTTCAATTTTCCGCGTCGTCCGGTCTGGGCCGAAGTGTTCATGGCCGCCGTCAGCTGCGGTCTGGTGCTTGGGGCTGTCGCGATTGCCAATGCCTATTACTGGCCCATCGGCATCGTGCGCAAATATGCCGAGACCAACAACATCACCATTCCCGACGGCGGCCTGTTCATCTCGCATGGCATTGCCATTCCGGTGCTGATTGCCGTGGCAACCGGGATCATCATGACATTCGTGACCACGCGCACGCGCTTTGGCCGCTATGTCTTCGCCATGGGCGGCAATCCCGAGGCTGCCGATCTCGCCGGTATCAACACACGCTGGGTCACCATGAAGATTTTCATCATCATGGGCATTCTCTGCGCCATCGCCGGTGCGGTCTCCACCGCCCGCCTCAACGCGGCAACCAATGCCCAGGGCACGCTTGACGAGCTTCTGACCATTGCCGCCGCGGTGATTGGCGGAACATCGCTGGCCGGCGGCGTCGGCACCATTGCCGGTGCGATGATCGGCGCGCTGCTCATGCAGTCACTGAGTTCGGGCATGGTGCTTCTCGGCCTCGATACGCCGCTGCAGAATATCGTTGTCGGTATCGTTCTGGTGATCGCCGTCTGGCTCGACACCATCTATCGCCGCCGCACCGCGTGAGGGAGGAAAGATCATGACCACTGCACAGACACCCCTCATCGACATGGACAATATTTCGATCGCATTCGGCGGTATCCGCGCGGTCGACGGTGCGTCCGTCAATCTCTACCCCGGCGAAGTCGTGGCCCTGCTCGGCCACAACGGCGCTGGCAAATCGACACTGATCAAGATCCTGTCCGGCGCCTACAAGCGCGACAGCGGCACGATCAAGGTCAATGGCGAGGAAGCCTCGATCGGCAATCCGCGCGATGCCAAGTCCTATGGCATCGAGACGATCTACCAGACGCTGGCGCTGGCCGACAATGTCGATACGGCGGCCAATCTCTATCTTGGGCGTGAACTGATGACGCCGTGGGGCACGCTCGATGACGTGGCCATGGAGCACAGCGCGCGCGAAGTGATGGGGCGGCTCAATCCGCGCTTCCAGCGCTTCAAGGATCCGGTCAAGGCCCTGTCCGGCGGGCAGCGTCAGTCCGTGGCCATCGCCCGGGCGATCCTGTTCAATGCCCGCATCCTGATCATGGACGAGCCGACGGCGGCGCTCGGACCGCAGGAAACCGCGCAGGTGGGCGAGCTGATCAAGCAGCTCAAGAGCGAAGGCATCGGCATCTTCCTGATCAGTCATGACATCCACGATGTCTTTCATCTCGCCGACCGGGTGGCCGTCATGAAAAACGGCCAGGTGGTTGGCACCGCCAAGGTAGGGGATGTCACCGAGGATGAAGTGCTTGGGATGATCATCCTCGGCAAATGCCCGCCCGGCGCGATACCCGGACCCGGCGCCGTCAACTGACAATTGCAACCGCTATAGGTGAATAATGAAAAGGCCGCATCAAGCGGCCTTTTCATTATCAATATCGGGAAGCGCCTTAGATCGCTTCGACCTGCTGAACTTCCGGCACGAAATGCTTCAGGAGGTTCTGGATACCATGCTTCAACGTTGCTGTAGAAGACGGGCAGCCGGAGCAGGCGCCCTTCATATGCAGGTAAACCGTGCCGTTCTCGAAGCCGCGGAACGTGATGTCACCGCCATCCTGCGCCACGGCAGGGCGTACGCGGGTCTCCAGCAGTTCCTTGATCGTATCGACGATCTCGGTGTCCGCCGTGTCGAAGAACTCGCCGTCGCCTTCGAGCTGGGCTGTCGCCGCAACCGATGTCGCGCTTGCCATGACAGGCGCGCCGGACATGAAGTGTTCCATGATCGCGCCGAGGATGGCTGGCTTCAGGTGCTGCCATTCCGGGCCTTCGGCCTTGGTGACGGTAACGAAATCATAACCGAAGAACACGCCAGTCACGCCGGGGACGGCAAAAATCTTGGCGGCGAGCTGCGACGCTTCCGAAGCGGTTGCCGCATCGCGGAAATCCGCCGTGCCTTCCTCAAGCACAACCTTGCCAGGCAGGAATTTCAAGGTCGCCGGGTTGGGCGTTGCTTCTGTCTGAATGAACATGGCGGATATCTCGCGTGTCTAGTTTAGAACGGTTCAAAGGCATATAGGCCTTTCGGCCAGTCTCTTCAAGGCAAGAGTGTATCACGGTTTCAAGATGCAATCATGTGATTGCATCAATATCCTCGTTTGAGAGATTGTAGGGCACAACGGTGACCGGAATGGAGAAGGATTCACGTCCGGCCAGGGTCTGGACCAGCGGGCCCGGGCCCTCTTTGCCGGAACCGGCCGCCAGAACCAGAATGGCGATATCCTGGTCTTCCTCGATGAGCTTCTGGATCTGTTCGGAGGTAATGCCTTCCCGCACCACAAGCTCGGATTCGATATTGATGGTTTCGCGCACCGAAGCGGCAAACTTGCTCAGCGTCGAATGCGCCCGTTCCTCGGCTTCCGCCCGCATGATCTGCTCGACCCCGAGAAACTGCTGGAAGTCGGCGGAATCGATGACAAACAGCAGGACCAGCACGCCGTTCGTGGTCTTGGCGCGGCGCGAGGCATAGGCAACCGCCCGCTCGCATTCCGGCGTTTCGTCGATGATCGCCAGAAACTTGCGGCGATGCCCTGCTTCGCGGCTGAGACGTCTTGATACCATCTGTTCAACCTGCCTTGACTGTTGAGCCTAATCCTGAAGGAATCCGACAATATCACGCACATTGCGCATCGTCTTCTCCGCCAATATAGCTGCACGCTCGCCGCCATCCTTGAGGACGGAATCGATATAGGCGGTATCGGCCGACAGACGGCGCATCTCGCTGGCAATCGGCGCGAGCTTCGCCACGGCCAGATCGGCCAGCGCCGGCTTGAACACGGAGAACTGCTGGCCACCGAAATCGCGGATGACGCCGGCCTTGTCCGTATCGGTCAGGGCGGCATAGATGCCGACGAGATTGTCGGCTTCCGGGCGGTCGTTCAGCCCCTCGATATCGGATGGCAAGGGCTCGGAATCCGTCTTTGCCTTGCGGATTTTTTTCGAAATCGTGTCCTCGTCGTCGGTCAGGTTGATGCGCGACAGGTCGGACGGATCGGATTTCGACATCTTCTTCGTGCCGTCGCGCAGGCTCATCACCCGCGCCGCCGGACCGCCGATGACCGGCTCGGTCAGCGGGAAAAAGCTGCGGATCGTTTCATCGCCGGACTGGGTCTCGATGCCAAGGCCGAGTTCCGCAATGCGAGCGGAGAAGTCCGTGTTGAACTTCTGGGCGATGTCACGCGTCAGCTCCAGATGCTGCTTCTGGTCTTCGCCCACCGGCACATGGGTGGCGCGGTAGACAAGAATATCAGCCGCCATCAGGTTGGGGTAGGCGAAGAGGCCGACCGAGGCGTTCTCGCGGTCCTTACCTGCCTTGTCCTTGAACTGGGTCATGCGGTTCAGCCAGCCCATGCGCGCGACGCAATTGAACACCCAGGCAAGCTCGGCATGCTGACGCACGCGGCTCTGGTTGAAGACAATATGCTTCCTGGCATCGATGCCGGCGGCAAGGAACGCGGCGGTTACTTCGCGCGTGTTGCGCTGCAGTTCGGCCGGGCCGCCCCAGACGGAAACCGCCTGCGTGATGGCGTGCTGGTCGACCACGCAGTAAATGCAATTGTTGTTTTCCTGCAAGGCAACCCAACGCCGCACCGCTCCCAGATAATTACCGAGGTGCAGATTACCGGTTGGCTGGACACCGGAAAAGACGAGCGGCTCAAACGTGCTCATGAACAGTCCTTGATCGTTCGGGGACCAGGCCGTTCCGGCCCGGTGGCAATGGAGAGGAGGTTTTGGCAGAGCAGGGCGCTCTATTCAAGCCCTATCGGGGCGGCGAAGGCTATTTGAGCTGCAAGAGATCCCAGGTGTTGCCATAAAGATCTTCAAACACCGCGACGCTGCCATAGGTCTCATGGCGCGGTTCCTCGAGAAAATGCACGCCGGCTCTGACCATCGCGGCGTGATCTGCGGCGAAATCGTCCGTATGGAGAAACAGCGCAACCCGGCCGCCGGTCTGATTGCCGATGCTGGCGGTTTGCGCAGGGTTATCGGCCCGTGCAAGCAGGATTTTTGCCCCGTCTTTTTCCGGCGCCACGACAACCCAGCGCTTGGCCGGGGACAGGGCGGTGTCGCTGACCAGGGAAAAGCCGAGTACCCCGGTGTACCAGGCAATCGCCTCGTCGTAATCGCGCACGACAAGCGTGACCATGCCGATGTGGCGGCTCATGCTGCGGGGCCCTCCGGCGGCGGTGGCGGCGCCTTGGAACCGCGTTTCACATTGCGGCGGATCATGCCGAAACTGGCGCCGCCGGTTGCAAAGGCCAACGCGAAATAGACGACCATCGACAGAAGGATCAGGCCGAAGACGACCGGCGCCTGGATATGCACCGGCGTATGCGATGCAAGATAGGGTGCAGCCCAATGGATGGCGTAATACAGGGCAAAAGCCATGGCGCCCGCCGAAAAGATCAGGCGCGGAATACGCGTGAGCAGCGGAATGTCGCGGCCCCAGTGCCCCCGCCACACCAGTGTCGCGAAGAGAAGAATGGCGTTGACCCACCCGGCCGTCACCTCAGCCGTGGCAATGCCGGTTTCGGCCATCAGCGGAAACAGCGTCAGTGCCATGCCGACATTGATCACCACGGAAACCGCCGCGTAGATCATCGGTGTCTTGGTGTCTTCGCGGGCAAAGAAGCCGGGAATGAAAGCCTTGATCAGCACGAAGGCAGGCAGGCCAAGGCCATAGACCGCGAGAATGTTGGACACGCGCCGCGTCGATTCGGCGGTGAACTCGCCGCGCTCGAGCAGCAGGCGGATGATCGGTTCGGACATGACAAGCAGCGCCGCCGCCGCAGGGAGTGTCAGAAACAGGATGAACTCCACCGACCGGTTCTGCAGGCTGCCGGCCTCCCTGAGATTGCCGGAGCGCAATGCACGGGCAAGCTCGGGCAAAAGCACCGTTGCAACGGCAATGCCCACCACGCCGAGGGGCAACTGATAGACGCGGTCCGCATTGGCGAGCGAGGTTACCGCACCCTCCTTGCCGGAGGCGATGTTGGTGTTCACCAGAAGATTGATCTGGGTAATGCCGCCGGTGATGGCGGCGGGCAGGGCCAGCACCAAGAGGCGCCGTACATTCGGCGTGAAGTGCGGCAGCCGGAAGCCGATGGAAATGCCGGCATTGCGCACGGCAAACCAGACGATTGCCAGCTGCACCAGTCCGGCAGCCATGACGCCCCAGGACAGGCCGTAACCGATCTTGATGCCGTCATGGCCCTTGTACCAGGCATAGGCAAGCACGCCGATCAGGATGACATTGAGGAAAACCGGCGCGACGGCGGCTGCAAAGTAGCGGTGCAGCGAATTCAGCATGCCGCTCATCATGGCTGCCAGCGACATGCAGGCGAGATAGGGAAACATGATGATCGCCATCGACACCGTATTGCCGAACTTCACCGGGTCGTCGAGGAAGCCCGGCGCGATCACCGTGCGCACGATCAGCGGCATCGACAGTTCCATCAGAATGGTCAGTGCCATCAGGACGGTGAACAGGACGCCGAACACCTCTTCGGAAAAGCGTTTTGCTCCTTCCATGCCGTTGGCTTCGATCTCCTTGGCAAACAGCGGGACGAAGGCGGCGTTGAACGCGCCTTCGGCAAACAGGCGGCGAAAGGTGTTGGGGAAACGGAAGGCGGCGTTGAAGGCATCGGCGACGGGGCCGGTGCCAAGGGCCGCTGCCATCAGCATTTCGCGCGTCAGCCCGAAGACACGGCTCATCAGGGTGCCGGAGGCCACCGTCGCAAATTTTTTGACCAGACTCATATCTGTTCCAGATTCCGAATAAACATGGGTGCTGAACCTATTCTGCCGACATCAGGATGTTATGCCGCTGTGGCTGGGCCGTGGTGATATCGCCTTCGCCGAACAGGGCGAGCAGCTTCTTGCGGATGCGGTTCTGCCGCGCCCCATTGGTGACCTGGTGGCCGACAAGATCGGTCACGTAGAACACGTCGATGACCTTTTCGCCGAATGTCGTCACATGCGCCGAGGCGATGTCGAGCGACAGATCGGAAATGACACCTGTTATCTCGGAGAGCAGGCCCGGACGGTCCAGCCCTTCGACTTCGATGACGGTAAACTTGTTCGACAGCGTGTTGTTGATTTCGACGCGCGGCGTAATGCGGAACGCCTTGACCGCGCGTTTCGGCTTGGTGCGCGACGCCAGCATCTCCGGCAGGTAGGATTTGCCGGACAGCACATCCTCGATCAGGCGCCCCACCCGCATGGCGCGGCGGCGCTCGTCGTCGTCGGTCGGAAATTCGCGGCTGATCAGGATCGTATCGAGCGCACGGCCATCACTGGTGGTGAAAATCTGCGCGTCGACAATATTAGCGCCGGCCGCAGCGCAGGCACCGGCAATGATCGACAGAAGGCGCGGATGGTCGGGTGAAAGCACGGTGATTTCGGTAACGCCCTCGAAGTCATGGGTTTTGACCATGGTCGCCAGTGTCTTTTCCGAACTGTCGGATTCGCGCACGAAATTGGCATGGCGAATCTGGTCATCAAGACTGACCGTCAGCAAATAGTTCTGATAATGCAGGGCAAGATAGGACTGGCGCTCGACCTGCGGCCAGGATGACAGGGCGTGCTCCAACTGTGCACGGGCGTGGTCGGTACGTTCCTTGCGCGACACTTCCGAGAAGCCGCCGGTCAGCATCAGTTCGGTTTCGTAGAACAGGGTGCGCAGCAGCTGGCCCTTCCAGCCGTTCCACACGCCCGGCCCGACCGCCTTGATATCGCAGACGGTGAGGATCAGGAGCAGTTTCATCCGGTCAAGCGTCTGGACGATTTCAGCGAAGTCCTCAATGGTCTTGCGGTCGTTGAGATCGCGCGACTGGGCGACCATGCTCATGGTCAGGTGCTGTTCGACCAGCCACGACACGGTTTCCGTGTCGGACTTGGACAGGCCCAGGCGCGGACAGATACGTTTGGCGATGCGCGCACCGGCGAGGGAGTGGTCTTCCGGCCGGCCCTTGGCGATGTCGTGCAGCAGTAGGGCGACGTAGAGGAGTTTGCGGTCCTTTTTCAGCGCCGGCATGATCTGGTTGGCCAGGGGATGCTCATTGCTGAGGTCGCCGTGATCAATCTCCGAAAGCACGGCGATGCAGCGCAAGAGATGCTCGTCGACCGTGTAGTGATGATACATGTTGAACTGCATCATCGCGACGACCTTGCCGAAATCCGGGATGAACTTGCCGAGAACACCGGATTCATTCATGCGCCGCAGGATAAGCTCCGGGTTGCGCTCGGAGGTCAGGATTTCAAGGAACAGGCGGTTGGCCTCGGGATTTTCGCGCAAATCCGCCTTGATCAGCGACAGGGACCGGGTCACCAGCTGCATCGCATCGGGATGAAGCTCAAGGCCATGCAGGTCGGCCAGATGAAACAGGCGGATGAGGTTGACCGGATCCTTCTGGAAAACACCGTCATTGGCAATGGTGATGCGGTGGTTGTCGACGACGAAATCCGACGTTCCCGGCAGTTTGCGCTTGCGGCGCGAGAAGGTGAGGAAAATCCGGTTGAAACCGGGAACATGTTTTGCCTGTTCTTCTTCCAGCGCGGCGCAGATGATGCGTGTGAGGTCACCCACTTCCTTGGCGACGAGGAAATAGTGCTTCATGAAGCGCTCGACATCGCGCTGGCCCGGATGTGCCGTATAGCCGAGCCGCTGGGCAATCTCGCTCTGGATGTCGAAGGACAAGCGCTCCTCTGCCTTGCCCGTGTAGAAGTGCATATGGCAGCGCACGGCCCATAAGAGGTCTTCGGCCTTGCGGAAAATATTGTGCTCGGCGCGCGACAGCACCCCGAGCTTGACCAGTTCGTCGCTGGTCTTGACGTGGTAATAATATTTGGCGATCCAGAAAAGCGTGTGCAGGTCACGCTGGCCGCCCTTGCCTTCCTTGACGTTCGGTTCGACGAGATAGCGGGTCGCACCGGCCTTGCGGTGCCGTTCGTTGCGCTCGGTCAGCTTGGCCTCGATGAAGGCCGGTCCCGTTCCCTTGACGACTTCCGTATCGAAGCGGCGCACCAATGTGGTGAAAAGCTCGTCATTGCCGCAGACATAGCGTGCTTCAAGGATGCTGGTGCGGATGGTCATGTCGGCGAGCGACTGGCGGATGGATTCATCGACATTGCGTGTGGCATGCCCGACCTTCAGGCCCATATCCCACAGCATGTAGAGGATATACTCGACCACCTGCTCGCCCCATGGGGTCTGCTTGTAGGGCAGCAGGAACAAAAGGTCGATATCGGAACCGGGCGCCAGTCCGCCGCGGCCGTAGCCGCCAACGGCCACCACGGTCATCCGCTCCGCCGTGGATGGATTGACCGAATGATAGACATGGGTGATCGCAAAATCGTAGAGCGCCGAAATGATCTGATCCATGAGATAGGACAGGCGCACGGAGCAGCGTGTGCCGCCGCCGTCCTTTTTCAGCATCTCCTCGGCGGTCTTGCGACCCGAACCAAGCGTCTCTTTCAGGAGCTGCAGCACGTCATTGCGATTGACGGAAGCGGCGCCTTGTGTCTTTGCCGCCTTGACCAGGTCTTCAAACTGTCGATGAAGTTTGGCCGGACTGACGATCTGTTCCAGTTTCAGGTCTGCGCTCATGAACACGACTTTATGAATGATGGCCGCACGCTATAGCCTGTATTTGCCATAAACGAAATGCTTACCTTTGAAGACACTGTGTCCGCCAGGGGCAAGCGTGCCCCCAATACGTTCAGGATGTCGGGTTTGTGGCGAGGCCTTTCAACCGGTAGAGCGCATCAAGCGCTTCGCGCGGCGTCATTTCATCGGGATTGACTGTGGAAAGGGCCGCCAGCAGCGCGCTGTCCTTGCCCTTGGCAGGCGCTTTCGCCTCGCGTTTGACCTCGACCGAGAACAGCGGCAGGTCATCGATCAGCTTGTCGGCCTTCCCCGATGTCTCTCCGGCTTCCAGCTGATGCAGAACGTCGCGGGCACGATTGACCACGGCTTCCGGCAATCCGGCCAGCCGGGCCACCTGCACGCCGTAGGAGCGGTCGGCGGCGCCCTTGGCCACCTCATGCAGGAAGACGACGTCACCGTCCCATTCCTTGACCCGCATGGTGACATTGCTCAGGCGCGTCAGCTTTTCCGAGAGTGAGGTCATTTCGTGGAAATGCGTGGCAAAAATCGCCCGGCACTGGTTCTTTTCGTGCAGATATTCCACCGCTGCCCAGGCGATGGAAAGACCGTCGAAGGTGGCCGTGCCGCGGCCGATCTCATCGAGAATGACCAGGGAATGGTCGCTGGCCTGATTGAGGATGGCAGCGGTTTCCACCATCTCCACCATGAAGGTCGAACGGCCGCGCGCCAGATCATCCGATGCGCCGACACGCGAGAACAGGCGGTCGACAATGCCGATATGGGCGGAACCGGCCGGAACGAACGATCCCATTTGCGCCAGAATGGCAATCAGCGCGTTCTGGCGCAGGAATGTCGATTTACCGCCCATGTTCGGGCCGGTCAGGAGCCAGATGGCCCCCTTGGCTGCACCCTCGGGCGAGAGATTGCAGTCATTGGCAACGAACGGGTTGGCGGCCTGACGGCGCAGCGACTGTTCAACAACAGGGTGACGCCCGGCAACGATCTCGAAGGCAAGACTGTTGTCGACCAGCGGGCGGCAATAGCCCTGCTCTTCGGCAAGGGCGGCGAGGCCCGCCGAGACATCGAGGGTTGCCAGCGCGGCGGCACCGGCGCGGATTGCATCGGCATTGGCAACCGTTTCCCCGGTCAGCACGTCGAAAATGCCAAGCTCGATCGACAGCGCCCGTTCGGCGGCATTGGCGATCTTGGTTTCGAGTTCGGCGAGCTCCGTCGTGGTAAACCGCATCGCATTGGCGATGGTCTGACGATGGATGAACTTGCCCTTGGCCTCGTCCGTGCCGGTCATCACAGATGCATTGTTCGCCGTGACCTCGATGAAATAGCCCAGCACATTGTTGTGCTTGATCTTGAGCGAGCGGATGCCCGTCAGGTCCATATAATCGGCCTGGAGCCCGGCAATGATGCGGCGGGAGTGGTCGCGCAACGCGCGCATCTCATCGAGTTCAGCGTGATAGCCGGGCCGCACGAAGCCGCCGTCACGCTTGAGCAGAGGCAGTTCATCGTCGAGTGCGCGGTCCAGATGGCTGGCAAAATCGCCCGGCAGGCCGGCAAGACAATCGCGAACGGCAGAGAGTTCAGCGGGAAGCACTTCCCTGCCCAGGAATGAAGCGATTTGCGCTGCGGCTTCAAGGCCGCGTGCCAGCGCGCCGAGATCACGCGGGCCGCCGCGTCCCACGGCAAGGCGCGACAGGGCGCGGGGCATGTCCGGCACGCCCTTCAACGCTTCGCGGGTCAGATCGGCGAGGGACTGGCCCGCAAGAAAGCAGGAGACAGAATCGAGCCGCTCGGCGATGGCGGCAGGATTTGTCAGCGGCGAGGTCAGCCGCTCGGCCAGCAGCCGCGCGCCGCCGCCGGTAACCGTGCGATCAATGGATTTGAGCAGGCTGCCGTCGCGATTGCCCGACAAGGTGCGCAGCATTTCCAGATTGGCGCGGGTGGCAGGGTCGATGAAAAGCGTGGAGCCTTCCGATTCCCGCTCGGGCCGCATCAGTGGCGGGCGTTCGGAAATCTGGGTCTTTTCCACATAGGCGATAGCGCCTGATATGGCGGACAGTTCGGCGCGCGAAAAGTGACCGAAGCCGTCGAGCGTGGCCACGTCGAAATAGCGCTGTATGCGGTTTTCCGCTGTGGCGCTGTCGAAAAGGCTTGGCGGCTGCGGGCTGACCGAGCGCCCGATGACATCAAATACCGGGCGCAGGTCCGGATCATGAAACACCGGATCGGCGACAATCAGTTCCCGCGGATCGACGCGCAGAATATCAGCCAGAAGCCGCGACGGATCGGTTTCGCTGACCCGGAAGGTGCCGGTGGAAATATCGATCCAGGCGAGGGCGAACTGCCCCTGCGCCGCGCCTTTCACCCGGCCCAGCGTCATGAGATAGTTCGCTTCGGAGGGGTCGAGCAGCTTTTCCTCGGTGAGCGTGCCGGGGGTGACCAGCCGCACGACATCGCGCTTCACCACGGATTTCGACCCGCGCTTGCGTGCTTCGGCCGGGTCTTCCACCTGTTCGCAGACCGCCACCCGGAAGCCGCGCATGATCAGCTTCTGCAGATAATCGTCCGCCGCGTGCACCGGCACGCCGCACATGGGGATATCCTCGCCGAGATGCTTGCCGCGCTTGGTCAGCGTGATTCCGAGTGCACGCGACGCAGCAATCGCATCGTCGAAGAACAGCTCGTAGAAATCGCCCATCCGGTAAAACAGCAGGCTGTCCGGATTGGTCGCCTTGATCTCGATATATTGCTCCATCATCGGCGTTGGGCGCGCCGGGCTGTCAGGCTCAAAGGATGGTGTTTCTGCGGTGAATGGCATGTCGGCCAAGACGTTCTCCTGATTTTGACCGATTCCGATCAGAAGACCAATCTATGCGCTATCGGAAATTTTACACACCGTGTCGGCGCATCATCGGCGGTTTTCTCCACAGATGATGTTCATTCCGTATGAGGCGAAAGGATAATTTCAGTCGAAACGCTTGGCGTTCGAGATGTAGTGGCTGACGTAGCGGGTGGAAATACGGCTGACCGGCAGAATGATCAGCACATCGGTGGTGCCGAAATCATGATCCACCACGGCACCGTCGCCAATCATGGCACCAAGGCGCAGATAGCCCTTGATCAGGGGTGGCATGGCGAACAGGGCAACCTTCGGATTGACCGCTTCGCTGGGAACGAGATCCATCGGCTGATACAGCGAGGGCAGGGCCTTGACGTCCCAGTCCGGCGTTGCGCGGCAATTGTGATGCAGGAATGACAATGGCAGGGCATGCGCTGCCGGCACCGTTCCCTGGAAGGATGCGCAGCCGAACATCACATCGATGGAGTGATAACGGCAATAGCTCCAGATGCCCTGCCAGAGCAGTTCGACCGTGCGCTTCGAGCGGTATTCCGGCAAAACACAGGACCGGCCCAGCTCAAGAAAGTGCATCTGCGGCTTGGCTGCCACCAGACTGTCGATCGTATATTCGCTAGCCGAGTAAAAGCCGCCAGTCTTGTGTGCAACTTCCGAACGCATCAACCGGTAAGTGCCGACGATCTGCTTGTGCTTGGGGCCGATGATCGAGGTGTCGTAAACCAGGAGGTGATCGCATACAGGATCGAAGCGGTCTGCGTCGCGTTGTTCCAGGGAAGCCGAGCCCTTGGCACCGAGTTCATCGAAAAATACCTTGAAACGCAGCTGCTGGGCAGAGACGATTTCGGCTTCGGTCTGCGCAAGGCAAACCTCCATCGTCCCAATGCGTCCAAGCACCGCGACAAGGTGTGGCGCCGTAAACGGCGAGGGTGTTGAATCAACCTGCGACATCGTGTGCTGATCTTTAAAGATAGACGCAGGTTCAAGCAAGGCGAAGCTCATAACGATTCGCTCTCATCATGGTTGATCGGCAATCACTAGATGCTTGAATACAACAATTGGATGACGAGCACATGACGCGGGACATGCCGCGGATGCTGGGTTTTCCTCAGTTTTCCCCAGCTTGCCCCTTCGGTGTCTTGCGCTCGCGCAGCCAGACAAAAATTTCTTCGAGCACCACCAGCGCTGCGCCGACGGAAATGTAGGCATCCGCCAGATTGAAGACGGCAAATGACCATGATGGCAGATGGAAAAGAATATAATCAACGACATAGCCAAGCAGGCTGCGATCGATCAGATTGCCGATGGCACCGCCGATGATCAGCGCAAAGCCGATGCGGGAGATCCAGCGTGCCGGTACGGTGCTCCACCAGAGATAGCTGACAAAAGCGATGACGACGACGGTCAGGCCGATCAGGGCGAGGTCGTGCATACCGCTGAGCATCGAAAATGCGATGCCATTATTGTGAACGCGGAACAGCGCCAGAAATGGCAGCAGATCGATCTGCTGCTGATAGTCCATGCCGGTCTCGACGAGATATTTGATGATCTGGTCGCTCGCCACGGCAAGCACCACGATTGCAAGCAGGCCGAAGAAGGATTTGCTTTTCATAGGGGTCATTTGTCCTGTTTGCCGCCATCGAGTGTCAATGCCTCGCGGCGGATCTCAAACAACATGACGCCGGTGGCTATGGCGAGATTGAGCGAATCCGCCCGGCCTTCCTGGGGAATGCGCGCCAGTTTATCACAGGTTGAAGCCAGCGTATCAGGGAGCCCCTGCTGCTCATTGCCCATCAGCAGAATGACGGGCTTGCCTCCGTAGGGGATCGTCCGGTAGTCGACAGCGCCTTTCAGGTGCGTGCCGACGATGAGCCCCGAAAATCCCTTTCGCCAGGAAAGGAATTCCGTTTCGCTCGCGCGTATCAACGGGACGGCAAAAACCGAACCCATGGTGGCGCGCACGGTTTCGAGCGAAAACGGGTCCGTCGTGTCGCCAATCAGGATGATGCCTTTGGCACCCGCCGCGTCGGCCGTGCGGATGATGGTGCCGAGATTACCCGGATCGCGCACCCGGTCGAGCGCGACGTAGACGTCGTTGCCTTGCGCTCGCGTGGCCGACAGGGGCTGCAGCTGCTGTTCGAACACGCCGACGACCATTTGCGGGTTGTCGCGCCTCGTGATGGCGGAAATCACCTTCTCATTGACCTCGAGCACGTCGCCGCCCTTGGCAATCGTGCGGGCCGCCACCTGCTCGACAAGGGAATTGCCCTTGCCGGCCTTGGAGTAGACCAGAGTCTTGATAACCCAGCCGAGATCGAGCGCATCGATGACGAGTTTGAGGCCTTCCGCCAGGAACACGCCCTGCTGGTCGCGGAACTTCTTGAGCGCCAGGGACCGCAGATCCTTGACGATCGGATTGGTCAGGCTGGTGACTTCCTTGACCTTGCCGGGGCGGGCGATGGAGCTGCCGTGCTGGCGGTCGTCATGTCTGGTCATTTGGCACCCCAGCGGCTGAACAGGGACGTGGAAAGGGCGCGCCCGGAAGACCGTTCGCGCAGGATCAGTTCACCCGACTGCACTTCGCCGCCAAGGCCGGTAAAGGCGTCGCGCATCAGCTCGTGAATGGCGAAGAACGATGCACGGATGGAATAGGCGGTCAGCACCACGGCGAGCGGATTGGGTGTGAGGATCGACCGGCACAGATCGACCATGTCGGGCAGATTGTCGAACAGCTGCCAGACCTCGCCATTCGGGCCGCGGCCATAGGCGGGCGGATCCAGCAGGATGATGTCATAACCGCTGCCGCGCCGCTCTTCGCGGGCGACGAATTTCATCGCATCTTCGCAAATCCAGCGGATGGGCTTGCCGGAAAGGCCGGCCATTTCCTGGTTTTCGCGTGCCCAGACGATGGCCTTTTTCGAGGCATCGACATGGGTCACCTCGGCACCAGCGCGGGCGGCAACGAGCGATGCGACGCCGGTATAGCCGAAAAGATTGAGCACCTTCACCGGGCGCTTCGCGCTGCGAATAAGCGCATCCATATGCGACCAGTGCGTTCCCTGTTCGGGAAACACGCCCACATGCCGGAAGGAGGTGAAACGGCCGAAGAAGGGAATGCCGTCATAGGCCATCGGCCATGTCTCGCCGAGCGGTACGTTGGGGAAATGCCAGCGGCCGACACCTTCTTCGTCCGTATTGCCGGTGAAAATGGCGTCCGCCTTGTCCCATTCCGCCTTGCTCCAGGCCGGGAGCCAGATAGCCTGGCCTTCCGGGCGGATGATCCGGTAGGGTCCGTACTGTTCGAGTTTCAGGCCATTGCCGCTGTCAAGCAGGGCGTAGTCATCGGAAGGCAGCGTTTCGAGGATGAGCCCGGTCTTTTCCGCCGGGCGCGCGCCGGTCCGGCGGGTCAGGACCCGCTTGGGCAGCGGTTCGGAACGCGGTGCTGGCTTGACGCGCGCGTCACTGTCCGCCGGGGTGGAGGGCTTGGCAAATTGCGGGCGGGGCTTTGTTGCCTGCTGCCTGTGCGGCGCAGCTTTTGGTCCTGCGCCTTTCGGGCCGGTGCCCTTGGCCTTCCTGATTTTTCCGCCAGACGATTTCAAACCGTTATGCCCTCATATGCCCTTGGCCATCGTTCAATGGTGGTTTCCTATGCCAAGATGAGGAAAGGCGAAAGCAAAAACACTCAGGCAGAGGCTGCAATCGCCTTTTCATAGATCAGAATGCCTCCGGCCAGGTCTTCGAGCGCCGCACCGACCGACTTGAACAGGGTGATTTCATCAGGCGACTCGCGCCCTTTCACCGTTCCGCGGGTGAGATCGAAGAGGTCGCCGATCACGTGGCTGTCGCTGATCACGCCTGCCTTGATTGGCTGGACGAGATCGCCGCCTTCCTTCAGCGCACCATCCCTGGTGTCGACAAACACCCGCGCGCGCTTGACGCACTCATCGTCGCTTTCCCGCATGGTGGGGGTAAAGGCACCGATGAGATCGACATGGGCGCCCTTCTTCAGGTGTCTGCCAAGAATGAGCGGTTCGGTCGAAAGTGTGCCCGCGGCGACAATGTCGGCATCGGCGATGGCCGCGTCCTTGTCGGTGACGGCCTTGGCATTGAAGCCATCGGCAACAAGGTCCGCCGCTACTTTGCGCGCATTGTCGATGTTGCGGTTCCAGATGGAAATCTCACGGATCGGCCTGACGGCGCTGTGCGCGCGGGCGAGGAAACCCGAGAGCGCGCCGGCGCCGAGGATAACGAGTTTGGAGGCATCTTCGCGGGCGAGATAGCGGGCGGCAAGAGCGGAAGCGCCTGCGGTGCGCCATGTGGTCAAACGCTGGCCATCGATGAGAGCCTTGGGTTCCCCGGTCTTGCCGTCGAGCAGCAGATAGACGCCCATGACAGCCGGTTTCGCAATGGCTCCATTGTCAGGCGATACCGTGACGATCTTGACGCCCATATAGCCTTTCGACGAATCGCCGAGCGCGTCGAAATCCGACCAGGCTGGCATCAGCAGAAGCGTCGATGCGGCGCCATCGGGGCGATCGACCGTATGATGGTGGCGCACCGGCTGGATAACACCCTGACGGAACGCCGTTTCAATGGCGTTGATCATGTCCGGCCAGTTCAGCAGCCCGTCGACATCAGCCGGAGAGACCAGTTTCATTGCGAATCCTTGAAAATATGCCGCTTAATGCAGGGATGGGAGATTGGGAGTGGACTGTGTGGCTGCCGATTTCCGCGCCTCCATGCGCAGAAGCTCGGTTTCCTGCTTGCACTGGCGTGCCAGCTTGCGGTGCCTGCCCTGGTTGATCCAGGTGGCGAAACTGCCAAGGATCAGCCCGACGAAGAGGGCAAGAAACAGCCAGACGAAGAGGGGAGCGGCATAGGAGAGTCCGGGATTGCCCGGATTGAACGGATCAATCGTAAAGGTCACCAGCCCGCGATTAGCCACGGACAACGCAATCAGGATGACTGCCAGCGGCACGAGAATGAGGACGACAACGACGCGATTGATCATATCTCTCTCCAGGGTAACGGCACTTCATGTATCATCAGGCTATGAAGCCGCCCCGGCTTGTGACAGCGCTCAGTCGGCGTTCAGCCGGTCGCGCAATTCCTTGCCGGTCTTGAAAAATGGCACCCACTTTTCCTCGACCTCGACACTGTCGCCGGTGCGGGGATTGCGGCCGCTGCGGGCGGGACGGTTTTTCACCGAGAAAGCCCCGAAGCCCCGAAGCTCGACCCGGTTTCCTTCCGCAAGGGCGTCGGTGATCTCGTCAAAAATGGCGCCGACGATATTCTCGACATCGCGTTGAAACAGGTGCGGATTGCGGTTGGCAATGATCTGGACGAGCTCTGATTTGATCACGGCATAATCCCTTCTGGTTCAGGTTCGAGCGACACGGCCATCATGACTATGTCACTGATCCTGTAAGCTTAAATATTCTATTGCGCCCCTACCGGCCTGCCGTCAACGTGCCAAACAGAAACGAGCCCGTCAAGGAAGATGCGATCACCGGTCAAATCGCGCAGCAACCCCGTGCTTTCCTGCGGAATACCGAGATATTGTGCCAGCATTTTCAATGCGGATTGGGACAGAAGCGAGCTGAAGGCTGTCTTTTGTGCGGGTTTCCATTCAATGACCGGTAATTTCTCGTCAACTCCCTTGGTTTTCAGCCAGGCAATCGACTTGTCTTCCCCGCCAAGTTCATCGATGAGTTTGTTGGCCAGGGCCTGTCTGCCGGTGAAAACCGATCCATCCGCCAGGGCAAGCGTCTGTTCGCGGGTGAATTTCCGCCGTTCCTGAACGATACCGACGAACCAGTCATAGGAATCCATGATCATGCGATGGATCATGGCCTTGGCTTCGTCGCTGGCGGGGTTGAAAAAGTTCGGTTCGGCCTTCAGCGGACTGGATTTGATGGTTTCCACCTTGACGCCGACCTTTGTCAGCAGCTCCGAAATATCGGGATACTGGAACAGCACGCCGATGGACCCGACGATGGAGGATTGGCGTGCGACAATATGGTCTGAACCGCTGGCAATCATGTAGCCTGCCGAGGCTGCCAGTGTTCCAACCTGTGCAACGACAGGCTTTTTCACCGCAATCTTGCGCACGGCCTCATAGATGGCTTCCCCGCCCGCCGTGGTGCCGCCGGGTGAATCCACCGAAAGAATAACGCCTTTCACCGCGGTGGAATCAGCGACCTCGCCCAGACGCTTGATGAGTTCGTCGTTCTCGAAAATCGTGCCTTCGACGCGGATCTTGGCAATATGCGCCGCGGTTTTGCCGGAAAGACGGTCGGAACCGGCGAGAAATCCGTAAAGCCCGATCAGGGCAAGCGCCACAACCAGAAGGGAAAGGATACGCCAGAACGTCAGCTTGCGCCGGAGACGCCGCCTGTCGATGATTGCGTCAGCTGTGTTTGCCATCGTATCGTCCATTTCCTGTCCAATTCAGTGCAAGCATTCTTCTGCGGCAACATTCAGACGAAGTCCAGACCTCTGGGCTTCAACACATGACCCCCATATAGGCAATCGGCACTGCACCTTGTATATGGGGGGATGACGGCATATTTGTTCGGTCAAATGCAACTTGTCCCAGGGGCTCTGGTTCATTTCATCGAAAAATAACCATATTGACGTTTAACTAACAGGGCGCCAACAGATCGTAATCGGTAGCATAGCCAATACATGTCCATTGAATTGAAACATTCGCATCCAAACGGTGATGCAACAGCGGCTGCTGCGCAGCATGCGGAAGTTGCGCGGCAATTTTCTGCCACCGAGAAGGATTCGCACGTTTTTCGCGCAGCGGAACGCCATTCGCGGCGCGTGCGCTTCATGAAATTTGCCCTGCCTGCCGTCGCCGTCATCGGTGCTGCGGTTTTCTCGTGGTTCACGTTTTTCTCCACGACGAACATCCCGAGCAATATCACTTTGGACAGTGCCGGCATTCAGGATGGCAAGCTGGTCATGACCAATCCCAAGCTGGACGGCTTTACCAAGGATAAGCTCCCCTACAAGATGAGTGCGGAACGGGCATTGCAGGATGTCGGCAACAGCTCGCTGATCACGCTGGAGAATATCAGCGCGGAAATTCCGGTTGGCCAGGATCTGCGGGCGCAGGTCAAAGCCAAGGGCGGCCTCTACGACAACGCCAACCGTCAGTTGAAGCTGGACAATGACATAACGCTGACAACCTCGGACGGCATGAAAGCACAGTTGAAATCTGCGGATATCAATATACAAGAAAATTCGGTATCGAGCGATCAGCCGGTCAGGATCGAGAATAGCAGCGCCAGTATCGTCGCAGACAGTATGAAAATTACTCAGAGTGGCAAAGTAATGGTCTTTGAAAAGGGTGTCAGGCTTGTCATTCAGCCCGCAAAGCTGCATGAAGGTCGCAACGAAGCCAAATCACCGCAGTGATTGCCGGCCAGGTGGGGATATCCCGGATTTAGGAGATTGAGACAATGTCGCGCGGGACAAGACTGATCAGCATTTCGACTGTTGCATTGGGTATTTGGGCATCCTCCATGATTGGTCCTGTCGCAGCACAGGATGCGAGCAAGGCCGGCGCCCTGAACAACGGCATGAAACTGTCGAGTGATCAGCCCATTCAGATCGATTCCGATCGCCTCGACGTGCACAACGATGTGGGAACCGCCACCTTCACCGGCAATGTAACGGTCATCCAGGGAACGACGCTGATGAAGGCGGGTTCCATGATCGTCTACTACGTCAAGAAGCCGGAAAAGACCGACGCGGAAAAAGCTGCCGACAAGGCCGCTCCCAAAACGGAGACCAAGTCAGCCGGACCTGCCGGGGCAGGCGCCCAGGACATCGACCACATCGAGGTCAACGACAAGGTTTACGTAAAGTCCGAAGATCAGGTTGCCACCGGCGACCACGGTACCTTCGACATGAAGACGCAGGTTCTGGTCCTGACCGGCAGCAAGGTTGTTCTCTCGCAGGGCGATAATGTTGGTGTTGGCTGCAAGCTGACCGTCCAGATGAAGAGCGGCCAGGCACAGCTGGAAAGCTGCAAGAACGGACAGACAGGCCGTGTCTCTATCGTTGTTGCGCCAAAGAGCGCTCCGAAGAACTAGGCCGGCGGTATACGTGTCCCTGTTTTCCCGTCGATCCACCAAGACTCCCACGTCGCCAGACGCGCGCATTTCACAGGAGATGCGCGCCGCCGACCCGTTGGCAACGGACCGGATGAAAGGCACGCTGGTCGCCCGCGGTATCACCAAGAGCTATAATGGCCGCCAGGTGGTCAATGGCGTTTCCTTCGGTGTGCGCGCCGGCGAGGCGGTTGGTATTCTCGGCCCGAACGGTGCCGGCAAGACCACCTGTTTCTACATGGTCACCGGCCTGGTGCCGGTCGACAAGGGCAATATTGAAATCGATGGCTTTGACGTGACGACGATGCCGATGTATCGCCGCTCGCGCCTCGGCATCGGCTATCTGCCACAGGAAGCGTCGATTTTCCGCGGCCTGTCCGTGGAAAACAACATCAAGGCCGTGCTCGAAGTGGTCGAGAAGGACCGCACCGCACGGGCGCAGGAACTCGATTCCCTTCTGGAAGAGTTTCATATCGCCCATCTGCGCAAGGCTCCGGCGCTTTCGCTCTCCGGCGGTGAACGCCGGCGGCTGGAAATTGCCCGCGCTTTGGCCTCGCGGCCCAATTTCATGCTGCTTGACGAACCGTTTGCCGGCGTTGATCCTATTGCGGTTTCCGACATCCAGCAGCTCGTCCGTCATCTGACCAGCCGCGGCATCGGCGTGCTGATCACGGACCACAATGTGCGCGAAACGCTGAAGCTGATCGATCGCGCCTACATCATTCATGCAGGGCAGGTCCTGACCCACGGCCGTCCGGACGAGATTATTGCCAATCCGGATGTCCGGCGTCTCTACCTCGGTGACCAGTTCAAACTGTGATTTTGACAATTTCTGGCAAGTTTTTGCCAGAAATTGCTTTCCCTCCGTTCAATCCAGATGAATCTTGCCCAAAAGAGTCGTTTTTTGCCCTGCTGGAATTGACAAGCAAGGATTGGGCCATTTCTGTACATTGAGAAGAATTTCGTACAGGAGTACCCGCGTTCACCATGGCCCTGTCGCCAAAACTCGATTTGAGACAAACCCAGTCTCTGGTGATGACGCCGCTGCTCATGCAGTCGATTCGGCTGCTGCAATTGTCCCATGTCGAACTTGAGCAATTCATCGAACAGGAGATAGAAAAGAATCCGCTGCTGGAACGCGACGAAGCGTCGGGAGACGGTTTTTCCTTTGAGGGCAGGGATATTTCCGATGGGCGCGGGCCGGTGGATGGTGGCGATTTCCCTCGCAATGCCGGTGCTGACGATGGCCTGGACGATTCGGGCGGCAATGAACAGAACGACCATTGGCTCGTCAGCGGCGAGTCGACCAGTTCCGGCTCCATGTCCGAGACGTTCGACAGCTCGCTGGAAAACATTTTCCCGGACGATCCGGGAACGCATGACTTCATTGCCGGCGATCTTGCCTCGCAATGGAAGTCTTTCTCGGGCGATGGCTATGTGTCGACCGGCGGCGAGGGCTTCAATCTCGAACAGGTGACCGCATCGCCATTGACGCTGCGCGATCATGTCGGCGAGCAGATCATTTTCGCCTTCGAAAATGCGGCGGACCGCCTGATTGCCGCAGAGCTTGCCGATCATCTCGACGAGATGGGCTATCTGCGCGTCGATGCCGATGAGATTGCGGCGCGGCTTGGCACCGATACGGCCCATATCGGGAGGCTGATTGCCGTGTTGCAGACGTTCGAACCGGCGGGCCTGTTTGCCCGTGATCTGGCTGAATGCCTGGCTCTGCAGCTGCGCGCGAAAGACCGGCTTGATCCGGCAATGGCGATGCTTCTGCAGAATCTGGAGCTCCTGGCGAAGCGGGACTTTCAGAGCCTGAGAAAGCTGTGCCGCGTCGGCGATACCGATCTTCTCGATATGCTGCAGGAGATTCGCCTGCTTGATCCAAAGCCCGGAACGGCGTTCTCCTCGGGTGTGGCCGACAGTATCATCCCGGACGTGCATGTCGATAGGGCGCCGGACGGGACGTGGAATATCGAGCTTAATCCGGATGCGCTGCCGCGGGTTCTCGTCAACAACATCTATTATGCGACCATTGCAAAGGTAACGGCATCCCCCGCCGAAAAGGGTTTTCTCAGCGAATGCCTGCAAAACGCCAACTGGCTGACGCGCAGCCTGGATCAGCGCGCCCAGACGATCCTGAAGGTGGCGACGGAAATCGTGCGCCAGCAGGCGGAGTTCCTGCAGCTCGGCGTCGCCCATCTGAAACCGCTCAATTTAAGGAATGTGGCCGACGCCATCGGCATGCACGAATCGACCGTCAGCCGCGTCACCGCCAACAAATACATGCTGACGAAGCGCGGTGTGTTCGAGTTGCGTTATTTTTTCAACGCGGCGATTTCGGCCACCGAAGGTGGCGAGCAGCACTCTTCGCAGTCTGTACGGCATCAGATCAAGCTGCTGATCGACAATGAAAAGCCGGACGATGTTTTATCGGATGACACGATCGTGGATCTTTTGAAGGGCCAGGGCGTTGATATTGCACGGCGCACCGTCGCCAAGTACCGCGAGGCGATGAACATCGCGTCCTCGGTGCAAAGGCGCCGGGAGAAAAAAGCGGAGGCTTCTGCTCGCAAGGGTGACGGAAACTCTGGATTCATCCGGCGCACAGGTGTAGAATCCGGACGAGTGGGTAAATGAACCGGGCCATAGAAGCTTGGTCAAGGGAGAGTGAAGCGCCGGTAATTTGCATCGATTGAAGCGAAAGCGCGCCTTTGGAGATGAAGAATCAGAAAGTGAAATGTGATGGATCGCTCGCATGGAATGTGCGGGATGTCTTTGCTCGTCTCTCAACAACAGTGTAGATTGGCTCGGGCAATGAAAAGTCACAACGAAGGTGAGGTATCATGAGTCTGCGTGTATCTGGGAAACATATGGACATTGGTGACGCTTTCCGCATTCGCATTGACGAACGGATCGGTGAGATGGTGACCAAGTATTTCGATGGCGGATATACAGGCCACGTCACAGTGGAGAAACAGGGGTCGCGCTTTATCGCCGATTGCCTGATCCGTCTCGATACCGGCACGGTGCTGCAGGCGGCGGGCGAGGCACAGGATCCTCAGCTTGCTTTTGATGCAGCCGGAGAACGCGTGGACAAGCGCCTTCGCCGTTACAAGCGGCGTCTGAAATCGCATCAGGCGCCCGGCTCGAACGGTGTTTTCGACGATATTTCCTACCGGGTCGTAGCCCCTGTACCGGATGAAGATGAGGATATTCCGGAGGATTACGCGCCGACAATCGTGGCCGAGACATCGATGGCGCTCAGGAGCATGAGTGTCGCATCCGCCGTGGTTGAGCTCGATCTGAAAGATAGTCCAGTGGTTGTCTTCCGCAACTCTGGCAGTACGCAGGTGAATATCGTATACCGCCGCGCTGACGGCAACATCGGCTGGATCGATCCATCGGCCGTGGCCGGTCAGAACGGCGCCGGGTCTTAGGCGAAATTTGAACTACCGTCCGCGCCCCAAAAGCGCGGACGGTAACAGGAAGGAAGAGAATAATGGATCTGGGTGACCTCATTCAGCCCGACGCTGTCCTGCCCGCATTGAAAGTCAATTCCAAAAAGCAGCTTTTGCAGATCATGTCGGAGAAGGCTGCCGCCTTGACCGGTCTGACGGAGCGGGAGGTGTTCGACACCGTCCTGCAGCGCGAACGCCTTGGTTCGACTGGCGTTGGCAATGGCATTGCCATTCCGCATGGCAAGATCAACAGCGTCAAACGCATCACCGGGGTCTTTGCGCAGCTCGAAACCCCCGTGGATTTCGAAGCGCTGGACGATCA
Source organism: Phyllobacterium sp. 22229 (assembly GCF_052056495.1). Lineage (NCBI taxonomy): Bacteria > Pseudomonadati > Pseudomonadota > Alphaproteobacteria > Hyphomicrobiales > Phyllobacteriaceae > Phyllobacterium > Phyllobacterium sp. 22229. Next base: position 62,366 of record NZ_JBQEPA010000022.1, read on the forward strand.
GCCCGTTGATATTGTTTTTCTTCTGCTGGCGCCGGAGAATGCTGGCGCCGATCATCTGAAGGCCTTGTCGCGGATTGCCCGCATGCTGCGCGATCCCGAGCGGATTGCCAAACTGCGCACCGCCCATGATGCGACCCTTATCTATGAATTGCTGACGGCGCAGCCGGCTTCCAACGCCGCCTGATTCTTTTGCATCCTTTGACGAAAGAGCCGCCTTCGGGCGGCTTTTTCATGTGTTGGGGGAGTCAGGCCGGCGAAGTCCGCCGCCAGGGGATCTGCCATCCGAGCCGCACGCCCAGCGTCCCGCAGGCAATCAGCAGCATGCCGGCGGCTTGCGCCATTCCCAGGGGATGCGCGTAAATCGCCCAGTCCACGATGATGGCGACGATGGGGTAAATGAAGGTCAGGACGCCGATGACCGGTGTCGACAGGCGCGGATAGGCGGAATAGATCAGGATATAGGCAATGCCCGTGTGGAGGATGCCGATACTGGCCAGCCAGCCCCAGGACGCCAGCGGCACGGGCTCCGCCCAATTGGCAAAGGGCGCGAGCATGACGATGCCGACGATGGTCTGGCAGAGCACTGTGATTTCCGGCCGTTGCTCGCCGAGGCCCTTGGCGAGAATGGTTGCCGCGGCATAAAGCACCGCCGCGCCGAGCGACATGACGATCCCAAGAACCCATAGCGTGCTGACCGGTGCCGCCGCGCCGACAAGGCCGCTGGCCAGGACGACGCCGAGAAAGGCGCCGAGCATCCAGATGATCTGATCGACGGTGATGCGTTCCTTCAAAAGGGTCGCGCCGATGAGAACAACGAAGAATGGCTGGATGTGATAGATGATGGTGGTGGTCGCAATCGACGTCATGCGGAACCCGGCAAAAAACGATACCCAGCTGAGCACCATGCAGATGCCGCCGAGCGCTGCCCGGCCCAGCCGCGGCCAGGAGAGCGTCCGGTCGGGGAGATAACCGCGCAGGAAACACCATGCGGCGAGGAAGACCGTGCCGAAAACACAGCGCCAGAAGACGATCGTGACCGGATCGAGCCGGGTCTCCGTTGCAAAGGCACCGACGGTCCCGATGATGGCCATGGCAACGGCCAGCCGTGCTGCCGGAAAACGTTCCGAAATGGGTTCGGTCATGCGGGCGTCCCTGTATGTAAAGAGCATTCAGTTAGCGCCATTGATTGCCAGCAAACAAACGAATAGATTTGGAATGAACTATTCGCTATGTTGATGGCATTATGGCTGCACCCCTCGACCTCGATCTTCTGCGGACGTTTGTAACCGTCATTGAAACCGGCAGCCTGTCGGCTGCCGCCCCGCGCGTCGGCCGCAGCCAGTCGGCCGTCAGCATGCAGATGCAGCGGCTGGAACAGGCGGTGGGCAAACAGCTCCTCATTCGCAATCCCCGCTCCGTCGAGCCGAATCTGGCCGGCGAGAATTTTCTCAATTATGCGCGGCGGTTGCTGCGGTTGTCGGATGAGGCGTGGGCCAATGTCACCCGCCCCGAGGAAACCGGCAGCGTGCGGCTTGGTGTGCCCGATGACTATGCGGCGTTCCTGCTGCCGCCTGTTCTGTCGCGGTTTGCCGAGGAGCATCCGCTGGTCACTGTCGAACTGGTCTGCGAGCAATCGACTTCGCTGGTCAAGGCGATCGATGAGGACCGGGTCAATCTGGCGATTGTCACCCGCGGGGCCACCCAACCGCTGGAGGTGATCCGCCGGGAGCGTTTGATCTGGGTCGCATCGCCAACCCACGTTGCCTGGGAAAACGATCCGCTGCGCATTGCCCTGTTTGAGCCCGGTTGTGCCGCGCGCATGAATGTGCTGGACGCGCTGGGGGATGCGGATCGCAGCTATCGCTGCACCTATTCCAGCGCCAGCCTGCTCGGATTGATCGCCGTGGTGCAGGCCGGGCTGGCGGTGGCAGCGCTTGCCGCCTGCAGCGTGCCGTCGACCCTGCGCATTATCGGTGAGAATGAGGGCCTGCCGCCACTGCGTGATCTGGAAATCGGCATCATGCGCAGCCCGGTGTCGTCCAGCCCGGCCATTGACCGGCTGAACGATTTTCTGCGCCGCGAATTGGCGCAGATTGCGTAAGAGCTGTTAGATCCACACGTCGTTCTGTGCTGTCCGCTCACCGCCCTCATGGCCGGTATTGAGGACCCCGCGCGGCTCAATCAGCATCAGTCTGACTTCCGTTTCGGCATAGGGCTTGTGCGCGACCCCTTTGGGGACGACGTACATTTCACCCGGCTTGATCGTCACGAACCCGTCGCGGAAATCGATGCGCAGTTCCCCGTCCAGGACAATGAATGCCTCGTCGGTTTCCGGATGATCGTGCCAGACGAAATCGCCTTCGATGCGGACGATCTTGAATTGATAATCGTTGAGTTCCGCCACCACTTTGGGTGTCCACTGTTCGGAAAACAGCTTGAACTTTTCGGAGAAATTGATGGCCTTGTAGGATTTCGATTGGACCGTTTGCATGCATAACTCCCTCGGGCAAATGCCAGCGGAAGTTATGCTTCACGCGAAAGCAGACGTCTTGGACGTTTGTGCGCAAAGATGCCAGCTATTCCGGCCGCTTGGATTTCCGCCCATAAAGTTCGAGCCGGTGATGGATGATGTCATAGCCAAGCGCGCGGGCAATCTCTTCCTGCAGCTTTTCGATCTTGTCCGACTGGAATTCGATCACATCACCCGTATCGATGTCGATCAGGTGGTCGTGATGCTCGCCATGGGCCTGTTCGAAGCGCGACGGGCCGCCATTGAAGGCGTGGCGATGAATGGCGCCCATTTCTTCGAGGAGATTCATGGTCCGGTAGACGGTCGAGAGCGAAATGCTGTCATCGATCTCGATGGCGCGATGGAAAATCTTCATCGCATCCGGGTGGTCTTCCGTGGAGGTCAGAATATCGAGAATGATTCGGCGCGGACGGGTGATGCGAACGCCTGCCTTGCGCAGTTCCTTCTCGTAATCCGGCTTCTGATTGAGAGCATGTTTCATAGACGGGATTATGCGCCAGAACGCGCTCAGTTGCAAAGATTCTCAACTGGCCTCGGGAAATACGCGCATTGGTACACAGAATTTCAGCGCCGGACCTTCCGCACAATGCGGGAGGCAGGGTTGAATTTCTTTTTGCAAATCATTCGCATTTGCATTGACGCACCTCCCGCAAGCCGTTATGGAATAACAATGGTGACGAAAAAGCTCACCATTTTCCCGGTTTGCTGGAGGCGATATGAGATTTTCCCGACTGTTGATTGCTGTTTTTGCTCTATTGACGATCCTTGGCCCGGCGTCCGCCGCCGATGGCAAGAAATTCAAGGTGGTCACGACCTTTACGATCATCGCCGACATGGCCCGCAATGTTGCGGGGGACGCGGCGGATGTGGATTCGATCACCAAGCCCAATGCGGAAATTCATGATTATCAACCGACACCCGGTGACATCCTGAAGGCACAGGATGCCAATCTTGTCCTGTGGAACGGCCTGGGTCTGGAACGCTGGTTCGAGAAATTTTTCGGCAACGTCAAGAATGTTCCGAGCGCCGTCGTCAGCGAGGGTGTGGAGCCGATGGGCATTTCGGAAGGCCCCTACGAGGGCAAGCCGAACCCGCATGCCTGGATGTCGCCCAATGCCGCGCTGGTGTACGTGGAAAATATCCGCAAGGCACTCGGCACCTACGACCCGGCCAATGCCGCCATCTATGACCGCAATGCCGCCGCCTATGCGGAAAAGATCCGGGCAACGGTTGCGCCTATCCGCGAAAGCCTGGCGGCTGTTCCCGCCGAGCGCCGCTGGCTGGTGACAAGTGAAGGCGCCTTCAGCTATCTCGCGCGTGATTTCGACATGAAGGAGCTTTATCTCTGGCCGATCAATGCCGACCAGCAGGGCACGCCCCAGCAGGTCCGCAAGGTGATCGACAAGGTGCGCGCCGAGAAAATCCCGGTGGTTTTCAGCGAAAGCACGATTTCCGCTTCGCCCGCCAAACAGGTCGCGCGCGAAACCGGGGCAAAATATGGCGGCGTTCTCTATGTCGATTCGCTCAGCGATCCCGATGGTCCGGTGCCCACCTACCTCGATCTCCTGCGCGTCACGGCACAAACCGTTGCCAAAGGCTTTACCCAGTGAGCGCGTCCTCCCAAGCGCTCGCCGGCCCCTCCGCTGCAAAGCGGGGGGCTGGTCTTTCCGTGCATGACGTGACCGTGACCTATCGCAATGGCCACACGGCCCTGCGCAATGCCAGCTTCGATATCCCGCGCGGGTCCATAACCGCGCTGGTCGGCGTCAACGGCAGCGGCAAGTCCACCCTGTTCAAGGCCATCATGGGTTTCGTGCCCCTCGCCAGGGGATCGGTCTCGATTCTGGGTGAACAGGCGGGACGGGCGCTCAAACGCAATGTGGTGGCCTATGTGCCGCAGAGCGAGGATGTCGACTGGAATTTTCCGGTTCTGGTCGAAGACGTCGTGATGATGGGACGATATGGCCATATGAATTTTCTGCGCATGCCGAAAAAGCGCGACCAGCACATGGTAACGGCCGCGCTGGAGCGGGTTGGCATGACGGATTTCCGCAAGCGCCAGATCGGCGAGCTTTCGGGCGGCCAGAAGAAGCGCGTCTTCCTTGCCCGCGCGTTGGCGCAGGAAGGCGATATCATTCTTCTGGATGAGCCTTTCACCGGCGTCGACGTGCGCACGGAGGAGGCCATTATCGGCCTTTTGCGATCCCTGCGCGATGACGGCAAGGTCATGCTGGTCTCCACCCACAATCTCGGCAGCGTGCCCGAATTCTGTGACCGGGCCGTGCTGGTCAACCGCACCGTCCTGGCTTCCGGCCCAACTGAAAAAGTGTTCACGCAGGCCAATCTGGAAATGACTTTCGGTGGTGTGCTGCGCCACTTCATCCTCGGCGGTGTCGATCTGCATGCGGATGCGGATCCGCGCAGCGTGACGGTGCTCAGCGACGATGAACGCCCCTTCGTGATCTATGGCGAACCCAAGGGGAAAGGTAAGCCGCAATCATGATGCAGCTGCTTCTCGAACCCTTTTCCTACAACTACATGATCAATGCCATGTGGGTCAGTGCGCTGGTCGGCGGCGTCTGCGCCTTCCTGTCGGCTTATCTGATGCTGAAGGGCTGGTCGCTGATCGGCGATGCGCTCTCCCATTCCATCGTGCCCGGTGTTGCCGGCGCCTACATGCTCGGCTTGCCGTTTTCCATCGGCGCGTTCTTTTCCGGCGGTCTCGCCGCAGTTGCCATGCTGTTTCTCAACCAGCGGACAAAGCTGAAGGAGGACGCCATCATCGGCCTGATCTTCACCTCCTTCTTCGGGCTCGGCCTGTTCATGATGTCGCTGTCCCCCGCTTCGGTGAATATCCAGACCATCGTGCTCGGCAATATCCTGGCGATCACGCCGGAGGATACGCTGCAGCTGGTCATCATCTGCGGGGTATCGCTGGCCGTCCTCCTGGTCAAATGGAAGGATTTGATGGTGACATTCTTTGACGAAAACCATGCCCGTTCCATCGGGCTCAATCCGCCATTTTTGAAAATCCTGTTCTTTACGCTGCTCAGCGCGTCGACGGTGGCTGCCATGCAGACGGTGGGGGCGTTTCTGGTGGTGGCGATGGTCGTCACCCCCGGCGCAACAGCCTACCTCCTGCATGACCGTTTCCCGCGCCTGATCCAGACCAGTGTGCTGATCGGTGCCTCGACCAGTTTCATCGGCGCCTATCTCAGCTATTTTCTCGACGGGGCGACGGGTGGCATCATCGTGGTGCTGCAGACGCTCGTCTTTCTCACCGCCTTTGTTTTCGCGCCCAAGCACGGAACGCTCGCCGCGCGCCGCCGCGCCCGCCTGGCACTGGAGGAGGGGCTATGAGCGATCTGATCCAGCTTTTGCTGCAGCCGTTCAGCTTCGGCTTCATGCAGCAGGCCTTTGTCATCACGCTTCTCGTGGCAATTCCCATGGGTCTGCTCTCGCCCTTTCTCGTCCTGAAGGGCTGGTCGCTGATGGGAGATGCGATCTCGCATGCGGTGCTACCGGGCGTGGTACTCGCCTATATCGCAGGTATCCCGCTGGCCATCGGGGCCTTTGCGGCAGGGATGATCTGTGCGCTCGCCACCGGCTTCCTCAAGCAGAACAGCCGGGTGAAGGAAGACACGGTCATGGGCGTGGTGTTTTCCGGCATGTTCGGCCTTGGCATTGTGCTCTACACCAAAATCCAGTCCGACGTGCATCTCGACCACATCCTGTTCGGCGATATGCTCGGCGTGGCATGGCGCGATGTCGCCGAAACCGGGGCGATAGCAGCTGTGACCTTGCTGGCACTTGGCATCTGGCAGCGGGATTTGCTGCTGCATGCCTTTGATCCGCAACATGCGCAGGCCATCGGTCTGCCGGTCAAATTCCTGCATTATGGCCTGCTGTGCATCCTGTCGCTGACCATCGTCGGCGCGCTCAAGGCCGTTGGCATCATCCTTGCCGTTGCCATGCTGATTGCGCCGGGCTCCATCGCCTTCCTCTTGACCAAACGGTTCGAGCGGATGCTGCTGGTCTCGGCACTTGTCGCGGTGGCAACCTCCCTGGCCGGTATCTATCTGAGTTTCTTCCTCGACAGCGCCCCTGCGCCGACCATCGTGCTCCTGCTGACGGCAAGCTTCATCCTGGCCTTTGTCTTCTCCAGAATGAGAACCGCCGCCAGCGCGCAAGCACAGGCGGCGGAATGAGATGGCTTATTCAGTCAGCGGCCAGCTCGCCGCTGGCTATTTTCCCGGAACGACCTCGACGAGCACCGTGTGTTCGCCCGATGTCTCGAGCGGAATGCCCGCATCGGCCTTGGCCAGTTTCTTGCCGTCGACGGTGATCTTCCTGCCGCCCTTGGCAGCCGGTTTCACCTCGACGGTATAGCGCGCCTTGCCGTTGCGCAGCACGAAGCTGAAGCCGCCGGTCCACGCGGTGGGCAGGGCAGGATCGACGAACAGCCGGTCATTCCTGCGGCTGATGCCGAGAATGCCTTCCGTTGCCACGCGGTAGAGCCAGCCGGCAGAACCCGTGTACCAGGTCCAGCCGCCGCGCCCGCGCATCGGATCAACCGAATAGACATCAGCAGCAACCACATAGGGCTCAACCCGGTAGGACTCGGCCTTGCCGGCATCCAGCGAATGGTTCACCGGATTGAGCTTGCTGAACCAGCGATAGGCTTCGTCGGCATTTCCAAGCTTAGCCATGGCCAGCACAGCCCAGGTTGCCGCGTGGGTATATTGCCCGCCATTCTCACGCACACCCGGCGGATAGCCCTTGATGTAACCGGGCTCATGCCGCGTTTTGTTGAACGGCGGTGTGAACAGTTTGATGATATCAACCTCGTCATCGACGAGATGCGTCGCCACGGACTGCATGGCCTGCTTGGCGCGATCAGGATCGCCATAGCCGGAGAGAACGCTCCAGGACTGGGCGATGGAGTCGATCCTGCACTCGTCGCTGGTCTTGGAGCCCAGCGGCGACCCGTCGTCGAAATAGCCGCGGCGATACCATTCGCCGTCCCAGCCATCCTTTTCCAATGCCGCCTTGAGGCTTTCGATATGGGCTTCCCAGCGCTTGATGCGGTCGCCATCCTTGCGCTGGCGGGCAAGCGGCAGGACATCGCGCAGGGTGCTGATCAGGAACCAGCCCAGCCAGATGCTTTCGCCCTTGCCCTCTTCGCCGACGCGGTTCATGCCGTCGTTCCAGTCGCCGGTGAGCATGAGCGGCAGCCCATGCGCGCCGGTGCGGGCGATCGCCAGATCGAGCGCGCGCGCCGCATGTTCGTATACGGTGACTTTCTCCGCCGTAATTGCCGGCTGGTAGAACGCATCGTGCTCGCCGTTTTCAAGAGCCTTGCCTTCGATGAAGGCGATCTGCTCATCGAGGATGCTCATATCGCCGGTTACCGAGGTGTAGTGGGCAATGGCATAGCCGAGCCATACCACGTCGTCGGAGATCATCGTCCGTACACCGGCGCCCGATGTCGGCAACCACCAGTGTTGGACATCGCCCTCCTTGAACTGGCGGGCGGCGACGTTCAGGATCTGATGCCGGGCCAGCGACGGATCGAGCACCAGCATGGACAGCGTGTCCTGCAGCTGGTCGCGGAAGCCGAAGGCACCGCTGGCCTGATAGAAGGCCGTGCGTGCCCAGATGCGGCAGGCAAGGCTCTGATAGGGCAGCCAGCGGTTGACCATCACGTCGAATGCATCGTCAGGCGTATCCACCTGCAGGCCATCGAGGAAGCCGGTCCAGATCGCCTTGGAGGCCGCAAGCGTCTTTTCAAACGGGCGCTTGAGTTGTTCTGCGAGAACACGCCGTGCCTCGGTGGCACCGGCGGTATCGCCGATATAGAACAGGATTTCCCTGGTTTCACCCGCCGCGATCTCCACATCGACGGCAAGCGCCGCGCAGGGATCGCCCCCCGCTTCAACGACGTTGGAGAGGGTTTTTGCCTGCAGGACGGCAGCCGGCTGGTCCACCGAGCCCAGAGGGCCGAAGAACTCGGTCCGGTCCGATGTCACCGATTGCGGTTTCACGTTTGCGGCGAAGAATGCCACGTGATCCTTGCGGTCGGTGCCATAGGGATTGCGGGCAAAAAGCGCGCCGCTCTCCGTATCATGCGACGGCACGATGAACGGAGCCGTCTTGGCGCGGGAATTGCCGAGCATCCATTCGACAAACCCGTAGACACGCAACTGTTTGGCCGTCCCGCCATGGTTGGTGATCTTGAGGCTGGACACGCGCACCGGCATATCCGCATCGATGGTATGCGTCAGTTCAAGGCCGACATTGCCGTGGCGGGACAGGAACGTCGAATAGCCCTGGCCGTGGCGGGTTTCGTACTGAACCGATGGATCGCGCAGCACCGAAGCGGTCGGCGAGAACGCTGTTCCCTTGTCCAGATCAACGACATAGAGCGCTTCGCCGGACCGGTTGATCACGGGATCATTCGACCACTGGGTCAACTGATAGTCGCGGCTGTTGCTTGACCAGGTGAAACCCGCACCCTCCGCCGACACGTGGAAGCCGAAGCCCGCATTGGAGATCACGTTGATCCATGGCTGCGGCGTGGTTGTCCGGTCGGCAAGACGGACGATATATTCACCGGTCTTCATGTCAAAGCCGCCAAAGCCGTTCCAGAAGGCCAGTTCATTGCCCTCGGTCTTTTGGCGGCGCTTGCCCACCAGCTGCGTCGGCGCTGGTGCGATGCTGCGCATCTCGTCAAGGCCGGTATCGCCTGAGGCAAGAGCCTTGCCGGATGGTATGGCGGCAACCGGCTGCAGGTCGGCGGCCAGTTCCTCCATGCGCTTCAACTGTTCGACCAGCGTGCCGTTCTGCGCATGCATGACGATACGGGCAGAGGCGAGCAGGGTATTGTAGCTCGCATCGCTCATCTGGTCCTTGCGCACGGTGAAGATATGGACGCGCGGGCCATACTGACCGCCGCGGTTGCGGCTGTTCTCGCAGATCGCCTCAAGTCCGCGCTGGAAGTCCTGTGCATAGGAGAAGGAGCGTTCGTTGATGACGACGACGTCAACCACAAGCCCCTTCGCCCGCCAGTATTCCTGCGCCTTCAGCACGTTCTTCAGCGTTTCCATATCGGCTTCGTCATCGATGCGCAGGGCAAGGATGGGGAAGTCGCCGGAGATCGACATCGGCCACAGCTCTGACTGGCTGCCAAGGCCGGAAGCGATGCTTTCGGAGGGCATGCGCAGGGCCTTGTCCGGATAGATCAGACTGGTGGCGACGCGCTGGAAATCAGCGGCCTCGTCCGGATTGATCTCGATATGATGCAGCCGCACCTGCGAACTTGTCCAGGACAGCGAGAATTCGCGGGCGAAGCAGTCCGGATGGCGGAAGCGGGAAACGACTTCTTCCAGCTCGTGCCGGTCCGGGCCGACAAGGGTCCAGAAAACCAGCGTGACGCGCTTGTGTGCGGGAACGCGGACGCGGCAGCGCAGTGACGCGATGGGGTCGAGAACAAAGCCCTGGCTGCCGTTGAGGGTGACGCCCTCATCGAAGGCGGCCGGGTTGCGCAGGTTGCGGCCGCGACCGATAAAGGCCCGGCGGTCGGTTTCCGCCTGGATTTCGCGCATGGCGCCCGATCCGTCCGTGACCACATGTGCCACGTGAATATCCGGTTCGCTGCTGGCGCGTTTGCGGCGCGTGGCATAGATCGTGTCGCCGCGCGGATCGATCTCGGTTTCCACGAACATCTTGGCGAATGCCGGATGCGCCGTGTCCGTATCGTCTGCGGTGAGCACCAGTTCGGCATAGGACGTCACTTCAATGATCCGGTCTTTCGTACCGGTATTGGTGATGACGATGCGGCGGCCCTCGCCGTCGGAATCCGAAGCGACGATGGTCTCCACCGTCGACTGGATCGTGCCGTTTTCCTTGACGAACTCGGCCTTGTAGTCGGCGAAGATCGTCGTGCTCTTTTCGCCGGCTGCCCGCACGGGGTCGCCGGTCGCAGACCACCATTCACCGCTGTCGAGATCGCGCAAGAACAGGAATGTGCCGTAGCCGCTTTCCAGCGGATCGGGCTGGAAGCGGGTGATCGCCAGGCCATTCCAGCGGCTATAGCCGCCGCCATTGGCGGTGACCATGACCGAGTAATGGCCGTTCGACATGATCTGGGTCGCGCGTGGAGCGGCGAGCGGATTCTTGATGAAACGGATGGAGGCCGTTTCTTCGCCGCTTTCGACAGCCTTGCGCATCGGATTGTCAGCCTTGGCCTGCAGGACCGGGATTTCGCGCGGTGCCTTTTCCTGCAGCAGCAGTTCGGCGGCCTCGATGACTGGATCCGAGTGGAAGCGGTCGCGCATGCGGCCTTCGAACACCACATTGTTGACGGCAACGATCGACATGCCGTGATGGTGCGCCATGTAGTTGCGCACGACGGCATATTCCTCGTCTTCGCGCACGCGGGAGCGGGTGAAGTCGACGGCATCGTAGAAACCGTACTGACCGAGCGCACCCATCTCGCGCAGGCGTTTCAGATTGGCCACAGCTTCCGCCGGGCGATATTGGCTGGCCATGATGCTGGCATAGGGCGCGACCACATAGTTCTTGGACAGGCCGCGCTTCAGTCCCAGCGTCGGGACACCGAAATTGGTGTACTGGTAGTTCATCTCCGGGTCGCGCGCATTGTAGGCGGCTTCGGAAATGCCCCACGGCAGGCCCTTGGAATCGCCATATTCGATCTGGCGCTGGACGATCAGCTTGTTGGTCTGATCGAGCATCGAGCCCAGCGGTTCGATCATGACCAGCGGCGGCATGAGATATTCGAACATGGAGCCCGACCAGGAGATCAGCGCACCGCGCCAGCCGACCGGCACCAGGAGGCGGCCGAGACGGAACCAGTGATCGACCGGGATGTCGCCCTTGGCGATGGCAAACAGGCTGGCCAGACGCGCTTCCGAAGCGAGAAGATCGTAGCAGCTCGCATCAAGCTCGTTGGTATCGACGCGGAAACCGATCGACAGAAGACGCCGTTCCTTGCGTTCAAGGAAGGTGAAGTCGGTGTCGAAGGCCAGCTGGCGGGCGCGGGTTGCCAGCGAAACCAGCCGCTCGCGCAGGCTGTCCGTTCCCTCGTGGGTACCAATGGCGTCATCCGTATGGGCCTGACAGGTCTTGACGAGAATCAGCGCCCATCCGTTTGCGGTGGTGCTGAGCGGGCTTTCGAGTTCGCCATGCAGCTCTTCCGTCAGGCGCTGGATGTCACCGGCGAACAGCGAAAGGTTGATGGTGCGCAGCGACGCCGTTTCCGGCTCTTCCTTGATCGTCGTGATGGCGCGGCGGAAATTGGCCACCCGCTCATCCAGGCGGCGGCGCAGCGGCCGCAGGACGCGGCGTTCATCGGGAATGTCGTTGATCGCCTCTTCAAGAATATCGCTGACATCGAGAATGCCGTCGAGATCGCTTTGCAGATAGACGGATGGCGCCTCCGCCCATTTTTCCAGCGCGGAAGACAGCGCCACCAGATGGCCGGCAAGATTGCCGCTGTCCACCGACGAGACGTAGAGCGGCAGAAGCGGCCGCAGCGTGGTTGTTTCATACCAGTTGTAGAGATGGCCGCGATACTTCTCCATCTTTTCCAGCGTGGAGAGCGTGTCGTCGATACGGGTCAGCGTTTCGTTGAAACCGATCCAGCCGAAATCCCGGGCCGCCACGGTCGACAGCAGGTACATGCCGATATTGGTCGGCGATGTGCGTGTCGCGATAACCGGATGCGGGTCTTCCTGGAAGTTATCAGGCGGAATGAAATTCTGTTCCTTGGTGACGAACGTGTCGTAGTAGTGCCAGGTGCGGCGGGCGAAGCGGCGCAGCTCGCTCTTGTCCGAAGAGCGGACATTGAGGTCGTCGAGCGGCTTGGCCGAACGGCTGACCAGCCAGGCAATGATCGGCGAGAAGAACCAGATCACGGCGAAGGGCACCGCCAGGTACCAGGCGCGGCTGTGGGTGACCAGCGGCAGGGCGATGGCGACGGCGGCTACGATGATCGCGGGCCACATCAGGCGGGTGTAATACTGCAGCGTATCGGGGGCGCTGGCTTTCGCCTGGGCCGCTGCACGCCATTCCAGCAGGTTCTTGCGCGATATGAAGACGCGGTAGAGCGTGCGCGCAATGGCGTCGGCCATCAGGCAGGCCATATTGGCAATGAAGGTGATGCGCAGGGCGATATCGGCGGCGCCGGAGAAAATGTCGGTGAGGATCGCCTGGAAATGGCCCTTCAGCGACAGGTTCATGTTTGTCGGGACAAGATTGGTGAACAGGATCATCGTCGGGACGATGAACATGCTGAAGATCATGAAGAACTGCCAAAGCGCGGCAACGCCGGGTGGCAGCAATGTCCAGCCGGCGATGGAGGCGATGATCCAGAAGACCGGCGTCAGTGAGCGGCGCAGATTGTCGGTCATTTTCCAGCGGGTGACGGCGGTCACACCGGGTTTGGTGCTGAACAGGTAAGGCAGGAGCTGCCAGTCGCCGCGCGTCCAGCGATGGTGGCGCGAGATGTCGACATTGTAGCCCGTCGGGTAGTCTTCAACCACCTCGACGTCGCTGACGAGCGCCGCGCGGGCATAGCCGCCTTCGAGAAGATCATGGCTGAGAACGGTGTTCTCATCGATCTTGCCGTCGAGCGCCAGCTCGAAGAAATCGACATCGTAAAGGCCCTTGCCGGTGAATGTCCCTTCACCCAGCACGTCCTGATAAACGTCCGAGACGGCAAAGACGTAAGGGTCGATACCGCGGTTGACCGAGAAGACGCGCTGCAGGAACGAGGCGTCGTCACCGGTGGTCAGCGAGGGGGTAACACGCGGCTGCAGGATCGCATAGCCGCTGGTCACGCGGCCGGATTTTTCCTTGTAGATCGGGCGGTTGAGCGGATGGCTCAGCTTGCCCGCCAGGCGGTTGACCGAATCTGGTGTGAGGCGCGTATCGGAGTCGAGCGTCATCACGAATTTGATGTCGCCGGGCACTTCCTCATTGCTGGGGAAATAGGTTGTATCCTTGTCGCCGCGCAGCAGGAGGTTCAGCTCATGCAGCTTGCCGCGCTTGCGCTCCCAGCCCATCCAGCGGCCTTCCTGCGCATTGTAGAGGCGCTTGCGGTGCAGGAGGAAGAAACGCGGGTTGCCGCCCTGCGTATAGTGCAGGTTGAGCGCGGTGACCTTTTCCCGAGCGTAATCGAGAATGTCGAGATCGTTCTCGTTCTGCTCGACCTTGCTGTCCGCCCAGTCGGTGAGCAGGGCAAAATAGATTTCGCCGCGCGGATTGGTCAGGTAGTGCACTTCGAGGTTGCGGATATGCTCATCGACGGAATCGCGCGAGGTGATCAGCGTCGGCACCGCGACGAGGGTTTTCGCCTCTGGAGGCAGGCCGTTCTTGTATTCGAAGCCGATCAGCCGTGTTGGCGGCATGAACATGGGAATGATCCAGTTGACGAAACCATTGGCGGTTTCCATCGTCGGAAACACGGCCAGGACCGTCAGCAGCAGAACCGTATCGCTCGGCAGGCCGTAGCGGCGCAGCCAGTAATGGATCAGGAACAGAATCCCGATGGAAATGACCGAAGCCGGAATCCACAGGCCGGCAAGGCCGAGGGTCTTGTAGAACCGGACCCAGCGCTGCAGCACGGTTGGGGTCGAGCCGCAGGTCTCTTCCAGTTCCGAGCGTCCGTCGCCGGCGAGGTAATAGCCGACGTCGCGCTTGCGCTGCACGGTGACGCTCTTCTCGTCCCCCTTGGTTTCCGCGCTGTGATGGGCAAGATCCAAGGCAGCCTGCGTGATGTCCTGCTCGCTCTTGCCCGAGCGGCGGGCAATCTTTTCAATCGCCACGCGATAGGCATTGCGGGAATGGAAATCGAGCGCGTCGAAATTAGAGTGTTCGCGCAGCACCGCATCGACGCCGCTGACCGTCTCGAACCAGGTGATCCAGTCGACGTCGTCGATAGCCTTCAGGCTGCGGATGAGATTGCCCATGGTCACGCCGCCGGTGGACTGGCGCGTATGTTCCTGGATAATGGCGTCTTCGGCGTCGCTGCCGTTCTTTTCCAGCTCTTCTTCAAGCCAGGCGACAGCCGCACCGGAGTGCATGGCGCCGCCGCGCAGACGGTAAAGCAGATGCGTGGCGAAGGTGCTGTCGCGCGCGGCTGTGGTGTACTGGGCTAGAAGCTGCGGCAGGGTATCCTTGTCGGCGTTCAGCGTGATCTCGTCGGCCACGCTGTTGGCGTAGGCGCGCATGCGCCGGGCACGTTCAACCCGCAGCGACAACCGGCGGGCATTTTCGATGAGAATGAAGCGCACGGCGGAGGGCAGGGCCCAGAGTTCGCCGATATGCAGGGGCGAAACCGTCTGGAACCCTTCGACCATCGCCGTCAGGCTGTTGAGCGAGAACTGGCTGTCCGTATGTGCCGCATAGAGCCAGGCCAATGCCATGACGCGCGGGATTTCCGGCTTGCCCGCCAGCGGCGGCAGCTGGCGGAAAAACTTCTTCGGAAGATCGCGCTCCACCTGCTGGATGTTCTGGTCAACGAGGTAGTAATTGTCGAGAAGCCACTGGGCCGCTGGCGTTATCGTCTCACCCTTGCGTGCAGCCGCATCGGAGGAGCGATAGGAATGAAGGATCAGCCGGGCATTTTCCACCGTGCGCTGCTCGAACACCATGGGTTCATAGTCGGGCAGGCGGATATCTTCGCCGCGCGCCACGCGCGCGCCTAGCTCCCGCAGGTCATCAATGGATTTGTAGTGGGCTCTGATCGGATTGGGCTGGGCCGAAAAAATCTGACCAACGGCATTCTTCTGTGGTGTGAAAGATTTAAAAAAAGACAGTAGGGCCATTTGCCTTCGTTTCGGTTGTGAAGAAAAACTCTTCAGGGCTGCAACACTGACGATAATAACGGGTCGACCGACCCATGGAGAAGTTTACGATCTAATCGGGTACGATCAACTAAGCTACCATCACTTTTATCCTTGCCGATCAGTTTTGATGAAAATGAGTCAGATTGCCATTTGTTTATCTTAAGCAATTCGTAGCGGGCTGCACAGGGGGACAGCACGCAAACCGCTTCGTCACCGTTTGCGAAATGGCATAGGCTTTGTGAACAGACTGTTTCTGTTTTAGCAATTGGGCGGCTGACGGCGGGCATGCAAAAGCCGGAGCTCATGGAACTCCGGCTTCAGGTACAGGGGCGAAAGGGTCAGACCTTGGGAAAGACCCGCCAATGCTTGGGGCGGAAGGCGATGCGGCTCTTTTCCCGGGCCGGATGATCGGCCGGAATTTCAATCTCGACACGTTCCGCCGCGCCGCCGATTTCGAGCTCCACGCGCCTTGTCGCACCCACACGGCGGCTGGCAATGACGGTTCCGGCAATACAGCCGCCGCAGCCATCGACCAGCTCGACATCATGCGGACGGAAATACAGCGCAGCGTCACCGTCGGGTGCGTCACTCTTCAGGCCCAGCGCGCGATCCGCAAGCCACACCTCGCCATCGTTGATGCGCACGCTCAGCGAACTTGATTCGCCGATGAAGCCATAAACGAAGGGTGAATTGGGCGTGTCATAAACCTGATCGGGTGTTCCGATCTGCTCGATCTTGCCCTGGCTCATCACCACAACACGGTCCGCGAGCTCCAAAGCTTCGTCCTGGTCATGGGTCACGAAAACCGTCGTGTGCATGGTCTTGTCGTGGATTTCCCGCAGCCAGCGGCGCAGTTCCTTGCGCACTTTCGCATCCAGCGCGCCGAACGGTTCGTCGAGCAGCAGCACCCGCGGTTCGATGGCCATGGCACGGGCCAGGGCGACGCGCTGGCGCTGGCCGCCGGAAAGCTGCGCCGGATAGCGCTTTTCCAAGCCGCCAAGCTGGACGAAATCGAGCAGCTCGGACGAGCGGCGGCGGATTTCCTCATTGCTCGGCCGGCTTGCCGAGGGGCGAACCTTGAGCCCGAAGCCGACATTGTCGATCACGGTCATGTGGCGGAACAGGGCATAGTGCTGGAACACGAAGCCGACATTGCGCTCCTGCACGGATTTCAGCGATGCATCTTCGTCGCCGAAAAACACCTTGCCTTCGGTCGGGGTTTCCAGGCCGGCAATCAGGCGCAGCAGCGTCGTCTTGCCCGATCCGGAAGGGCCGAGCAGGGCAATGAGTTCACCCGAACTGATATCGAGCGATACGTCGTGCAACGCCGGGAAGCGATCAAATTCCTTACGTACACCACTAACGCGAACGTCCATCTTTATTCCTCTCAGTGTCCGCCATTGGCAGCCAGCTCCGCACCGTATTTCAATTCCAGCAAGGTCTTGAGAACGAGCGTCACCAGCGCCAGAAGCGCCAGAAGCGAAGCCACCGCAAAAGCAGCGACCGTATTGAATTCATTATAGAGAATTTCGACCTGCAGCGGCATCGTGTTGGTCAGGCCGCGAATATGGCCTGAAACGACGGATACCGCGCCAAACTCCCCCATGGCCCGGGCGTTGCACAGAAGCACCCCGTAGAGCAAGCCCCATTTGATGTTGGGGAGGGTGACATGCCAGAAGGTCTGCCAGCCATTGGCGCCAAGGGAAAGCGCCGCTTCCTCGTCGGTTGTGCCCTGTTCCTGCATCAGCGGGATAAGCTCGCGCGCCACGAAGGGAAACGTTACAAATACCGTGGCGAGGACGATGCCGGGAACGGCGAACAGAATCTCGATACCCTGCGATTTGAGCCAGGGTCCAAGCGCGCTGTGCGTGCTGAACAAGAGCACGTAGACGAGCCCCGATATCACAGGGGAAACCGAGAACGGCAGGTCGATCAACGTCGTCAGGAACGCCTTTCCCTTGAACTCGAACTTGGCAATGGTCCAGGCTGCCACCACCCCGAAGACGAGATTGAGCGGAACGGCAATGGCCGCCACCAGCAGAGTGAGGCGGATCGCGGCAAGCGCATCATGGTCGGCAAAGGCGGCGAAGTAGGCCGCGGGGCCCTTGCGGAAAGCCTCGAAGAAAACCGCGATCAGGGGCAGGAGCAGGAACAGGCCGAGAAAAACCAGCGCCACGCCGACCAGAATGAAACGCGCCGTCCGGCTTTCGGTGGTTGCCGGATGCCAGGAACCGGCTGCGGCTTGCGGAGGTTGCGGCAACTCATGTCGCATAGCCATACCTCCTGCGGCTCCAGGCCTGGATGAGATTGATGACGAAGAGCATCGTGAACGAGATAAGCAGCATGATGGCGGCAATCGCCGTCGCACCGGTGTAGTCGAATTCTTCCAGGCGGATGACAATCAAGAGCGGCGCGATTTCCGAGATGTAGGGAAGGTTGCCGGCGATGAAGATCACCGAACCATATTCCCCGACCGCACGGGCAAAGGCGAGGGCAAAACCCGTCAGGATTGCCGGGGTCAGGCCGGGCAAAAGCACGCGCGAGATGGTCTGGAAGCGGGTCGCGCCGAGAGTAGCGGCCGCCTCCTCCACCTCTTTGCGGATTTCTTCCATCACCGGCTGCACCGTGCGCACGACAAAAGGCAATCCGATAAAGATCAGCGCGATGGTGATACCAATAGGCGTGAAGGCGACCTTGATGCCCAGCGGATCGAGCCAGCGGCCGATCCAGCCGTTCTTTGAATAGAGCGCCGTCAGGGCAATACCGGCAACGGCCGTGGGCAGGGCGAAGGGCAGATCGACGATGGCGTCGATGATCCGGCGGCCGGGAAAGCGGTAACGCACCAGAACCCACGCAACGATAACACCGAACACGACGTTGATCAGCGCGGCCACCAGCGATGTGCCGAAGCTGATTTTCAAGGCGTTCAGCGTGCGCGCGTCCGTCGCGACGTGCCACATACCGCCCCAGCCGAGCGAGGCGGAGCGCCAGACCAGCCCAGCCAGCGGAATAAGAACAATGAGGGTCAAGTAGGCAAGAGTGAAGCCGAGCGTCATTCCGAACCCTGGAATTACACTCGGCCTCTTAAACCGCCAACCTGCCTTGGCAAGGTTGGAGATCATGCTGTTACTTTTTCGGCTTGTAAATCTGGTCAAACGTTCCGCCATCTCCGAAGTGATAGGGCTGTGCTTTTGCCCATCCGCCGAAGATTGGATCATCGATCGTCACCAGTTTCAACTCCGGCAGTTTTTTCAGGAGATCTGCAGGCACCAGTTTGGGTTCCGACGGGCGGTAGAAATGCTTTGCGGCGATGGTCTGGCCTTCCGCGGAATAGAGATATTGGAGGTAGGCCTCAGCCACCTTGCGCGTGCCTTTGGCATCGACATTGCCGTCGACAACGGCAACAGGCGGCTCGGCAAGGATGGATTGCGGCGGCACGACGATGTCGAATTTGTCGGCACCGAATTCATCAGAGGCAAGATAGGCTTCGTTCTCCCAGGCAAGCAGCACGTCGCCGAGTTCACGCTGGGCAAAGGTCGTGGTCGATCCGCGTGCGCCGGAGTCAAGCACCGGGACATGCTGAAACAGATTGCCGATATAGTCCTTGATCTTGGCTTCGTCGCCGCCGTACTGGCCATTGGCCCAGGCCCAGGCAGCAAGATAATTCCAGCGTGCGCCGCCCGATGTCTTGGGGTTCGGCGTGATGACTTCGACGCCATCCTTGATCAGGTCGCCCCAGTCCTTGATGCCCTTCGGATTGCCCTTGCGTACCAGGAAGACAATGGTCGAGGTGTACGGTGCGGAATTGTGCGGAAACTTGGTACGCCAGTCAGGATTGATTTTCTTCGTCGCCTTGGCGATGGCGGAGATGTCGCTTTCAAGCGCCAGTGTCACCACATCGGCATCGAGCCCGTCAATCACCGAACGGGCCTGCGCACCGGAACCGCCATGCGACGTCTGGATGGTCAGCGTTTCCCCGGTATCCGCCTTCCATTTCGCCGCAAAAGCCGCGTTGTAGTCCTTGTAGAGCTCGCGGGTCGGGTCATACGAGACGTTCAGCAGCGTCGTATCCGCATGGGCTGAAGACAGCGATTGAAAGGAAACTGTAGCGGCAAATAATGCAGCCGCAAGCGATAGGGATATACGGGAATGTTTCATGCCTGCCTCCGTGTAGTGTGACCTAAAGCGTAGCAGAGCGCCCCGCAGAGCGGGCGTTGGAAAGAATTCCTTTTATATCGATAAATTAGAAAATTCTACCTGAATACCATAGTCTACAGAAATGGTAGTCTATTGCGGATCGGTGG
Source organism: Phyllobacterium sp. 22229 (assembly GCF_052056495.1). NCBI lineage: Bacteria > Pseudomonadati > Pseudomonadota > Alphaproteobacteria > Hyphomicrobiales > Phyllobacteriaceae > Phyllobacterium > Phyllobacterium sp. 22229. The sequence continues at coordinate 82,069 of NZ_JBQEPA010000022.1, forward strand.
CGGAATTTGACCGCAGCAGGATTCTTTCCCGGCGGCAAGGAAGTGGTACCGGCACGCGGCCGGTACCGGGCTGGAGGCCCTTATTTGCGTATCAGCAGGTCAACCGGTGTGATCTCGGCGACTTCGGTATAGGTGCTGTTCACTGTCTTGGCTTCGATCGAGGCGCGCACCGTCAGTGGCGTGACAAAGATCGCCAGTGTCAGCAATGCGGTGGCGGCGATTGAAAGGCGTCGTTCCATGCGTGCGTTGATGATCATTGGTTTTCCCCTTCGTCCTAGTGGTATTTTGCCCGCAGCGGGCGGGAAATGATGTCGTCAATGGCAAATTTCGGGATCGGCAAAAGCACCTGATCCAGCTCGGCCAGGGTTTCGGCAAAACCGATGGCTGCATTCTCCACCTCTTCCTGGCGGGAGGGGCATGCCATGGCATTGAGGCAGGTTCGTGCCGCAAGCATGTCGCAATTTTGAAGTCCGGCGATCAGCCCCAAAGTCAGGCACTCTTCCTTGCACACATGGTGCGAGCCGAATGGAAACGTCTTCAGCGGGCACAGGGCGCAGTGGCGCAACGTACGGATGAAGAACGAGAGTTCCGCCAGGGCGCGGTTGCCTTCGCGGCTGCCGAGAATGTCGCTGTACAGGCCGAAAGCCATTTCCCAGGCGATGACCGAGCCGGTTTCAAAACCGGCGGTCCACCGGCGATAGCCCTCCAGCACGAGCTTTTCAGGCGTCCGGTCGAAATAGCAGCCTGTCCCTTGCCCGGTTTCAGATGTGCGTGGATACATGCCCGCTCCCATCCTGTTCATTGTTGCGGACGAGGGCAAAGAGCCCGTTGCGGCGCGTGCGGCTGGCACGCTGCATCGGCCGGCTCGGGCCGGGTGCGGGAGAGGCAAGCTGCATATGCAGCAGAGAAACCACGCGCATGCGTGGCAGAAAAAGACCAATCATAGGGTCCTCCAATCGAACGGGTTCAAGGCCCAGACATCAAAGGTATGCACTCTTGTGCTCATGCATAAAGGCAATGGATCATTTCAAAGTCAAATGATAATTTCCAGAAAGTTCGAAAAAAATCAATAGCTTAGAATGATTCTAGGAAATTATGAGTATTTTAGTAGACAATTGTTCTGGCAAGCTGACAAAACATCGCACCCCGGCGGTGCGCCAAGCTTGCGAATCCCGCGCCACTATGGCCGGAAAAATGCCTAGAGCTGCGTGACCATGCGGTGCGAGGCGGGATGAATCATCCGCACGAACGTGATCGGCTTCTGCGGCACGAAGGTGACGCGTTCGACAATGAACACGGCGTCCTTTTCGCTGACGCCGAGAATATCAGCCTCCTGCGCACTCGCTACACCGGCGTGAAAGACGATCTCGGCCTGCGAGAACGGTGAGTGGGTCACCAGCCATTCATTGGGGCTGATGGTCTCGAACGTCTCGCCGCGAATGGAAGGCACCGCGTCGAGATTGACCCAGCGGTCTTCATACTGGTACGGCGTGCCATCGGAGAGGTGCAGGCAGCGCACGTGCAGCATGTCCTTGGCCTTGGCGAGGCCCATGCGCCGGGCAACGTCTCCCGGTGCCTTCTCCACCTGGTTGGAAAGCAGCCTGAACTGGTAGGCGCCGCCCTTCGTCTCGATTTCCTGCCGGACGATGGGAATGACAAAGCGGGCTTCCCGCATCGGATGCAGGGCAACCCGGGTTCCAGCCTTGCGCTTGCGCACGAGGACGCCGCCCCGCGCCAGTTCCTGCAATGCGCGGTTGACGGTGGCACGGGCGCAGCCGAACTCGATGGACAGCACTTCCTCTCCGGGAATCAGCGCGCCGGGCGCCCAGACCCGCTCAGCGATGCGCCGGGCCATTTCCGCTTTGATGGCATGAAAGGATTTTCGCGCTGTTGCTGTCACACCCGCTCCAGAATCGACGCAAGCCGCGTCTTGTAGGTTGCAAAGATTTGGTCCCGCGCGCGATGGCGTCCCTCATGCACCACATGGCGGCCCGCCGACCACACATCGGTCACCGCGTGTCTGTCGCCCGCAAAAATCCAGCCGTCAAGCAACCGGTCACCCCGGAGGCCGAGGATCGCGGGATTATCGGCATCGAGTGCAACCATGTCGGCCCATTGTCCGACGGCAAGGCTGCCGCCATTGCGGCCCAACGCCTGCATTCCGCCCGCAAGCGCCGTGTCATAGAGCGTGCGCCCGTTGGATTTGCCGTCAACGGAAAGCGTGACCCGCGAGACATCGCGCAAACGCTGGCTGTATTCGAGCTGCCGCAGCTCTTCTGATGGCGAGATGCGGATATTGGAATCCGATCCCGTACCGAACCGTCCGCCAGACCCCAGATAGCGCACGCCATCAAAAATGCCGTCGCCAAGGCTGGCCTCGGTCAATGGGCAGAGGCCGACCACCGCCCCGCTGGCGGCAACGCGCACCGTCTCCTCCGGTGTCATGTGCGTCGAATGAATGAGGCACCAGCGCTCGTTGACGGGCAGATGGTCCAGCAGCCAGCTCATGGAGCGCTGGCCATAGGCTGCCTGTACCTCCTCCAGTTCCGGCAGCTGTTCGGCGATGTGGATATGGAAGGGCATTGCGGCGAACCGGCGCTCAAGCTCCAGAAGGTCGCGTTCGCTGACGGCGCGGATCGAATGTGGCGCGATGCCGAAACCCGCATCGGGACCTGTTTGCCGCGCGGCTTTTTGCGCGGCCTCCGCCAGTTTGGAAAAGCGCTCGACGTCATTGCCGAAACGCAATTGTCCGCCCGCGAGCGCGCGTCCGTCGACGCCGCCCTGCGCATAGGCCACCGGCAGCAGTGTCAGGCCGATACCGCTCGCACTGGCCGCCGCGGCGATGCGCTCCGACAACTCGCCAAGGCTGGCATAAGGCGTCCCGCCCGGCTGGTGATGCACATAGTGAAATTCAGCCACGCTGGAATAGCCGGATTCGAGCATTTCGACGAAGGCAAAGGCGGCGATGGCCTCGATGTCGTCGGGATCGAGAATGTCGAGGAAACGATACATGATCTCGCGCCAGGTCCAGAAACTGTCGCGGCCCGCCGGACTGCGCGCTTCGGAAAGACCGGCCATGGCCCGCTGGAACGTGTGGCTGTGCAGATTGGCCTGCGCCGGAAGGAGAACGGCAGTGCGATGGCTGTCAGCGGGCGCAGTGCTGTTTGCGTCCACCGACACGATCTGCCCGCTCGCGCCGATCTGCACCAGAACGTCGCGTTCCCAGCCTTTTTCCGTGAGGGCCGTGCCCGCAAAAACAGATTTTTTGGCTTCGCTCATTTCTTCTCTCATCCCCGGATTGACATAATATGTATATACATAATAACGTCATGAGCAAGCGCTAATGGGGATGGTATCAAGGCCGATGAGGAAAATTCTGTCCGGATTGAGGATCGCGACGCTGGAGAAGACTGGCGCGCCCTATGGCCTGATCGACGCGGGTGCGATCGGTATTGAAGGGGATCGTATTTCCTGGGTCGGAACGACGGTTCCGGATGATTGGAAATCTGCCGAAGTGCAGGATTTCGGCGGCCGCCTGGCGACGCCGGCACTGATCGACTGCCACACCCATCTGGTTTTCGGCGGCAACCGCGCCCGCGAGTTTGAAATGCGCCTCGAGGGCGCAAGCTATGAGGAAATCGCCCGGGCTGGCGGCGGCATTGTTTCCTCGGTGAAATCAACCAATGGCCTTTCGGAAGATGAACTTGCCGCGCAGAGCCTGCCGCGGCTCGACACCCTGCTGGCGGAAGGCATTGCCACCGTTGAAATCAAATCCGGCTACGGCCTCAACATCGAGGCGGAGCTGAAAATGCTGCGGGTGGCGCGCCGACTCGGCACGCTGCGTCCCGTACGCATCCGCACCAGCTATCTCGCTGCCCATGCGGTGCCACCGGAATATCGCGGCCGCGCGGATGACTATATCAGCGAGGTTGTGCTGCCGGGTCTCGACGCTGCCCATGCGGAAGGTCTGGTCGACGCGGTCGATGGATTTTGCGAAGGCATTGCCTTCTCACCGGCCCAGATCACGCGTGTGTTCGACCGGGCGAAAGCCCTTGGCATTCCGGTCAAGCTGCATGCGGAACAGCTGTCCAATCTCGGTGGCGCCAAACTCGCCGCCTCCTATGGTGCGCTGTCTGCCGATCATCTTGAATATCTCGACGCAGACGGTGCCGGGGCCATGGCCGCCGCAGGCACGGTGGCGGTGCTTTTGCCGGGTGCCTTCTATGCGCTGCGCGAAGAGCAGGCCCCGCCGGTCAAAGCCCTGCGGGCCGCCGGTGTCCGCATCGCCATTGCCACGGACTGCAATCCCGGCACATCGCCGCTGACATCGCTGCTCCTCACCATGAACATGGCCTGCACCCTGTTCCGCCTGACCGCCGAAGAAGCGCTGGCGGGTGCAACGCGCGAGGCCGCGCATGCGCTTGGACTGCAAAACGAGCTTGGCACCATTGCACCCGGAAAACGTGCCGAAATCGCCATCTGGAACGCCGCGCAGCCCGCAGAGCTCTGCTACCGCATCGGCTTCAATCCCCTCCATCAGCTCATCTTGAAGGCTTGACCATGACTGTCGTCCTCCACCCCGGTTCCGTTCCTCTGGCTGAACTGGAAAAAATCTATTGGCAGGGCACGCCTGTCCGGCTCGATGCCTCGTTTCACAAGGGGATTGCAGCGGCGGCTGCGCGCATCGCCGAAATCGCCGCCGGCAACGCGCCGGTCTATGGCATCAACACCGGCTTCGGCAAGCTGGCGTCGATCCGCATCGACGCGGCCGATGTGGGAACGCTCCAGCGCAATCTGATTCTGTCGCATTGCTGCGGTGTCGGCAACGCGCTGCCGGAGAACATTGTCCGCCTGATCATGGCTCTGAAGCTGATCTCGCTCGGCCGCGGCGCGTCGGGCGTACGCCCGGAACTGATCAGCCTCATCGAAGCGATGCTGGCCAAGGGCGTCATCCCTGTTATTCCCGAAAAAGGCTCTGTAGGTGCCTCAGGCGATCTGGCACCGCTGGCTCATATGGCTGCGGCGATGATCGGCGAGGGTGACGTGACCTTTGGCGGCACGCGGATGCATGCCGGCGAAGGCCTCGCCAAGGCTGGCCTCACGCCGGTGGTGCTTGCCGCCAAGGAAGGGCTTGCACTCATCAATGGCACGCAGGTGTCAACGGCGCTGGCGCTCGCGGGCCTGTTCCGGGCGCATCGCTCTGCCCAGTCGGCGCTGATCACGGGCGCATTGTCCACCGATGCGGCGATGGGCTCCTCCGCGCCGTTCCATCCTGATATTCACACCCTGCGCGGCCATCGCGGCCAGATCGATACGGGCGCCGCGCTGCGCCGCCTGCTTGAAAATTCACCGATCCGTGCCAGTCATATCGAGGGCGACGAGCGCGTTCAGGATCCTTACTGCATCCGCTGCCAGCCGCAGGTCGATGGCGCCTGTCTCGATCTCTTGCGCATGGCGGCGCGCACACTGGAAATCGAAGCCAATGCGGTCACCGACAATCCGCTGGTTCTCAGCGATGGCTCTGTGGTGTCGGGCGGCAATTTTCATGCGGAACCCGTTGCTTTCGCCGCCGACCAGATCGCCATTGCCATCTGCGAAATCGGCTCGATCGCCCAGCGCCGTATCGCACTGCTGGTCGATCCGGCATTGAGCTACGGCCTGCCCGCCTTCCTTGCCCGCAAACCGGGTTTGAATTCCGGCCTGATGATCGCCGAAGTCACGTCGGCCGCGCTGATGTCGGAAAACAAGCAGATGTCGCATCCGGCTTCAGTTGATTCCACGCCGACCTCGGCCAATCAGGAAGACCACGTGTCCATGGCCTGCCACGGCGCGCGGCGCCTGTTGCAGATGACGGACAACCTGTTCTCCATCATCGGCATCGAGGCATTGACGGCCGCGCAGGGCATTGATTTGCGCAGCCCGCTGCAGACGAGCCCGGAACTTACCCGCGCCCATGCAGCGATCCGTTCCGTCGTGCCGACGCTGGACGAGGACCGCTATATGGCGCCGGATCTGAAGGCCGTGTCCGATCTCATTGGTTCCGGCGGGCTCAATGCTGCGATTTCCCCCGACATCCTGCCAGCACTGGATACCGCCCTATGAGCGTTGTCGACGTCAAACAGGGATCGTCCCCGGTCATTCTCGGCCTGCCGCACACGGGCACGGAGGTTCCCGCCGATATCTGGGCGCGGCTCAATGAGAACGGACAGCTGCTGGCCGATACGGACTGGCATATCCACACGCTTTATGACGGACTCCTGCCGGAAGCGACGACCGTGCGCGCCACCTTCCACCGCTATGTCATCGACGCCAACCGTGATCCGGAAGGCGTCAGCCTCTATCCTGGACAGAATACCACCGGTCTCATCCCGGAAACGGATTTCGACGGTAAGGCAATCTGGCGCAATGGCGAAAAACCCGCTCCCGCCGATACGCAGAAGCGGCTTGAGCATTTCCACAAGCCTTATCACGCCGCCCTGGCGGCCGAGATCAAGCGCGTACAGGATATTCACGGCCTCGCCATTCTCTATGATTGCCACTCCATCCGCTCGCACATCCCGTTTCTGTTTCAGGGCAAGCTGCCGGATTTCAACATCGGCACCAATCAGGGCACAAGCTGTGCGCCCGAAGTGGCTGCCGCAACCGGCCGTTTTGCCTTTGCGGCACCCGGCTATGACGGGGTGATGAACGGGCGCTTCAAGGGCGGCTGGACAACGCGCCATTACGGCAGGCCGGAAAAGGGTGTGCATGCCATCCAGATGGAGCTGGCGCAGTCCACCCATCTGCAGAGCGAAGCGCCGCCCTTTGCCTATGACGAGACGAAGGCCGAGCGCCTGCGCAAGCATCTCAAGGACATTCTCGAAAATCTCGAACAAACCGCTTTCAAGCTGGGGAGCTTAAAATGAACAATCCACGTCACAACATCCGTGAAATCCGCAGCCCCCGCGGTCCGGAACTCAATACCAAATCCTGGATGACAGAAGCGCCCCTGCGCATGCTGATGAACAATCTCGACCCGGATGTTGCCGAAAACCCCAATGAGCTGGTGGTCTATGGCGGCATCGGCCGTGCCACCCGCACATGGGACGATTTCGACAAGATCGTCGCAACCCTGAAGACCCTGAACGAGGACGAGACCCTGCTGGTGCAGTCCGGCAAGCCGGTCGGCGTGTTCCGCACCCATGCCGATGCGCCGCGCGTCCTCATTGCCAATTCCAACCTCGTTCCCCATTGGGCGACATGGGATCATTTCAACGAACTGGATAAGAAGGGTCTGGCCATGTACGGTCAGATGACCGCCGGTTCATGGATTTATATCGGCACCCAGGGCATCGTGCAGGGCACCTACGAGACCTTCGTCGAGGCGGGCCGCCAGCATTATGGCGGCAATCTCAAGGGCAAGTGGATTCTCACCGGCGGCCTTGGCGGCATGGGCGGCGCGCAGCCGCTGGCCGCTGTCATGGCAGGCGCCTGCTGCCTCGCCATCGAGTGCAATCCCGATTCGATCGATTTCCGCCTGCGCACCCGTTATGTCGATGCCAAGGCCGAAACGCTGGATGAAGCGCTTGCAATGATCGACCGCTGGACCAAGGCCGGTGAAGCCAAGTCCGTAGGTCTCCTCGGCAATGCAGCGGAAATCCTGCCGGAACTGGTGCGCCGCGGTGTGCGCCCCGACATCGTTACCGACCAGACCTCGGCGCATGATCCGATCAATGGCTATCTGCCAAAAGGCTGGTCGATCGCCGAATGGAAGGCCAAGCGCGAAAGCGACCCCAAGGCTGTCGAGAAGGCCGCCCGTGCGTCGATGCGCGAGCATGTGGAGGCGATGATCGCTTTCTGGAACGCCGGCGTGCCGACGCTCGACTATGGCAACAATATCCGCCAGGTCGCCAAGGACGAAGGGCTGGAAAATGCCTTCGCTTTCCCCGGCTTCGTGCCCGCCTATATCCGCCCGCTGTTTTGCCGCGGTATCGGTCCGTTCCGCTGGGCGGCGCTGTCGGGCGATCCGGAGGATATCTACAAGACCGACGCCAAGGTGAAGGAACTCACCCCCGGCAACACGCATCTGCACAACTGGCTCGACATGGCGCGCGAGCGCATCGCGTTCCAGGGCCTGCCGGCGCGCATCTGCTGGGTTGGTCTGGGCGACCGTCATCGCCTTGGTCTTGCTTTCAACGAAATGGTGCGCAATGGCGAACTCAATGCGCCCATCGTCATCGGCCGCGATCATCTCGATTCCGGTTCCGTCGCCTCGCCGAACCGCGAGACGGAAGCGATGAAGGACGGGTCGGATGCCGTTTCCGACTGGCCGCTGCTCAATGCGCTGCTCAACACGGCATCGGGCGCCACATGGGTGTCGCTGCATCATGGCGGCGGCGTCGGCATGGGCTTCTCGCAGCATGCGGGCATGGTGATCTGCGCTGACGGCACGGATGATGCCAAACGGCGGCTTGAACGGGTTTTGTGGAACGATCCGGCCACCGGCGTCATGCGCCATGCGGATGCGGGCTACGAGATCGCCATCGATTGCGCCCGGGAGAAGGGCCTCAACCTGCCGGGTATTCTCGGCTGATGCGCATCCTGCGTTCGGCCGGGCACCGGCAGATGCCTTGGAAAAACGGCAAGGGTGTTACCACCGAGATAGCGGTTTTTCCCGAGGGCGCGCCGGTCGACGGCTTCGACTGGCGCATCAGCATGGCAAAAGTTCCGGAGTCGGGCCCGTTCTCGGCCTTTCCCGGCGTCGACCGGGTGCTGGCCGTGCTGGACGGCGAGATGGTGCTGACCGTGGATGGCCAATTGCCTGAAACACTTGGTCCGTCATCTCCTGCCATCGCCTTTCCCGGCGATATTCCGACGCATGCGGTGGTGCTGCACGCGGTCACGGACCTTAACGTCATGGTCCGCCGCGGAAAATTTTCGGCGCGGGTCAAAAGATGTGACGACCCGATTGTTGCGGGCAAGGTCAGCCATACATTTCTGGTCCTGCGCAGCGCGGCGAAGCTCGCAACCGGCGAAAAACTTGGCGCAAATGACGTATTGCACCTCACCAACGCCGAAACGGTGACGTTTGCAGATGTGCCGTCGGGCGCATGGCTGGTGGAGATTGATGGTCTTCCCGCCTAGACGAACCGGCATTTGTCGCTTTGCCGCATAGATTTCCCGCGCAAGCTGCGTTATCTGGTTAGCCGGAAACGCAAAACGGGGATGTGATGCGCAAATTCGGATACGATTGGCAACTGGCGGTGCGCATGCTGTGCGCGCTGGCGCTTGTCTTCGTCGCCTTTGCCCATCAGCCTGTCATCGCAGCATCCAATGATCAGATTGATCTTGCCGCCTATACGCTCCCCGATGGCACCGTTCCTGTGCTCTGCCTTCCCGGCAGCGGCGACCAGGACCCGCATAAGAACGCATGGCACGGCACGGGCTGCGAGGCCTGCCGCCTGTCCGCTTCGTTCATTCTCCCGGTTCCGCCTCACACCGGCGGTCAGCGCGTGGAACCGGCGGTATCGCTCGCCATCAAGCGCGAAGCGGTGCTGATTGCCCGCAGCCTCTATCCTCCGGCAGCACCGCCCCAGGCCCCCCCTCTCGTCTGACACCAGACTTTTCGAACGCTGGTCCTCCATCGCTCGGAAAGGCCGCGCCATCTGGCGCCCTCATTGGTCTTTCACAGGCCAATCACTATTGCTGTCAGACGATTGGAACACGCATGAGCGTCTCAAGCATGGCTTCGGAGAAGCCCAAGGACATCAGTCAATCCCTCTACCGCGCCATCTGGCGCTGGCATTTTTTCGCCGGCCTTCTGGTCATTCCCTTCATGCTCAATCTCGCCATCACCGGCGGGCTCTATCTTTTCAAGGATGAAATCGACAATACCGCCTTTGCCTACCGCAATGTCGTGACGCCGCGCAGCGAGGTACTCGCCCCGTCGCTGCTGATCAGGAACGCCGAGGCTGCCGTTCCCGGCGCAACCATCCTGCGCTATCGCGACCCGTCCGCACCGACCCAATCCGCCCGGGTCATCCTCGGTACGGATGCCGGGAAGGTCCTCGTTTTCGTCGATCCCTATACCGGCTCGGTGCTGGGCAAGGTTGCCGAGAAGCAGGAATTCAATTGGGTCGTGCGCAAGATTCACAGCCTTGTCTATTTCGGGCTGGCGCTTGACCGGGTGGTCGAGGCGGTTGGCGGTCTTGCGCTGATCCTTGTCGTCACCGGCTTTTATCTGTGGTGGCCGCGCAAGCAGAAGGGTGGCGTCATCACGGTTCGCGGTACGCCCGACAAGCGCATCTTCTGGCGTGACCTGCATGCGGTGACCGGCGCGGTGGCCGGGGCTTTGATCTTCTTTCTCGCCATTACCGGCATGCCGTGGTCGGCCTATTGGGGCGACAAGCTCAATGCCACCCTGGCGGACAAGGGGCTTGGATACCCCACGCTGCTCTGGAACGACGTTCCGGTGTCGAAAATTCCGACAAAGGACGTGCTGACGGAGGCAGGCTGGACCGTCGAAAACGCCCCTGTCCCGACCTCGACAGCTGATGGGGCCGTCAAAAGTGTCGGCCTTGACCGGATCGTGGCGTCCGCCAGGGCCGAAGGCATTACGCCGGGCTTCGAGGTGTCGTTGCCGTCGGGACCGGACGGCGTCTATACGGCGGCGATTTTCCCGGACGATATCGCCAGGCAGCGGACGATCCATTTCGATCAGTATACCGGCAAGCCGCTGGTTGATCTGAAGTTTGCCGATTATGGCGCCGGTGCCAAGGTGATCGAGTTCGGCATCGGCGTGCATATGGGGCAGTATTGGGGCCTTCTCAACCAGATCGTCATGCTTGTCACCTGTTTCGCCATCATCCTTGCGGCGGTTTCCGCCGTGGTCATGTGGTGGAAACGCCGTCCGTCCGGGCGTCTGGGGGTGCCGCCCATGCCGTCGCAAAAGAGCGTCTTTGCCGTGTTGACCCTGGTCATCCTCGGCTTCGGTGTCCTCTTCCCGCTCACGGGTTTTGCCATTCTCGCCATGCTGGTTCTCGATCAGTTGATCCAGCGTGTTCCTTCCCCGCTCAAACGCGTATTCTCATAAACAACGGAACTGGAGAACGTCCATGAAATCCACTCTCAAATTTGCAATGTTTGCATTGCTGGCCACCTCGGTTGCCTCGCCGGTATGGGCCCATGACCATGCAGCCATGAGCAAGGGCGATGCAGCCAAGATGCAGAAACACGAAGCCACGGATGCGGTCAAAGTCGGCAATCTCGTGTTCACCGATGCCTTCACCCGCGCCACATTGCCAGGTGCCAAGGTTGGCGGCGGTTATATCTCGATCACCAACGAGGCCAAGGAGGCGGACCGCCTGCTTGGCGGCTCCAGCCCGGCTGCCGCGCGCGTCGAAGTCCATGAAATGAAGATGGATGGCGAGGTGATGAAAATGCGCAAGCTCGCGGACGGCGTGGAAATTCCTGCCGGCGGAACCGTAGAGCTTGAGCCAGGCGGCATGCATCTGATGCTGCTGGAGATCAAGCAGCCCTTGAAGAAGGGCGAAGACGTCCCGGTAACCCTCGAATTCGAGAAAGCCGGCAAGGTTGAAATCAAACTGAAAGTGGAAGCCGCCGGTGCGACCTCCACGGGGCATGGCCAGTAATGAACGTCCGCAGCGTCCGCATTGCACTCTGGTCGGTCATCGCGGTTCTGATGATCTTCCTGGCCTTTACCTATTACAGCGCCCGCAAGGGCAATGAGATAGAACCGGTGAAGCTGGGCGTGCCATTTTCGCTGATCGACCAGAATGGTGCGCCGATCACCGAAGCGGCATTCCAGGGACATCCGACAGCCCTGTTCTTCGGCTTCACCCATTGCCCCGAAGTCTGCCCGACAACACTGTTTGAAATGGCGGGCTGGCTCAAGGCATTGGGCGACGAAGGCAAGGACTTGCGCGTCTTCTTCATCTCGGTCGATCCCGAACGGGACACGCCCGAGGTGATGAAGGGCTATACGGCAGCCTTCACCGACCGGATCACCGGCATCACCGGCGATCCCAAGGAAATGGAAAAGGTCATCAAGGGCTGGAAGATCTATGCCCGCAAGGTGCCGACGGAAAATGGCGACTACACCATGGATCACACGGCATCGGTGATGCTGCTCGACCGGGATGCCCGCCTGAAGAGCACCATCGACTACAAGGAAACCACAGATGTGGCCCTGAAGAAGCTGCGGCTTCTCCTTGGCTCCTGAGTTTCATCTGCCAGGAACGGGGCCGTACGCGGCCTCGTTCAGTGCGGCGTTCACGCGGGAAGGTGCGCTTTGCCCCATTGGCGTTTCTGCTCAACTGCACTATGTGAAGCGGTAAGAAACAAAAGGGACAAAAAGCATGGCAGGCGTGAGCAAGGATCAGGTTCTCGATCAGCTGAAGACGGTGACCGGGCCTGATTTCAACAGCAATATTGTCGATCTGGGACTTGTCTCGGATATTTTCATTGCTGACAACAAGGTGTTTTTCTCCATCACTGTGCCGGCTGCGCGGGCACAGGAACTGGAACCGTTGCGCGCCGCTGCCGAACGCGTTGTCAAGAATATGCCGGGTGTTCTCAGCCGCATTCCCGACCCGTTCTCCAACGAATATCCATCGTTTGGCGCGGCCAACAATGCGCGGCTGCGGGCGTT
>NZ_JBQEPA010000023.1:0-94593 GCF_052056495.1 Phyllobacterium sp. 22229
GGATCGCCGCATCCTGGTCGCGGCCTTCGAGCGCGCCATAGAGCGGCACGATCAGCGTATCGGCGCCCACGCGCCCGTCCAGCGCTTCGGCGGCGCGCTCGATCTCGCGCTGTCCGGGAAGAAAGGCCAGAATGCTACCCGTTTCCGTTGCCAGCGTGTCGCGGATCGCCCGCGCCATGGCCTCTTCGATCTTCTCATCCGGCCTGCGCTCGCGATAGCGCGTTTCGATGGGAAAGGAGCGGCCCTTGCTTTCCAGCACCGGCGCATCGCCGAGGAGCTGCGCCACGCGTGCGCCGTCGAGCGTGGCCGACATGACGAGAAGCTTCAGGTCCGGCCGCAGCGCCGCCTGCACGTCGAGCGCCAGCGCCAGGCCGAAATCCGCGTCGAGGCTGCGCTCGTGAAATTCATCGAACAGCACGGCGGCGACACCGGCAAGATCGGGATCGTCGAGGATCATGCGGGCGAACACGCCCTCGGTCACCACGAGGATGCGCGTCCTCGCCGACACCCTGTTTTCCAGCCGCATGCGGTAACCGACGGTGGCACCCACCTCCTCATCCAGCAGGTTGGCCATGCGGCTGGCGGCGGCGCGGGCGGCGAGACGGCGCGGTTCGAGGAGGATAATGGTCCGGTCCCCGCGCCATGGCGCGCCAAGCAGATGCAGCGGAATGAGCGTGGTCTTGCCGGCGCCCGGCGGCGCCACCACAACCGCCGCCGTGCCGCCCGCCAGCGCACCGTCCAGCGCGGGAAAAATCTCGGTCACGGGCAGGAGGGGCAGGTCAGGCACGGCAAAATCCAGTGGTGAAATCTCCGGCCGTTTTGACAAGGTTTGTGGCGTTAAGTCCATCCTTTTCTCTGTGGTGACGGAGGGATATAGGCGGTCACAACCTCTCTGCATTTCCTCGGTTGTTGAGACTTTCGCTCAATTGACAGCACCTCATCCCATTTGACAGCTTGGCCTTTTTCAAAAGCATTTTTAAAACTGGGGAATTTTTCACACATGAAATTACGAATTCTCTCGCTGTCAATGCTGGCTGCATTGGCCGCCTGCAACAATTCATCTGACTCGCCGTCTACGGCGGATACGCCGGGCGGAACCTTCGATATCTCTGCGGAGACGGCTCCGGCCGTTGCGGCGGCACCTGATCCTGACAGGGACATGCCGCTGGAGGATAAAACGTTCTATGGCCTCAAGGGTGGCAACTCCGTTGAACTGAGCCAGGTAAGCGAGGCCGCTTCGGTCATGCACCACAGCATGAAAATCGGCGGGGAGGATGTGAAATTCACCGCCCGCGCAGGCCATCTCATCGCCTACAAGCCGGCTGCGGCTGATGGCGCCAGTGACCCGCAGGCGGCCATTTTCTACACCAGCTATACCAGGGATGATCTGCCGCGTGAAAATCGCCCCGTCACCTTCTTCTGGAATGGCGGACCGGGAGCCTCGTCGAAATTTCTGCATCTCGGCTCCTGGGCGCCCAAACGCATGGTCATCAATCCGCCGGTCATTCCGCCGGAATATTTTGAGAAAGACCAGCCGGCGTTCCCGGTGATCGACGATGCGGAGACACTCCTCGACCAGAGCGATCTTGTCTTTGTCGATCCGGTCGGCACCGGCTTCTCCTCGGCCATAGCGCCGCACAAGAACGAGGATTTCTGGGGCGTTGACAGCGACCCGAAAATCCTGCGTGATTTCATCACCCGCTACATCAACACCTATAATCGCCAGAGTTCGCCCAAATATCTCTATGGCGAATCCTATAGCGGCATCCGCACGCCGATCACCGCGCGGCTTCTGCTCGAGGCGGGAAGCGCCAACTATTTGCCCGATCCCTCGGGCAAGCCGCCCGTCGCGCTCTCCGGCATCGTCCTGCAATCGCCGGTTCTCGATTATAACAGCAGTTGCACCCTGGGCTCTAAGGCCTCCTGCGAAGGCCTGTTGCCGACCTATGCGGCCACGGCCGATTATTACGGCCTGCTGCCGGCGCGGGGCGAGCGTCCGCTTGAAGATTTGCTTGTGGATGTCCGCGCATTTGGAGCCACATCCTATCGCACGGTGCAAAAGACGATCGTCAGTAAAATAACCAACCCGTCGGGGAAGACTGTGCAACAGGACTACCTTGAGGAATTGGCAACGCCTGATTCAGAGTACTTCAGGCATCTATCTGAAGAAGCGAAAGAAGAGAAATTGAAGTATTATGGGGCTATTGCACCAACGCCTGTTTGGGCGTTCATGACCGCCGTGGACGAAATCGATTCAGCAATAACATTGCCACTCACAATCAATAAGCCCCTTTTCCCGCTAACCAAATTGTGTGTGCCGTCGCAGGCTAAGGAGGCTGTAAAAAATTCGCCGCCGTTACCGATTGAAATTGGTGTCGATATATCGAGTTTCAAGCGCGAGCCGCTTTCCGGCAAGGAGTTTGTTGCCCTAAAACAAGCTGTGCCTTCTGCAGTAAAAGGAGAAATCCCACGAACAGAAAAAATGGTTAAAAGCGGAGCTTACTTCGATTATTTGATCGATCAAACAACGCAAAAGCTTTTGCTGGGTTCAGCTTGGAAAGACGTTGAATGCCCTATAATACAAGCTTGGTCAAACTATGTATCGTCTACCAACGGATTCAAGTATTTGAGAGATTTGTACAAGTACACTGGCTTGGGTCAACCCATAAAAACCATCGATAGCCCGTGGGTGCGATACCCAAATATGGATTATAACATATTTCTTAACAAGCTAATCCCGGGATATAGTTTTAATGTCTATGACGCCCGCATGAGCGTGCCGGGCATGAATTATGATCCAAGTTTCGCCGATACCGCCGGCGGCAATGCGGCCATGGCCGGTCTTTTGCCCGGCTTTGTCGGCTATATCAACAGGACCGCGCCCTATATGGGGATGAACGACCATGTCATTTACTCCTGGGATTGGACGCCTGATCCGGACGTGAAATTCAGCACCAGCCGCCTGCGAACGAGTATTCCGGATCTCATCGAAAGTCTGACCCTGCAAAGCGGCCTGAAGGTACTTGTCCTGCATGGCTATACGGACTTGGTCACGCCCTTCCACCAGACGGAACTTGATCTTGAAGATGTCGGATTGACGGATCGCATTCCGTTAAAAACCTTTGAAGGCGGCCATATGACCTACAGCAATGAAGCATCGCGGGCACCGATGAAGGCGGTGCTGGACCAGTTCTATGCCGGAACACTCGGCGGCCCTGGAACCGGTTCCTCATCAAGCCCGCACGTGGCGAGCCAGACGCCCGGCAGTATCACGCCTCTTGCAGAGGCGGCATCTGGGCCGGTGCAACCTAAAATACCTCAGCTCGATATAGATAAATTGGTGGCAGCAATCAAAGAGGAGGTCGGTGCCCTTAATGTTATCGATATTCGCAATATTAAAGATAAAGAGGTGGCAGGAGATGTTTCTTTGTTGCAATCGTACGCGAAAGAACCCGCATTGCTTAATGATCCCGTTAAGTTTAATCAAGTAAAATCCGCTCTTCCACAAGTTAGAAAATATTTCTTGGTAAATAGAATAAAAGTAATTGTTGGCAAGTTTGATCCCACTCGTGCTGCTGATCAGGCTGAGCTTGCAGCGATTAAAGACAAGAAGGTGCAAGATGATGTTCTTGCACTACACAAAGTGTACGTAGACCATATAAAGAATCCCGCTTTGCTTGACGATCCTGTTTTGGTCGACAGAGTAAAAATCATCCTTGCAGAGCTCGTATCATATGTTAAAGCCCAAAAATCGCAGGACGCGCCGCCGCCAGCCGTTGTCGTCGAGCCTGAATCCAAAGGGACGCAGGATAAGAACAAATCCACCGGGCCTGCGGCTGTGGCCAACAATGGTCAGCCTGTTGGAGCTCCCCAATCGCAGGCAGTGGCCGTGCCACCGGTGACCGTTCCCGCCAAGCCTGCGGCTGCAGCAGCGCCGCCCAACTTACGAGAGGAGAACACCAAGAAGCGCGATTTTCTCGTAGTGCAGGCGCAGAAAATCCAAGGTATCTATCACGATTTAATGAGCGCTCCTGGTGTGTCTGCAGCGCAAAAGGAGAAATATAAATCGCTCGGAAACGCCTCAATGGATATAGAACGCGCCCTCTCGGAAATTAATTTGGACATAGACAACGCAAATGTCTTCAAGACGGATGAGTCCCTCTTGAAGGAGCGAGAGGCAGAGGCGAAGAAGGCTCAGGCAGATCAAAAAGCGCCGCCGCCAGCAGCAAATCCTCCGGTCGTTCCGGTCAGCAATCCCGGCACCTTCCATTGAACCCGGCCGCTCGAAAAATGGGAAACAGGATCATGACAATCTATCGTTCTCTGATGTTTTTGACGCTCACCGGCAGTCTGGCTGCTGCCATGCCCGCAGCGGCGCAGGTGCCCGCCATGGCCAAACCGGTGGTTCATTCCAGCCTGCACCAGGTCAGCGACTATCTCGGCGCCCCGCCGCCCTATCCGGAGGGCTATGTCCCGCCCAAGCTGGACCCGGAAGGGCTGCAGGCCCAGGTCGACGGCCATCTCAAGGAAATGTTCGACAAGGCCGCCGATCCGTCCTCGCAGCTTGTCACAATGGCAGCAGCCAAAGCCGTCGGATGGGGTTTTGTCTCCGACCATTTCGCTGAGATTGATGCCAACCGCGATGGTTTCATCACCTATGGCGAATATAAGCGCTTTCTCGATGCGCGTTCGCCGGTGAAACGCCAGGCCAAGGGCGAGGTGCAGGTGGTCGAATAGGGCCCGCGTGACAGGCCATTGGCCTCAAGACAGGCCCTGATACAGCAACCGGCGGCATTTGCGCATGCAAATGTCGCCGATTTGATTGACGATCCCCGGTGTGATCCTGATAGTGCACAACTGCAAATCAGTAGACCGCATGTTGAAAGACGCATCAGGGAGAATCCGCATGAAATCGCGCGCCGCCGTTGCCTGGGAAGCCAGGAAGCCACTGACCATCGAAACCATCGAGATCGGCGGGCCGAAGCCGGGCGAGGTTCTGGTGGAGGTCATGGCCACCGGCGTGTGCCATACGGATGCCTACACGCTCTCCGGCCTTGATTCCGAAGGCAAATTTCCCGCCATTCTCGGCCATGAGGGCGCGGGCATCGTGCGCGAGCTTGGCGCCGGCGTCACCTCGCTGAAGGTCGGCGACCATGTCATTCCGCTCTACACGCCCGAATGCCGCCAGTGCAAGACCTGCCTGTCGCAGCGCTCGAACCTGTGCACCTCCATCCGCTCGACCCAGGGGCAGGGCGTCATGCCCGACGGCACCAGCCGCTTCTCCTGCGACGGCGGCGAAGTCTTCCATTACATGGGCTGCTCCACCTTTTCCAATTTCACCATCCTGCCTGAGATCGCGCTGGCCAAGGTGCGCGAGGACGCGCCCTTCGACAAGATCTGCTATATCGGCTGCGGCGTGACGACGGGCATCGGCGCCGTCATCTATACCGGCAAGGTCTGGCCCGGCGCCAATGTGGTGGTGTTCGGTCTCGGCGGCATCGGCCTCAATGTCATCCAGGGCGCGCGCATGGTCGGCGCCGACAAGATCATCGGTGTCGATCTCAACCCCGCCAAGGTCGAGATGGCGAAAAGATTCGGCATGACCCATTTCGTCAATCCCAACGAGGTCGGCAACGACAAGGTGGTGCAGGCCATTCAGGACCTCACCGATGGCGGCGCGGATTTCTCCTTCGATGCAACCGGCAACACCAATGTCATGCGCCAGGCGCTCGAATGCTGCCATCGCGGCTGGGGCACCAGCATCGTCATCGGCGTGGCCGAAGCCGGCAAGGAAATCGCAACGCGGCCGTTCCAGCTCGTCACCGGGCGCAACTGGCGCGGCACGGCCTTTGGCGGCGCGCGCGGGCGCACCGATGTGCCGAAAATCGTCGACTGGTACATGGAAGGCAAGATCGAGATCGACCCGCTCATCACCCACACCATGCCGCTCGAGGACATCAACACCGCCTTCGACCTGATGCATGAGGGCAAATCGATCCGCTCGGTCGTGGTTTTCTGATGGCCAGTGACGGCTACAGGGTGGATGTGCGCGGGATGGATGCGTTCAGCCCGCGCGATCTCTATGCCATGCTGCGCCTGCGGGTCGATGTCTTCGTGGTCGAGCAGAAATGCCCCTATCCGGAACTCGACGGCAAGGATGGTGAAGCGCTGCACCTGCGGCTTCTCCAGGGCGATGCGCTGGTGGCGAGCGCCCGCCTGCGCCCGCCGCATGGCGGCATGGATGCGGCGCGCATCGGCCGGGTCGTCGTTTCGCCCGCGCATCGCGGCCAGCGGCTCGGCGAGACGCTGATGGCAGAGGCCATTGCCGCCTGCGAAACCCGCTTTCCCGGCCGCCCCATCGCGCTGTCGGCACAAAGCCACCTGCAGCGGTTTTATGAATCCTTCGGCTTTTTGCCGGTGTCGGGCGAATATCTGGAAGACGGTATTCCCCATGTCGACATGCAGCGGCCCGTGACGGCCCAGACATCGCGGTAGACGGCCGATGCTGCGCCGGCACAACCCCTTTTATATCGCCGCCATCGCCGGTCTCGCCGCGCTGGCGCTTGCCCTGATGTTTTATCCGCATCTTGCCTATGTGCTCGGGGCAAACACCTTCTTCATCGTCTATCTCATCCTGACGGCGTTCAAGATCCGCCGGCTGACGGCGGATTTTCTCCGGAAGAATGCCGCCCGTTCCGACGAACCCATGGCGATCATCTTTGCCGTTACCCTCGGCACGGTTGTCGTGGCGGTGGGTTCGCTTTTCGTGCTGATCAACAGCGGCAAGAACCCGCAGCTGATCAATCTTGTGCCCGCGCTGGCCGCCGTGCCGCTGGGCTGGGCGACCATCCATGCCATGGCCGCCATCCATTATGCCCATCTCTACTGGCAGCCGGATGAAACGGCGCAGGGTACGAAGGACAAGCCGCGCAAACATGTGGGCGGGCTGGATTTCCCCGGCGAAAAGGAGCCGGGCGGCATCGAGTTTCTGTATTTCTCCTTTGTCATCGGCATGACCGCGCAAACCTCCGATACGGCGGTCACCAGCACCGAAATGCGCAGGGTCAACCTGCTGCACGCCATCGTTTCTTTTTTTTTCAACACGGTGCTTGTCGCAGCGGCGGTCAATGTCGCTGTCGCGCTCGGCCAGTAATCAGCTCAGAAAATCACGGGAATTGTCATGGAAACGCTATCGATCGCCAGAAGTTTTGACGGCACGCAGGGTGTCTACCGCCATCGCAGCGATGTCTGCCAGTGCGACATGACTTTTGCAGTGTTCCTGCCGCCGCAGGCCAAGGATGGCCCGGTGCCGGTGCTGTGGTATCTCTCGGGCCTCACCTGCACCCACCAGAACGTCATGGACAAGGGCGAATACCGCCGGGCGGCGGCCGCGCACGGCGTTGCCATCATCTGCCCGGATACCAGCCCGCGCGGCGATCACGTGCCGGATGAAAAGGACAATTGGCAGTTCGGGTCAGGCGCCGGATTTTATCTCGACGCGACCGAGGCGCCCTATGCCGCCAACTACCGCATGGCGAGCTATATCGCGCAGGAACTGCCGGCGCTGATCGGCGCCAATTTTCCCGTCGATATGGCGCGGCAGGGTATTTTCGGCCATTCCATGGGCGGGCACGGCGCCATCACGCTGGCGTTGAAACACCCCGGCCGTTACCGTTCGGTTTCCGCCTTCGCCCCGATCGCCCGGCCGGGTGTCGCGGGCTGGTCGCGTCCGGCCTTTGAAAAATATCTCGGCACCGATGAGGCGGCCTGGCGCGCCTATGACAGCGTGCTTTTGATCGAGGATGGTCACCGCGTGCCGGAACTGTTGGTGGATCAGGGCAAGGCCGACGGCTTTCTCGATGACGGCCTGCGCCCGTGGCTCCTGGAAGAGGCGTGCCGGCACGCCAACATTCCGCTGACGCTCCACATGCGCGATGGCTACGACCATTCCTATTTCTTCATTTCCACCTTCATGGCCGATCATATCGCCTGGCACGCCGCGCGGCTCGGTTCGTCTTAACGGCGCAGCACCCCGGCCATGCGCGGGTCGCGGGCAAAGATCGCGCGGCTGAAACCCAGCCGGATGTCCGGCTGGTCGCAGATGGCCTTGACGCCGTAATCGGAAAACACCAGCCGCCACGTGGTCGTATGCGTGGGGCGCGGCATGGCAAAGGCGCCGCATGTGAGCAGGGCCAGATTGGCGCCGCCCGCGGGGTCGCGCACCGACTGGTAGCGGATGATCTCGATGCCTGCCTGATGCGCCGCGTCGGCCAGCGCAAGGCAGGCCGAATAGTCGGTCAGGTGGGTCCAGTGCTCCGCATGCCGGGCAAAGGGGGCCGCCGTCAGATCGATGCCGCGCTTGGTGGCATAGCGGCTTTCGAATGCGGTGAATTCCAGCGCATTGCGCGGCCAAGGCGTTCCCGGGCTCTCGCTGAAGAACAGGAGGCGGTAGAATGCCGTCTCGGCCACTGCCGTTTCAACCGCTTCGCTGGCATAGAACACGCCGGGGGAATAGCCCTCGCGCCGGAAGCGGGAATTGCCGGGATAACGACCGTAGCGGAACGGTGTTGCCAGGAGATAATCGAGCCGGGCGCAATCCGGCGGCAAAGGCGGCTTGGTCGCTTCGATCTCGTCCTCGAGCAGAGCCTGCTCGTCGAGCGTATCGACAAGTTTCATGGTGGAAACGCGGTGTTGTGCCTCGACGAGACGCCAGCAGGCGCCATGCCGGTCGCGCGCCTCAGATCGGAGCGCGTCGGGCGTCCAGATAGGCAAGGACATGGGCGAGACCGTCAATGGTTTTGATGCGGTTGAGCGGCTTGCCCCCCAGCATGCTGTTGTCGGTGCGGATCCACTGCCGGGCGACGCTGTCGTCACCGCCGACAATGGCGTCCAGCGAGCGATAGAGCCGGATGAAAAGCAGCGCCAGTTCGTAACTCTTGCCGGTGAGCGGCGCGCCATCCTCGCTGCGCTTCAGGCGCGATATGCTGGGCTCCGACAGGCCGACCACGGTCGACAGTTCCTTGGCGGTCAGCCCGAGCAATTCGGACGACCGCAGCAGGGCCTTGGAAACAACGGCGGTCTTGCTGGTGTGTTCCGGTGTGCGTTGGGTGAGTGCCGACATATCCAAACCTTTCATCTGAAAGGAATATAGCTTTAATTTCAGGTGAAATCAATGGGTGAGGATTTTGGTTGTCTGGCAGCCATTCCCTACCGCCTTGCCGAAACCGCCATGGGCAGTCCGCCATCGGGTTGCGTCGTGAGTTTCTGCACCGGCCATGGCTTTGCGGTGCCCACCGTATCGAAACGGTAGCGGTGCAGCAGCGTTGCCAGCGCGATGATGGCCTCCTGCAGCGCAAAGCTGGCACCGATGCACACGCGCGGCCCGGCGCCGAACGGCAGGTACTGAAAGCGGTCGATCTTGTCGCGGTTTTCCGGATGGAAGCGCGAGGGCACGAAGGCTTCAGGATTGTCCCAGTAGAGGCGATGACGATGCACCGTCCACGGCATGACCAGAATGGCGGACCCCTTGGGAATATGCAGATCCTTGTACTGGTCGTCTTCCACCGGTTCGCGATTGATCGACGGCGCTGGCGGGTAGAGCCGCATGGCCTCCTCGAAGGCGGCCCGCGTCAAGGGCAGGGCGTTCAGCCAGTCATGTGGCGCCGGCAGCGGGTCCTGCTGCATGAAGGCGTCGATTTCCTGCTCGATCAGATCGCGTTCCCATGGCGCCTGCGCCAGCAGATAGAACGTCCAGCCCAGCGCGCGTGCCGTGGTTTCGTGCCCGGCACCAATGAAGGTGATGATATTGTCTTCGATCTCGGCGCGCGACAGTCCGTCCGGCCCTTCCGCGCGCAGCAGCAATGTCAGGAAATCGTTGGGAACGGCATCGCCATCCCGGTCCATGCGCGCCTTGCGCAGGACGATCGTCTCGGCAACGATCTTGCGGAAGAAGGCCAGTGCCCTGCGGCCGCGGATCTGGGTGAAGCGCGGCAGCCAGCCCGGCGCGCCGAGGAGGTCCAGCGGATCGACCCGCCCCATTGTCTCGAACAGGCGGTCGACTTCATGAGCGAATTCATCGGGTTCGCCGGCAATTTCGCCGGAAAACAGGGTTTCCGCCAGAATATCGTAGGTGAGCATCGTCATGTCGCGGGACACGTCGATGGTGCCTGCCACGCTTTCATAGCGTTCGGCAAAGCTTTCCGTGGTCCGCTTCATCGCTGCGGCAAAACCGTTGATGTGGCGCGGGGTGAACACCGGGGCCATCGCCCTGCGCGAGCGTTTCCAGGTCTCGCCTTCGGCCGTCAGCAGTCCGTCGCGCAGGATCGGGCGCAGGATGCGCTGGCGCACCGCCGCCATCTTGTAATTCCTGGCGTTGTCGACGAGGACATGGCGGATCAGGCCGGGATCATTGGCGATGATCGTGTGCTGGAAGGCCCAGTCGATGGATACCCATGGTTCATTGTAGGACGGCTCTCCCCACAATTCGAGCGGATTGCGGTAAATGGTGCGGATCAGTTCGATCGTACCAACCGGGCCCGTGCGCGGCACCGGTGCGGGGGGAATGAATGCGGTTCTGACAGTGTCCATATGGCAGCCTCCAGACCCGGAATGTGGGGATGGTGTTTCCCGATGTCCACCCATTCAGCCCTGATTCCTGCAATGCCCCGGCTTTTCGCCGGTTTGCCGTTGGCCTATCGACCAATGGCTAATTGACGAGGGATGGCCGGGCAGGGTGTACTCATCCCATAGGCTGCCATTTTTGTGAGTCAGTCGAAACGGCCGGCCGAAAACCAGATATGCTCTCAGTTTTTATCTCATTATATCAATAGCTTAAGTATTTTATCGATTTATATTGTGAGGTTGTGACCATGGCTTTTCGCCTGTATTGGCTCCTGCTGGCGGTGTTTCTCGCGTCCTGCAGTGGCGGTTCCGATTCCGGAAAATCCGATTCAACCGCCTCGTCAGGAACTTTTACCACCCCGGCGCCCAAGCCCGTGCAGCCGGTGCCCGGGAGTGCCGTCTTTGCCTATGGGTTCCACGATGCGGTGGACCGCCTGGCCGTGAGCGAAACGCCTTCCAGCAAGGCACAGACGATCAACCTCAAGGGGAACGTCATTCCGTTCACTGCAACCGCCGGTCATATGATCGCCTATGACTGGGAAAGTGCCCCGCCGAAGCCAGCTGATCTGGCTGGGCTCGATGCGCAAGCCGCCATTTTCTACACGGCCTATACGCGTGATGACCTGCCGCGCGAAACCCGCCCGGTTACCTTCGTTTTCAATGGCGGGCCGGGCGGCGCATCTGCAGTTCTGGATCTCGATTTCCTTGGGCCGAAGAAAGCCGATCCGGTATCGCCGGAACTGAGGCTGCTCGATAATCCTGATACGCTGCTCGACAAAACCGATCTTGTGTTTGTCGATCCGGTTGGCACGGGCTATTCCACAGCGATCCGGCCGCATGAAAATGCTGATTTCTGGGGCGTCGACAGCGATGCCGAAGTCCTGCGTGATTTCATTACCCGTTACGTCAACCTCACCGGCCGGCAAAGCTCGCCGAAATATATTTACGGTGTATCCTATGGCGGTCTGCGTGCGCCCATCATCGGGCGCCGGCTCATCGAAAGTGGCAGCCGCGACTATATGGCTGGCCCGGATGGCAAGCCGGCCAATATCCTTGCCGGACTGATCCTGAACTCGCCCATGCTGGACGTTAAAACAGACTGCAGCCGATCCAACTTCTCCTGCGGGGGAGCGCTGCCCACCTACGCCATGGTTGCTGCCTATCACGGCAAACCCGCAGGACGTCAGGGTCTGACGGCCGAGGACCTGACAACGGCCGATCCAGCATCTGTGGCCCCAAAGATTGCGAGATTCCTGTCGGATGTCCGCGCATTTGCCACCACTTTCAACAGTCTGTATCGGGCCGTATTCCCGGGTGTTTCGCAAGCGGCCTCTGACCGAATCAACTGGGACGCTTACCTCAAGGCACCCAACTGGTCCGTTTCGGACGCAGGTCAACCCAATGCTGAAGATTTCCTCAATAGGCTCTACACGCTTACCGGCATAGGCAAACCGTACCAGAAAGGGGATATGCCCAAGGACAATCCCTGGATCGAAACCCCCAATCTCAATTCATTGCAATTCCTTGAAAGGTTTGATCCGGCGCAGGGTAAGCTTTTCATCAATGACGGACGGAAGTTTTTGCCCAGGCAGACAATCGATCCGATGTTGGACCGGACTGATATTTATTACGATTTCATAAAGACCTATCAGGCCGGTTTCATGAATTACAAGCCGACGTCGGAGTATCTGGGTCTCAACGGCCGCATCATCGACAACTGGAATTACTTGCCTGATCCAAGGCTGCCTGGTGCCGAACGCAGGTTCGCAACCAGTCTTCCGGATATGGCGTTTGCCTTGACCTTGAACCCCAGCCTGAAAGTTCTCATCCAGCACGGCTATTACGACCTCAACACCGTGTTTCATCAAACGGAACTGAACATAACGCGCGCTGGCTTGGCGGCGAAGGTGCCGGTCAAAACCTATGAGGGCGGTCACGGCATCCTGCCCGGCAAGACCCGTTCCTATGAACATGTCATGCAGGATCTCGATGCATTCTATGCCCAGCCCCAGACGAACATGATTGCCGCGTTGAATGCGCCGCTCGCAGGAGGGGATAGCCATGAATAAATGTGCTTTGTGGATCACCGCGGTTTTGCTCGCCGTCAGCGCTCAAGCGCCGGCTTCCCATGCCGGGGATTCCATCAATCTGACCCGGCCGGATCCAGACATGCGGACGCGCGTGCTGCGCGCCATTCCGCCGCATGGTCAGCCGGGACAGGAACGTCCCGAGCCGATCACGCCGGAGGGCGTAGGCAGCGCTGTCGACCGGCGTATCCGCTCTCTGTTCGACCGGGCTGCTGACCCTGCCACGCAGCGCGTCACCGTCGCTTCGGCGGAAAAAGCCGGTGTGGGCTATTTTGCCGATCATTTCAGGGAAATCGATCGCGACGAAAGCGGCAGTCTCGACTTTGCCGAGGTCAAGGCGTTTTTCGGCGCCCAGTCTCCCATTGCACAGCCGGAATCGGCGGGAATTCAGATGATCAGGTAGCGTACATGGTCACGTTTCAGGTCAGACTATAGCGTCCGGACCAAATTGCGGGAAAAGGTTGGCCCTGCTCACGCCGAATCTGCGCCATACCGCAGGGTTCAGGCACAGATTTCCGTGTCAATCAGGCGTTTTTTGGCCATGATCCGTGGATAGCCTATAGGCTAAGAATTGGAAAAATGTACATTAACCACTATATCTAGGTCTGTAGCCGGGCATGATTCGCCCGGGTCCTTCACGCCAGTTCACGGCGCCAAGAAAAGATTGAATTTATATGAGTGATACACCTGAGATGACGACCGGAACCTCACCGGAATATGGTGCAGATTCTATCAAGGTTCTCAAGGGGTTGGATGCTGTCCGCAAGCGCCCGGGTATGTATATCGGCGATACGGATGACGGCTCCGGCTTGCACCACATGGTCTATGAAGTCGTTGACAACGCCATTGACGAGGCGCTTGCCGGTCATGCGACCCGCGTCACCGTCACGCTCAATCCCGATGGTTCCTGCACCGTCACCGACAACGGGCGCGGGATTCCCACGGATATGCACGAGGAAGGCGTCTCCGCCGCCGAGGTCATCATGACCCAGCTGCACGCCGGCGGTAAGTTCGACCAGAACTCCTACAAGGTGTCAGGCGGTCTGCATGGCGTGGGTGTTTCCGTGGTCAACGCCCTGTCGGTCTGGCTGCGTCTCAAGATTCGCCGCCAGGGCAAAATCCATGAAATGAGTTTCACCCATGGCGTTGCCGATGCTCCGCTGCGGGAAATCGGCGATTCCAATGGCGAGACCGGCACGGAAGTGTCGTTCCTGCCCTCGACCGAAACATTCACCATGGTCGAGTTCGATTTCAAGACGCTGGAACATCGTCTGCGCGAGCTCGCGTTTCTGAACTCGGGTGTCCGCATCCTTCTGGCTGACCGCCGCCATGCCGATCCGGTCGAGCTTGAGCTGTTTTACGAAGGCGGGCTGACCGCCTACGTCAAATATCTCGATCGCACCAAAAAGGAACTGGTCAGCGAACCGATTTACATTCGCGGCGAACGCGATGACACCACGGTGGAAGTCGCCATGTGGTGGAATGACAGCTATCACGAAAATGTTCTGTGCTTCACCAACAACATTCCGCAGCGCGATGGCGGGACGCATCTGGCCGGTTTCCGTGGTGCGCTGACGCGCCAGATGACCGGCTATGCCGAAAACACCGGGCAGGCGAAGAAGGCAAAGGTATCGCTGACCGGCGACGATTGCCGCGAAGGTCTGACGGCCGTTCTCTCGGTCAAGGTACCGGACCCGAAATTTTCGTCGCAGACCAAGGACAAGCTCGTTTCATCGGAAGTGCGCGCGGTTGTCGAAAGTCTCGTCAACGAAGCCTTGTCGAGCTGGCTGGAAGAGCATCCCGCCGAAGGCAAGGTTCTGGTGGAAAAAGTCATCCAGGCCGCCTCCGCCCGTGAGGCCGCGCGCAAGGCGCGTGACATCACCCGCAAGAATTCGCTGAGCATCAGCTCGCTGCCCGGCAAGCTTGCCGATTGCCAGGAACGCGATCCGGCCAAGTCGGAAATCTTCATCGTCGAGGGCGATTCCGCCGGTGGTTCGGCCAAGGGCGGGCGCTCGCGCCAGAACCAGGCCATCCTGCCGCTGCGCGGCAAGATCCTGAATGTCGAGCGCGTCAAGCTGGACCGCATGCTCTCCTCCGACCAGATCGGCACGCTGATCCTGGCGCTGGGAACCAGCATCGGCAAGGACGAGTTCAACCCGGACAAGCTGCGGTATCACAAGATCATCATCATGACCGACGCCGACGTCGACGGAGCGCATATTCGCACGCTGCTGCTGACGTTCTTC
Organism: Phyllobacterium sp. 22229; assembly: GCF_052056495.1. Classification (NCBI taxonomy): domain Bacteria; kingdom Pseudomonadati; phylum Pseudomonadota; class Alphaproteobacteria; order Hyphomicrobiales; family Phyllobacteriaceae; genus Phyllobacterium; species Phyllobacterium sp. 22229. The sequence continues at coordinate 14,954 of NZ_JBQEPA010000023.1, forward strand.
TTTCGCCAGATGCCGGAACTGATCGAGCGTGGCCATATCTATATCGCCCAGCCGCCGCTTTATAAGGTGTCGCGCGGCAAGTCCTCACAATATATCAAGAATGAAGCGGCCTTCGAGGAGTTCCTGATTGATTCCGGCCTTGAAGAAGCATCGCTGGAACTGACCGGCGGCGAAGTGCGGGCCGGCACCGATTTGCGGTCTGTCATCAACGATGCCCTGGCCGTCCGTCATCTCCTGCTGGGCCTCAACACGCGCTATGACCGCGCTGTCGTCGAGCAGGCGACTATCGCCGGAGCGCTCAATCCGGAAGCCATTTCCGATACGCCGCGCGCTGAGCTTTTGGTGAAGGAAGTCGCTGCCCGCCTCGACCTGATTGCCGAAGAGACGGAAAAGGGCTGGACCGGCCGGCTTGCGACCCCGGATGACGGTGTTGATGGTTATGTCCTGGAACGTTCGCTGCGCGGCGTGAAGGAAACCGTGACGCTCGATATGGCCTTGATCGGTTCGGCCGATGCGCGCCAGCTCGACCGCTATTCCCCGCGCCTGCAGGAAGTCTACGGCAAGCCGCCTGTCCTGCGCCGCAAGGAAAAGTCCGAATCCCTGGCCGGGCCGATTGCCCTGCTTGAGGCTGTCTTTGCCACGGGACGCAAGGGCCTGTCGCTGCAGCGTTATAAGGGGCTGGGTGAAATGAACGCCGATCAATTGTGGGAAACCACGCTTGATCCCAATGCGCGTTCGCTGCTGCAGGTCAAGGTCAATGACGCCACGGATGCCGACAGCCTGTTTTCAAGGCTGATGGGCGATGATGTGGAGCCGCGCCGCGAGTTCATTCAGGACAATGCGCTGAGCGTTGCCAATCTGGACGTTTGATCCCGGACATAAACCCGGCTGCGGGCGTTGCCGTCAGGCCACCGCCCGCAGATCGAAATCGGCGTGAATAAAGCCGAGTTGAAAGCGCCGTTTTGGCGGCAATCGCTGGCTCTTACGCCGCTTTTGGCGGCTGAATCGTCTTGACGGCAGGTCTGGCAGATGCCCGCGCTCGTGCAAGATCGTAGTTGATTTGCATATTCAACCAGAATTTGGCTTCGCTAACCCCGGCTGCCTCCAAGCGAAGGGCAAGCTCGGGGCTGATTGCAGCATGTCCATTGAGAACCCGGGAAAGTGCCGGCCTTGACATGCTCAGCCGGTCTGCAGCCTCGCTGACATTAATGCCAAGCGGAGTGAGCACGGTCTCTTTCAAGACAATTCCCGGGTGTGTAGGGCTTTTCATCATGGTTGCTCCTAGTGATAGTCCCGATAGTCGACCAGCTCGACATTCTGGTTGCTGAAGCGAAAAGTCACGCGCCAATTACCGTTGACCCAGATCGACCAATAGCCATTCAGCTGACCTTTAAGCGGATGAAGTTTGAATGCCGGGAGTCTCAGCTGTCTGGGTGTTTCTGCGGCATCCAGCGCAGTTAGAATCAGTGTCAGCTTCGCTGAATGTGCGGCCTGTATTCCTCGGGCGGATCCAGTGTAATAGAAGGTCTCAAGTCCCTTATGTCTGAAACTGATTATCACAAGATGTAACCCGTAACGGCACGCAATACAACTGTGCTGTGCGCTTGAGTTTGTTGCTACCACGCCAGAGAGCTGGCCACCACGATCCACAGGTTGCAATCCATCCACACAGGTGGCTCGGCACAAATGGGGTTGCTATTATACTTTTGTACAATTCCTATCTTGCCTGTTCCTCCGTGACATGATCTTTTGTCGAAGAAGAAGCGCGCGGCACCGGACGTTGATGAAACGATTTATCGGTGGGTGTGCCTTGTCGGGTAACCTGAGTGGGAATTGAAATGCAGCCTGTCTTTGATGGTCACAACGATGTGCTTTACCGGTTGTGGAAACATTCAAAAGACGGCGCCGACCCGGTTCGCGAATTCATCGAAGGCACCACATCGGGCCACATCGACAAAAGCCGTGCGCTGAAGGGCGGACTTATTGGCGGCCTGTGCGCCATCTATGTTCCGTCAGGCGATCTTGCTTTCAAGGCGCCCGACGCCAAGGGGCATTATTTTACCCCGCTCGCTGCGCCGCTTGAACGTGCACCATCCCTCGACATCTCCTTGGAAATGGCGTCGATTGCGCTGCGTCTGGAACAGGCGGGCGGATGGAAACTGTGCCGTTCCACCGCCGATGTCGAGGAGTCGATGGCCAGGGACATGTTCGCCGCGGTTCTGCACATCGAGGGCTGCGAGGCGATCGGGCCGGATCTGGCGGCACTTGAGGTTTTCTATGCGGCAGGGCTGCGCTCGCTCGGACCAGTCTGGAGCCGCAACAATGTTTTCGGCCACGGCGTTCCCTTCGCCTATCCCGCCGACCCGGATACCGGTCCTGGCCTGACGGCTGCGGGCGAGGATCTGGTCAGGGCATGCGACCGGCTCGGCATTCTCGTGGATCTCGCCCATATCACCGAAAAGGGTTTCTGGGATGTCGCGCGGATCAGCGATCAGCCGCTGGTTGCCAGCCATTCCAATGTTCATGCGCTCACGCCGGTCGCGCGCAATCTGACCGACAAGCAGTTCGATGCCATTCGCGAGCGCAAGGGGCTGGTTGGCCTCAACTATGCGGTCGCGATGCTGCGCCCGGACGCGCGCGAGAATGCCGACACGCCGCTCAGCGATATGGTCCGCCACATCGACTATATGGTCAATCGCATGGGAATTGACTGCGTGGCCCTTGGCTCGGATTTCGATGGTGCTAAAATCCCCAGCGAAATCACTGACGCGGCAGGCAATCAGGCGCTTGTCAAAGCGCTGGAAGATGCTGGATATTCAAACGAGGATCTTGCAAAGATTTGCTACGGAAACTGGATGCGCGTCCTGCGGTCCGCCTGGCATGAAACGAACTGAAACAATACAAAAAACAGGGGTGACTACTATGTTGATCAACCAGTTAAATGCAAAATTCCGGCTGCTTGTCGGAAGTGCGGCGCTCTCCGCGCTCGTGATATCCGGTGTGCCTGCATGGGCGGGAACGCCAGCCGATACGCTGGTCGAAGCCTTCGCCATCGACGACGTGATTACGCTTGATCCGGGCGAGGCCTTCGAGCTCACCATGGGCGAGATCAACGGCAATACCTATGACAAACTGGTGCGCCTCGACATCAATGATCCCTCGAAGATCATTCCGGACGTTGCCGAGAGCTGGACGGTTTCCGACGATGGCCTGACCTATACGTTCAAGCTGAAGCCGGGCCTGAAATTTGCCTCCGGCAATCCGCTGACGGCCGATGATGTCGCCTATTCGTTCGAGCGCGCCATCAAGATCGACAAGAGCCCGGCCTTCATCCTCACCCAGTTCGGCCTGAAGCCGGACAATGTCACGCAAAAGGCCAAGGCGACCGACCCGAGCACCTTCGTCTTCACCGTCGACCAGCCCTATGCCCCGAGCTTCGTGCTCAACTGCCTGACATCGACGGTTGCATCCGTCGTCGACAAGAAACTGGTCTCGCAGCATGTGGTCGACAATGACTACGGCAATGCCTGGATGAAGACCAATTATGCCGGTTCCGGCCCGATGAAGATCCGCGACTGGCGCGCCAACGAAATCCTGGTTCTAGAGCGCAACGACAATTACTACGGCACCAAGGCACCGCTCAACCGCGTGATCTACCGCCATGTCAAGGAAAGCGCCACGCAGCGTCTGCTCCTGGAAAAGGGCGATATCGACGTTGCCCGCAATCTGGAGCCCAACGATCTCGAACAGGTGGTCAAGAACAGCGACATCAAGACGACCAGCGCAGCCAAGGGCACGATCTATTATTTCAGCCTCAACCAGAAGAATGCCAATCTGGCCAAGCCGGAAGTGCGTGAAGCGCTGAAATACCTCGTCGATTATGACGCCATCGGCGAGAAGCTGATCAAGGGCATCGGCGAAATCCACCAGACCTTCCTGCCGAAGGGCATCCTGGGTGAGCTGGACGAAAAGCCCTATTCCCTCAACGTGGCCAAGGCCAAGGAACTTCTGGCCAAGGCGGGCCTGAAGGACGGCTTCTCGGTGACCATGGATGTGCGCAACGGCCAGCCGGTCACCGGTATTGCCGAATCCGTGCAGCAGACCTTTGCCCAGGGCGGCGTGAAGCTGGAGATCATCCCCGGCGACGGCAAGCAGACGCTGACCAAGTACCGCGCCCGCACCCACGACATCTATATCGGTCAGTGGGGCGTGGATTACTGGGATCCGAACTCCAATGCGGAAACCTTCACCAGCAATCCGGACAATGCCGATACCGGCACCAACAAGACACTGGCATGGCGCAATGCCTGGGATGTGCCGGATCTGACCAAGGAAACCAAGTCGGCCCTGCTGGAACGCGACACGGCCAAGCGCGCCCAGACCTATCAGGATCTGCAGAAGAAGGTTCTGGCTACCAGCCCGTTCGTTCTCCTGTTCCAGCAGACGGAAGTTGCCGGTATCCGCTCGAATCTCAAGGGTTTCAAGCTCGGACCATCTTTCGATACCAACTACGTTTTCACCGTATCGAAATGATCAGGGCAAGCGCCCAAGGCTGAAATTATGACGACCACAGAAACACAACTGGAGGCCAGGCGTTCAGGCGCCTGGGCCTCCAGCCTTGCCATTGCTATTGGCCGCTTCGTGCTGATCGGCGCGATCACTTTCCTCGGCCTTCTCGCCGTGACCTTCTTTATCGGACGGGTCATTCCCATCGATCCCGCCCTGGCGATCGTCGGCGACCGTGCCCCTGCCCATGTGGTTGAGCGCGTACGCGAGGAATACGGCCTGAACCTGCCGCTCTATGAGCAGTTTTTCATCTATGTGAAAGGCGCGTTGCAGGGCAATTTCGGCAGTTCGGTTTTGACCTCCAATCCGGTCATGACCGATATTCGCCGGGTGTTTCCGGCCACCATGGAGCTTGCCACGTTCGGCACGCTCATCGGCACCCTTTTTGGTGTACCGCTTGGGGTCCTTGCCGCCGTCAAACGTGGCAGCCTGATCGATCAGATCGTGCGTCTTATCGGCCTTATTGGCTATTCCATGCCAATCTTCTGGCTCGGATTGCTGGCGTTGCTGGTCTTTTACGCCAAGCTTGGCTGGACTTCGGGGCCGGGCCGCATCGACGTCATCTATGAATACACCTTTACCCCCATCACCGGCTTTTATCTGCTTGATGCGGTGCTGCAGGGCAATTGGGATGCCTTCTGGAACATCTTCTCGTTCATTATCCTGCCCGCGTCGCTGCTTGGTTATTTCTCGCTTGCCTATATCAGCCGCATGACCCGCAGTTTCATGCTCAATGAACTGGAGCAGGAATATATCGTTGCTGCCCGCGCCAAGGGCCTGTCGGAAACCCGCATCATCTGGGCCCATGCCTTGCGCAACGCCGCCGTGCCACTGGTGACGGTCATTGCCCTGTCCTATGCCAATTTGCTCGAAGGTTCAGTCCTGACCGAAACCGTCTTCTCGTGGCCGGGCCTCGGCCTGTATATCACCAATTCCCTGCAAAACGCGGATATGAACGCGGTCCTTGGCGGCACCATTATCATTGGCGCAGTGTTCATTGCCATCAATCTCCTGTCTGATCTTCTGTATCAGGCGCTTGACCCACGGACGCGCGCACGATGAGCCAGACGATCCAAACACCGCCTCCACCCATGTCACGCCGCGAGTGGCTGATGAGTGACCGCCCGCAATCGCGCCTGCAGGCAAGGCTTGGCCGCGCCTATCTGGTGTGGGGCCGCTTCGCCAGCAACCGGCTGGCGCTTGCCGGCCTTGCCATTATCGTCGCCCTGCTGGTGGTTGCAGCATTGGCCAATGTTCTTGCACCACATTCACCCGTTATCGGCGACCTGCGCAATGCGCGCCTGTTGCCACCCGGTGGTGATTATTGGCTCGGCACCGATGATCAGGGCCGCGATATTCTCTCACGCCTGATCTATGGCTCGCGCCTCACGCTCTATGTCGTGATACTCGTAGCGATCATCGCAGCGCCCATTGGCCTGATCGTCGGCACCGCTGCGGGTTATGCGGGAGGCTGGGTCGATTCCATCCTCATGCGTCTCACCGATATTTTTCTGGCCTTCCCAAAGCTTATTCTTGCACTTGCGCTGGTCGCAGCCTTGGGACCTGGCATCGAAAATGCGGTCTTTGCCATCGCCGTGACATCCTGGCCACCCTATGCCCGTATTGCGCGGGCCGAAACACTGACGATTCGCAATTCCGACTATATTGCAGCCGTCCGCCTGATGGGGGCCTCGCCGGTCCGCATCGTTCTGCGGCACATCATGCCACTCTGCCTGTCCTCGCTGATTGTCCGTGTGACGTTGGATATGGCCGGTATTATCCTGATTGCCGCGGGTCTTGGCTTTCTTGGTCTCGGCGCTCAGCCGCCATTGCCGGAATGGGGGGCGATGATTGCGTCGGGCCGCCGTTTCATCATGGATCAGTGGTGGGTTGCCGCAGCACCGGGCTTTGCCATCCTGATCGTCAGCCTTGGCTTCAATCTGTTGGGCGATGGCCTGCGCGATGCGCTTGATCCGCGAGGCAACAACCAATGAGCACGCTTTTGACGGTCAAGGACCTGCGGGTCCAGTTTCCGACGCGGACAGGGGTGGTCGATGCCGTGCGCGGCGTATCGTTGACGCTCGGCCGCGAACGTCTCGGCATTGTCGGCGAATCCGGTTCGGGTAAGTCCCAGACCGGGCGCGCCATCATGGGGCTGACGCCGCCGCATGCGAAAATCACCGCCGAGACGCTGAATTTTGACGGGATCGATCTTCTGCATGTTTCGGCTGCCGAACGGCGGTCGCTGCGCGGCAACCGTATCGCCATGATTTTGCAGGACCCGAAATATTCGCTCAATCCGGTCATGAGCATCGGGCGGCAGATTGTCGAAACGCTGCGCACCCATGAAAAGGTCAGCAAATCCGAGGCGCGCAAGCGCGCGCTCGACATGCTGGCCGCCGTGCAGATCCGTGACCCCGAGCGCGTCTTCGATCTGCATCCGCACGAGGTATCGGGCGGCATGGGACAGCGTGCCATGATTGCCATGATGCTGGTCACCGGCCCGGAACTCTTGATCGCCGATGAACCGACATCGGCGCTCGACGTGACCGTCCAGCTGGATGTTCTCGCCATTCTCGACAATCTGGTGCGGGACCGCGGCATGGGGTTGATCTTCATTTCGCACGATCTGCGGCTGGTCTCGTCGTTCTGCGACCGGGTCATCGTCATGTATGCCGGCCGGATCGTCGAGGAGATCGCCGCCAAGGACCTGCACAATGCCAAACATCCCTATACGCAGGGGCTTCTGAACTGCATGCCGAAAATTGGTGCCGATACCCATCCTCTGCCTGTTCTCGACCGCAAGCCGGAGTGGGCAGCATGACAACATCTCCCGCCAAAGCGCTTGTCGTCGACAAGCTTGAAGTCACGTTTGATCGCTTCCGCGCCTTGCGGGGCGTCAGCCTCGACGTGATGCCGGGTGAATCCTTCGGGCTCGTCGGTGAGTCCGGCTCCGGCAAATCGACTTTGCTGCGGGCCGTTGCCGGGCTTGCGCCGACCAGCAGCGGTTCGATCAGCGTGAACGGTAAACGGCTGGACGGGAAGCGCACCAAGGCGTTCTACCGTGAAGTGCAGATGGTGTTCCAGGACCCCTATGGCTCGCTGCATCCGCGCCAGACCGTCGACCGGCTGCTGCTCGAACCATTGGCAGTCCACGGATTTGCCGACATCGAAAAGCGCATTCTGCGCGCGCTCGATGAGGTGGGGCTCGGCTCCAGTTTCCGCTTCCGTTATTCGCATCAGCTGTCCGGCGGCCAGCGCCAGCGTGTCGCCATCGCCCGGGCATTGATCCTGGAACCGTCGATCCTGCTGCTTGACGAACCGACATCGGCGCTCGATGCCTCCGTGCAGGCCGAAGTGTTGAACCTGCTGGAACAGATACGCCGCGACCGCAAGCTGACCTTCCTGATGGTCAGCCATGATCTGGCGGTGGTCACCCACATGTGCGACCGGCTGATGGTCATGCAGAATGGCGCCGAGGTGGAACGCCTTTCCGCCGCGGATCTTGCCGCCCGCAAGGTGACACAGGCCTATACGCGCAATCTGCTCGTCGCCAGCGAGGGATTCGTGCGGCCGGGCACGCCTGCCGCCTAAGCCGTGCTTTATGGGATTTTTACCATGGCGCATGACTTATCGCAGATTGAGACAATCTGAACGATTTTGCTAAGCAGGCATTTACGGCATGGCCTTCATGGTCCGCTCAACAACCGGAGCGGGCTATGAGAAACTTCAAACAATTCCTGAAAGACAAGCGTGGCGCCACGGCAATGACGTTCGGTCTGCTGCTGGTCCCGCTTCTGGGCATAACCGGTCTTGCCGTTGATTATACCCGTGCAAGCAGTCAGCGTGCCGAACTACAGAACGCAGCGGACGCCGCGGTTCTGTGGGGCGCATCGACCTATAAGGGAAACAATCTTGATGATGTGAAGAGCCGCATTCAAAAAAGCTTGCGTGCGAACGTTCCTGACTTCGACAGCAGTGGTGCTACCTACAATGTGACGGTGACGAACGATGTCCCGGCACGGATCAAACTCTCTGTTGCGCGGCCGATGCAAACAACCTTCATGCAGGTGTTGAATCTGAATTCGATGGACATTGGCACCACGTCGATAGCATCCGGAGCGTTGACGCCGGTTGATGCCACCTTCACCATCACAAAGGTTAAGGGAACTTATTATAAAAGAATATCGGTGATGGTTGTCAGAGAAAATGGCGCAGAGGAGGAAGTGGCGGCTCTCGAATACACCAATGCCAGCCAGACCGATGGCAAGGGAACATCGATACCACCCGTAGATGCACAATCCAGAACGTTTTCGTTGGGAAAATTCAAGACCTTCTATTTCACCATGGTCGTCAAGAAGGACGGTTGTCCTGTCGGCAAAAAGAACGTCAGCAAGACTTGCAGAACATCTACCAGTTCCAACGATCAGATAACGCCCACCCCGGACAATCTGACGTTTCAACAGGAAAAGACACTCAAAGATAACGCGAATGCTTTCCTGGTCAGAAGTGACAGGGCAAACGACGCGTGGCGTCTGGCCCTCGACGGTGCTCAATCCACCACGGAAAGGGAGGGGAAGCCGGTGATCATGAATGATCTCATGAGTTGCGACGGCTCTACAAGAAGACATGGCTGGGAAGATGGCGGCGGCGGTACGCCAGACTTTGAGTATACGCTCAAAACCGGTTGTGCGTTCGATTACTCAAAAATTCGGCTCACGCAGTAATTTCCAAATGCAAAAGCGGCGCGATTGACTTTGCGCCCCCGCCGCTCCATCATGACTTCATTCCGAGGGGGGCACTGTACAGTGCTGAGATAGCGTCGAGCTGGACCCTTGAACCTGATCCGGGTTATGCCGGCGTAGGAACGGGAATTGAGCATTCTTCACGCACTCTGCCTTGTCTTCGCACATATCCGGATCTCCACACGTTTGATGGAGTCCTGCAGATGCCGTTTTCGCTGAACCGCCAATCATCCCGTCTGTGACGGCCCGTCATGCGCATGCTTGTCCGCATCGCCGGTGCCCTGCTGGCCGTGCTCGCGTGCTGGCAGCTTGTGGTCTGGGCGCTGCAGCCGCCGCGCTTCATCCTGCCCGGTCCCGGCTCGGTCATTGCCGCCCTCGCCGAACAGCACCATTATCTTCTGACCAACGCCGCCATCACCCTGCTGGAGATCGGGCTCGGGCTGTTCTTTGGCGTCATGGCCGGTATTCTCGTTGCGCTTCTGGTGGCCGGCCTGCCGGGCTTTGGCCAGATCGTCTGGCCGCTTCTGCTGGTCCTGCAGGCGCTCCCGGTCTTCGCCATTGCGCCGCTTCTGGTTCTCTGGTTCGGCTTCGGCCTCGCATCGAAGGTGGTCATGGCCAGCCTGGTCATCTTCTTCCCCGTTGCCTCGTCCTTTGCCGATGCGCTGCGCCGGACCAGTCAGGACCTGCTGGATGCCGCGGCCCTGACGCAGGCAACGCCGCTGGCGACGCTGTTCCTCATCCGCGTGCCCAGCGCCTTGCCCGGTCTCGGTTCAGGCCTGCGTGTCGCGGCGGTCTTTGCCCCCATTGGCGCGGTGATCGGCGAATGGGTCGGTGCCTCGCGCGGACTGGGCTTTGTCATGCTGCAGGCCAATGCCCGCATGCAGGCCGATACGCTGTTTGCCGCCCTCATCATCCTCGCCGTTCTGACCATCGTTCTGCGTTTTCTCGTTGATGCCTTCGCTGCACGTCTCACGCCGTGGGTACAGGCATCATGACCATCCCGTTTTCCCGTCCCGTTGATAAAGGAATATCCATGTTTCGCCGCCGCGCGTTTGCCCCCGCCATCATCCTGCTGGCCGCCTTGTCGCTCCTCGCATCTCCTGCCGCCGCCGCAGACAAGCTGTCTGTCCTATTGGAATGGTTCGTCAATCCCGACCATGCGCCGCTCGTCGTCGCCCGTGAAAAAGGCTTCTTCAGCGCAGCGGGACTGGACGTGGATCTGATCCCGCCGGCCGATCCGGCCGCGCCGCCGCGCCTTGTTGCAGCCAGGCAGGCGGATGTCGCCATCGGCTATCAGCCCAATCTCTATCTCAGCCATGATGAAGGCCTGCCGCTGGTGCGCTTCGGTACTCTGGTGGAAACACCGCTCAACACGGTGACGGTCCTCGCCGATGGCCCGATCAAGAGCCTGAAGGACCTGAAGGGCAAGAAAGTCGGGTTTTCCGTGGCCGGTTTTGAAGATGCCATGCTTGGCGCCATGCTGAAATCCGAAGGCCTGAAGGCTGGGGATGTCGAGCTGATCAATGTCAACTTCGCCCTGTCGGCATCGCTGATCGCAAATCAGGTGGATGCCACGGTGGGCGGCTACCGCAATTTCGAGCTGACGCAGATGGCGCAGGAAGGTCACAAGGGAACGGCATTCTTTCCCGAGGAGCATGGTGTTCCCGTCTATGACGAGCTGATCTTCCTGACGCATCCCGACCTGGCGAAAGACGACCGTTTGAAACGTTTCATCGGCGCCGTGGAAAAGGGCGCGATCTACCTGACCAACCATCCCGATGAGTCCTGGTCGCTGTTCATCAAGGCCTATCCCGATCTCGACAATGCGCTCAACCGGCAGGCCTGGACCGATACATTGCCGCGTTTTGCCAAGCGTCCCGCCGCCCTCGACCGCAGCCGCTATGAACGGCTCGGCGTGTTCATGCACGAGGCAGGGCTGATCAAATCCGTCCCCAAGGTGGACAACCTCGCCGTTGAACTGCAGTGAAACGATTTATTCGGAGAAAAAGACCATGCCAAAAGTAGATTTCCGCCTGAACGCCATTGTCGACGTCGATGCCATCGGCGGTGACGCCGATCTGGGTGCGCTGGCTTTGCAGGCTGCGCGCGGCGGCGCGACGATCATCCAGTATCGCGACAAGAATTCGCCGACGCGCATGATGGTGGAGCGCGCCCGTGCCATCCATGCGGCCCTGACGGGAACAGGCATTCCCCTGCTCGTGAATGACCGCATCGATGTGGCGCTGGTGGCGGGGGTCGAGGGGGTGCATGTGGGGCGCGAGGACATGCTGGTCGCCGATGCCCGCACGCTGCTCGGTCCCGATGCGATCATCGGCCTGACGGTGAAGAATGAGGCCGATGCGCAGGCCGCCATAAGCTCTGCCATTGACTATGCCTGCGTGGGCGGCCTGTTCGAAACCCCTGCCAAACACAATCCCGACGGCCCGATCGGCTTTGACGGTTTTGCCCGGCTGGCGGCCATGATCCGCGCCGCAAAGCCCGATCTGCCGGTTGGTGCCATCGCGGGCATTGATCTCGTCCGGGTCGCCCCGGCTATTCGGGCGGGCGCCGACGGGGTTGCGGTGATTTCGGCGATCTTCCGTCAGGCCGATCCGCGTGCCGCCGCACAGGTGCTTCGCGATGCCGTCGACGAGGCGTTGAGGGCAACCGCATGACCGCGATTGCCTTGACCATTGCCGGTTCCGACAGCGGCGGCGGTGCCGGTATCCAGGCCGATATCAAGACGTTTTCGGCGCTCGGTGTCTATGGCGCGAGTGTGCTGACCGCGATCACGGCGCAGAACACGCTGGGCGTTACGGCCATCGAGAACCTGAGCCCTGGCATCATCCGCGCCCAGATCGATGCCGTTCTCTCGGATATTGCCGTTGGAGCGATCAAGATCGGCATGGTGTCCACGGTCGAAACCATCGGCACCATTGCGGAAGCCTTGATCCGCTGGCAGCGCCAGGCGGTCGTTGACCCGGTGATGGTGGCAACGTCGGGCGATCCGCTTCTGCAGCCGGAGGCGGTGGAGGCGCTGCGCGCGCAGCTCCTGCCGCTGGCCAGCGTGCTCACGCCCAACTTGCCGGAAGCAGCATTGCTGACCGGCACGAGCGTGGCGGAAACCGAACGGGAGATGGCAATGCAGGCGGAGATGTTGCTGAAGCTTGGTCCGGCGGCGGTGCTGATCAAGGGCGGTCACGGGCATACAAGCCTTAGTACCGACCTTTTGTTCGACGGCACGTCCGTCACGCGCTTTGACGGGCCGCGGCTTGCCACCACCCATGACCACGGCACCGGCTGCACCCTGGCAGCGGCGATTGCCGGCGGGCTGGCCAAGGGCCTTGATCTGCAGACGGCGATTGGCGAGGCAAAGGAGTATCTGACGGCAGCCATGGCCGCTGCCGACGGGCTCAATGTGGGTCGGGGGCGCGGCCCGGTGCACCATTTTCATCGCTGGTGGGCGGCGTAGCCGCCGGCCCCGCATTGAGAATGCGCTGGTAGAACAGGCCGACGCCAACCAGCGACAGACCCAATCCGATGAAGGAGAGGGCGCGCAGGATGCCTTCAAGGTTCGACATGTCGAGCAGGAAGACCTTGGCGATGACAAGGAACACGATCGGTGCCGAGATCAGGCGCAATGGCCTGTTCTGCCGCCATGCGCCCAATCCGAAGAGGCCAAGGCCGAACAGCAGCCAGACGGCCGAGTAGGTGAACATTTCCATCGAGTCTACACCCTTCCACAGATGAATGCTGCTGCCCCAGAAGAACACCCGGATGGTGAGGGTCACCCATGTAAACAGCATAAGGCCGGACAGGATCGCCAGGGCCATGGCGTAGTGCCGCGGACGGTTGGCCTGCGCCATGACAAGCGGCAGGCCGAACAGCTTTATCTGCGGTTCGCCGAAGGCATTGAGCGCCACGAGTGCCGCCAGCAGGCCCGGCAGCAGGTAGCCCATGAACAGGCTGTTGAAGATCAGGCCATCGCCAACCGAGCCGTCAAACAGCGGATTGAGGAAAATGAAATGCTGCGTCACGGCCACCAGGATGCCGATATAGCCGACAATGAGCGCGGCGGTGCGGTAAAGCCAGTCCTGGCCGCCCCGGCTCAGCATCATCAGCGACAATGATCCACCGAGCGCAATGAGCGTGTAGAGCGATTGCTCGTTCAATGTCACGTCGCCGCCGCTGTCGAGCGTGCCGCCATTCATCCAGTGGCGGACGAGGATATTGACGAGCACGAAGCCCGCCAGAACGGCAAGGGCCTGGGCAAGCCGGTAGGCGGTGTCCCTGATCCCTTTGGCCAGCACGATTTGCGCCACAGCCATTGCGGCGAAGAAGCCGCCGTAATTGAGCAGGAGCTGGTTGAAGAACGGTGTGGCCGACAGACGGTCGCTGCCGACGATCGTCGGATCGAAGAGGATATGCCCGAGGATAACCACGGCAAACACTGCCGGAGCAAAGCGCAGCACCGGCGCAGGGCGGGTCCGGGTGGCAAAGGCATAGACAACCGCCAGGACACAGGCAGCCAGAACGCGCCATTGCGGGTCGAACACCACGAAAAGCGCAAGGACGGCAAAGCCGATGGATGCGGCGTCAAACAGCCAGGCCGGGGATGCCGGCTTCACATCATCCTTCCACAGGCGCGTCAGCCATGTCGCGGCGCCAAAACCGGTGATGGCGAGCCCGATGGTGAGTATTTCTTCGGTCGCAGCCGGCGTGTTGCCGAAGATGGCGAGCATCATGGTGATCATCACCAGAGGAACGGCGGTTCCCAGCGCCGCATAGGCGAGACCGCGCACGATATCCGGCAGGCGGGCAAAGACGGTTGCGGCGAGAACGCCGATGGCGGTGAAGGCAAGCGCGGTGACAATGGCGAAGCTGCGATATTTCGCCGGATCGTAGAGCGACAATCCCGAACTGCCAAAGCTTTCGTCCAGCAGTTGATGCATGTCCACGCGCGTCAGCGGCACCAGCGCAATGAAGGCGGCCGGAACCAGGAAGGGCAGGGCCCGGCGTACCAGCAGCGGCGCCAATGCCGATACCGCAATGATGAGTGCTGCCAGGACAAGATAGCGCGACGACGCCAGCCCGAAAAGATCGTGTGAGACGTAGCCAAGACCGAGAAAAACCGCGCCGGCGGCACCCGCTATGGTGATGGGGTCATACCAGGGCTCTCCGGTGCGGTCGAACAGGGTGTAGTTCACCGGCTTGAGATGGCTAAGGACGGAAAGAGCCAGCAGGCTGGCTGTGAGGAGGCCAAGCGCGCCGCCATTCGGCATGGGGTCGAACCCGGTATAGGCCGCGCCCCAGAGCGCTGCGAGAACGATTGCCGCACCCCCGATCAGCGGCCATGCCTTTGCCCGGGCGAGGACAACGGCCACGACGGTTACAACCGACAGATAGGTCATGAAACTGTAGGGCGCCGGTGCCTGCGCATTGACCAGGGCCGGTGTCAGGTAGGAGCCGATAAGGCCAAGGCCGGCAATCCACGGACCGTGTTTGATGGCAAGGGCGAGGGTGGCGAGGCCAACGGCGCCCAGGGCAAGGAACGCGGTCGAACTGCCGATGAAGCCATAGATCCCGTGGGCGGCATAGACGACGGCAAACAGAGCGGCCGATCCCGCAGCGGTGAGGACGCCGGGAATATAATCCGGGCCAGCGACGGACAGGCCAAGCGGCTTTTCCTTGCGGCGCAGATATTCACCCGCGCCCAGAAGCAGCAGGCCGAAAATCGCGCCAAGGCAGAGCCGGATGCCGGGGCCGAGCAGTTCGTTTTCGATGGAGTACTGGACGACGAAGATACCGCCAAGGAACAGCGCCACGCCGCCGATCCACACGGGCCAGTTGCGACCAAGCGACCGCTCAAAATCGCCGTAGGATTTCTTTGGCCGCGCTGGCGGTGTGGATGGTGCAGGGGTGGCGCGGACGGCGACAGGCATTGCCGAAGGCTTGCCCGACATGATTTCCGCCACTTTTTTCGGGTCCAGCCGCGCTGATGCCGCCATGGCCGGTGCCGGTGTTCCCACGGGCTCGGCCGGGGGGACTGCGCGTGCCGGTGCCTCCGGCAGGGGCTCATCGGCCCGGAAACGGCGAATCGGTTTTGCGGTTTCGCCGGCAACCGGTGCCGGTTGCGCGCCTTCCGCAATCTGCCGCCGCAATTCCTCGACCTGCTTGCGCAGCGCGGTTACTTGCTGACGCGCTGTGGCCGCTACAACCAGTGCGATGATTGACAGAATGACGGAAAAAACCATGCGTGTGCTCCAGATTGAGCACACAACGCCATGAATCGGCTCATTATTCAACTAGGCGTTGTTAGATGGGGTCTATAACCCGTAGGGGCGATCCGCCGGAATGGCGATAAAGCCGGGACGCACAGGCGCCGGGTCGGGCTGATAGGCCACCGTCTGCACGGTGGCGGCGGGCTGGTTCACCGCAGGCACCGGTGCCATGGGCAGCGAAGCGATCTGGGTGGACTGCACGGGCGTGATTCCGCCCTTCAGGCCGGTTTCATCCAGCATGCCCTTGCGCTTGGCCTGGTAGTAATAGCCGCTGGCATAGAGGCGAACGGCGCGGTCAAAATTCCGGTCGGCAACCTTGTAGGCACCGGCCAGGTATTTCACGCCGTATTTAAGGTTGGTTTCCGCATCGAGCAGATCCTTCGGGGTGCCGTTGTGGCCCATGGCGCGCGCCGTGGACGGCAGAATTTGCATCAGGCCCCAATACTTGCCGTTGCGGGCTTCCGGGCGGCCGCGGCTTTCGCGGTGGACGACGCGGCGCACCAGCGCTTCCGGCACAGCATAGGCAGCCGAGTATTGTGAAATCAGATTGTCGACACGGGGCCCGTAGGTCTCAGTCTTTGCCGGCGCGGCAGCCTTGGGGGCCTCGGTGACGGCAACCTGTGCCGTGGCACTGGTGGTCGCGAGCGCCGCCGGATTGGCGGCGGGGCCGGCATAGGCCATCTGTACAGGCGCGCCGGTCACGGTCAGTGCGGTGGTGCGCGGCGCGGCCGCAGGAACAGGAATCGACGCTGTGCTGGTCGGCAATGTCGGGTTAGCCGTGGTGCAGGCTGCCAGGGTCAACACCAGACCGAGACAAGCCAGCGGGCGCAGCAATCGAATGTTTGAAACCATTGTCCACCAGTTCTGAGCGACCGTTTACGGCCTGTTAATCTCTTCTCATAACCTGTTCGGCGGCTTCCCTGGCAATCACTTTCCGCAACAGTCTGTAACAAATGCCGTCTCTACAGGCCTGCAGGGCGGTTATCGGACCTTTTTCGGCCGTGTGCGGCCACCCGCCGGTGCGCCCGATCCCGCCCGTTCCGCGCAGCGTCAAGATCCTCCTGACGGCCTGATGACCCGGCGACCATTTGCCCTCACGCCGTCGCTTGGTCTGACGGCGGAAATCCGCTAACAGGATGGCCGAGCAGCGGATTATTAACAATGATGCGCTAAAGACCTCACATCGATATCTCTGGAAATCAGACCGCCAAATGAACGTGCCGCGTGTTTTTCACCCTCTGTCGCTGATGTCAAAATGTGTGGCATTGTTTGTTCTGGTTGTTGGCATGGCGAGCGGTTGCACAACCACGTCGGCGCTGCAGCCGGTTGCAACCACCGTGCCCGCTTCCATCACGGAAAAATCCGCTTCGATCGTTGTCGATGGCAGCACCGGTGCCGTGCTGTACCAGGCCAGCGCCGACCTTCCGCGCATACCGGCCTCGCTGACCAAGATGATGACGCTGTACCTGACATTCGAAGCGCTGGAATCCGGCCGTCTCACCAAGAATACCGTCATTCCCGTTTCCGCCCACGCGGCGTCGCAGGCGCCGAGCAAGCTCGGCTTCAAGCCGGGGCAGTCCATCGATGTGGATACGGCGATCAAGGCAATCGTGGTCAAGTCGGCCAATGACGTCGCCGTTGCGCTTGCGGAAGCCATTGGCGGCTCCGAACCGCAGTTTGCCGCATTGATGACAGCCAAGGCCCGGCAGCTTGGCATGAAGGGCACGACATTCAACAACGCCTCGGGCCTGCCCGATCCGCTGCAGGTCACCACCGCCCGCGATATGGCGCTGCTCGGCATGGCACTGCGCCGGCATTTCCCGCAGCAATATTATTATTTTTCACTGCATGAGTTCATGTTCAACGGGAAACTCGTTGAAGGCCACAACCGCGTCCTGGCGAAGCTCAATGGCGCCGACGGCATCAAGACGGGCTATGTGCGCGCCTCCGGCTTCAACATCGTCACGTCGGTCAACGACAACGGACGCAAGCTCGTTGCGGTGGTGATGGGCGGCGACACGGCAAAAGCGCGCGACCAGCAGGTCGTCGATCTGGTTCATAGCTATCTGTCCATGGCCGCCTCGCGCTGATCCGCCCCACACCGGCAGGACTTGCCATGCAGCGCGCATACGTTGCATGGTTCTGCGGAATGCGACTCAGAATTTAGCGCAATGACAAGGCGCTGATCGGAGGAAGATCGCCCGATGTGGTCCTATGTGCGCAATCTTTCCAGCAAGGCACGCGCCTGGATAACCGCCGGCCTCGGCACCTTTGCCGCGCTGGCTGTCGCGGTAGCCCTCGGGGTTTTTGAAGCGCAGCCGCAGGCAGCCGTCGGCCAGATTCTTCCCGGACAGCCGTTTGATGCCGGTAAGTGGCGCATCAGGCCCCTGAAAGCCTGGGTGACGGATCAGAAAATCTATGGCCTTACGCCAAAGCCGGATCAGAAGGCGCTGGTCCTTGAGGTCGAGCTGATGAACCGGACGGCGCGGTCGGACAAGGGCTATTACGGCACAGTCCATCTGCCTCCCGCGATTGAGGCAAAGGCGGAAAAACCGATGATCTATCTTGCGCGGGATGACGCGCTGATGCCGTCGCTCCAGCCGGGTCTTGCGGAAAAAATGGCCTATGTCTGGTTGATGCCTGCGGCTGCGGCACCTGAAGGCCGGATCGATTTCAGCATCGAGGCAGAGAAGTTCAAACCGCGCGATAATCTGTACGGCATGCCCGGATGGTTCAACGCATACACGGCAGCCAAAGCCAGTCTGGCGCTTGCCGGAGGAGAGGGCTGATGCGCCCGATCGTCAATATTCTGGCGGTATGTGCTGCTGTCATCGTGCTCTATGCGATGCAGCGGACAATGCCGCGTTATATGGATTTGACCGGTCCCATCCCGGCCTATGGCCGGATGCATGAAACGGTTCATACCCGGCTGGTCGACCTCAGGCTGGAGCAGGTGGATTTTGCCCGCCAGCTGACATTCACGCAGTATGGGCAACGCAAGACGCTGACGACATCGGGCCTTTGGGCCGTTGCGACAACGGAATTGGCGGCGACGGCCGCGTCCACAACGGTTGCTGCCGCCGCATGGCTTGGGCCTACAGGCCTGCGGTATGAAAAAACCGACCGTGTCGGGATGCTCAGCAGTCAAATGCCGCCAATGCTTGATCCGGGCATGCCGAGGAAGGTGCGGTTCGTCTTCGAAATCCTGCCGGATCAGGTGAATGGGGCAACGTTCACGCTGTCCAGTCAAATGGTGCCGCGGCTTGATTCCGAGGCGCGCATCGCCATCGATGATTTCAGAAAGTTCAACGACGGCCAGCCGCTGATAGCCGACAGTTACGATCTTTCAAAACCCGTGCCTGTTTCAGGGAACTGATCGCATGACCCTCACGCTTGACCAGACGCTGGATCTGTCGCAACGCCGCTGGCGCCGGCGCAGCCTGTGGGCACTGGTGCTGCTCGTTCCTCTGGCGCTGTTCGTCATGTCGTACAGCGATGTCAGGGAAATGGGAAAAAGCGGCAATTTCCTGCCGGTTGACGTCGCTGCCGGCCAGAGTGCCCGCTACGGCGGCAGCGACTGGCAATTCATCGAGCTGCGCACGGTCAGCGAAGGCATAAAACCCGGATCGCTGCCGCAAAACGCTGTTCCGGTCATTGCGCGTTTCATCGTTGAAATCGGTGATCCCGACCTGAAAAACCTCTGGCTGATGTGTTCGGTCAGGCTTGTGGATGCATCCGGGCGCTCCTGGTCGCCAGCAGCGGTGCCGGGCCTGCCGCGTCCTGCGGAGGGGATAGAAACATGCACCTCCACCATCTTTGCCGGGGTCAGCCAGGGCACGCGGCGGGTGGTCGAGGAGACCTATCTTGTCCCCGCCAATGTCGTTGGGGAGTTGAGGCCGACCATCGGCATGCGCAGCGAGCGTCCCTATTACTTGCGTTTTGCCCGTCCGGAATAGCAGGATTAGCTGCTGGCTGCGGCCGGTTGCGCTTCTGCGCTCTGCGGATTGCGCCGCATCGAGAACGCCGTTTCCAGAATCGCCGCCAGAAAGCAGATGCGCAGCGGTTCGACCAGTATTCCGGTCGAGGAGTCCTGCAGGGGACTGCCAAACAGGAAGCTGACGCCGTTGGAAAGAGCCTGCCAGATATCCAGCGAATGCGGACCGATGAGCCGGGCGGTGCCCAGCCACATCCATGCGGCCGCCCATTCGATGAAACGATATCCGAGGATCAGCGTGAGGATGAGCAGCAGCCCGGAGTTGAGGGTCAGCTTGACGCCATTGGCAATGGGCAGATAGCGCGAGCGATAGCCGCCGATGAAATGTTCGATGAAGTCGCGCAGGAATTTCGGGATCGATGCGTAGCGCGTGCCGAACTGTTCGAAGCGGCGGTGCAGATGCAAAAGTTCCTTTTCGTCGCGCACATCATAACCATAGACCAGGGCCACCATCACAAGCCAGATCACCGGGATGAGTGCATAAAAGAACAGGCCGATTGCGATGGTGCCGAACGCCTCGGGAACCTGTTCGACGGGTATGAGCGCTGCAGAATGGGCCGATGCGACCAGCTCCGGCAGACCGGCAAGCAGGGATTTGATATAGGTCCAGAGATTGCCCTCGCTCAGGGCCTTCATCCAGCTATCCTTCCAGCGGCTGATGATGAAGAGGCCGATGAAAACCCAGTTTGTCTCGCACACCACCATGATGATCTGCCAGATGGAACGGCCGGTCTTTTCCTTCATGGCTTTTGCCAGCTTGCGGATGATCCAGGAGATCGCAACGGACAGGAGCAGCCATCTCGAATCCAGCACGTCAAGCACATTGCCGCCGCTCTCGCCGAAGGGCATCTGCGCCAAAGCCGTGCGCGAATACTGCCGCACCGTATTGCCGAGAAAGCCCCAGGCGGCGTAATAGGCAAAGAACGGGATGAGCGCGACCGACACCATGGCCGCCAATCCGGAAAATCCCCCGCGCGCGTCGCCGCTATCGCTTCCTGTCTGGATTTTCTCCTGCGCCGCGTTCAGTGCCGGCAGGCCGGGCCGGACGATCTGGATCATGGAAACGGTTGTCACGAGTTGGGCAAGGGCCACCAGCGTCAGGACTGCCAGACCGGCGTAGTGATTGATGTAGGCGGCATCGACGGCCAGCTGCATGAGCATATGCGAGGCGATGACCCCGAGCAGCACGACGGCAAAAAGCTGTGGCCAGTATTTCAGCCACAGCCGGAATGTCAGCTTCAGGGGCAGCATCACTTCGGCCAGCATGATCAATTCCCTGCGAATCTCATGCGGACTTTATCAAAATCGCAGGGTCTGTCACCCCGCCGGGATGGGCTCTAGCAAGTCGCCAGGACCTGCGTTGCTGCACGGCGGTCAAGCGCCTGGCTCCAGAGTGTCAGGCCAAGGGCACCGATCACGAGAATGGCGCCGACCCACGGTGTTGCGCCAAGACCGAGGGAGGAGGCCACGATGATGCCGCCAAGGAAGGCACCACCGGCAATGCCGAGGTTGAACGCGGCGATGTTGAGCGCCGAGGCAACGTCGACGGTTTCCGGCGTATGGATCTTGGCCAGCTGCACCACATAAAGCTGCAGGCCGGGGACATTCGAGAAGGAGAGTGCACCAAGCGCGGCCAGCGTGACCAGCGACCAGACCGGCGAGACAGCCGTGAAGGTGAAGATGGCCAGCACAAGAGCCTGCAGGGCAAACATCACAACCAGCGCGCCAACCGGGTTGCCATCGGCAACGCGTCCGCCAACCATATTGCCCACGGCAATCGACAGGCCATACAGCACGAGGATGAGACTGACCGTCGAGCCTGCATAGCCGGTGATTTCCTGCAGTACCGGGGCAAGGAATGTGAACATCACAAAGGTCCCGCCATAGCCGAGTGCGGTCATGGCGAAGGCGAGCAGCAGGCGGCCGCTCCCCAGCACGCGAACCTGATCGATCAGGCGCGCGGGAGCGGCCTTGGCGATGGTTGCAGGCAGAAGCACGGCAATGGCGGCGAACGCGATGACGCCAAGCGCGGCAACCGCCCAGAATGTTGCGCGCCAGCCCAGCTGCTGGCCGATGAAGGTACCAAGCGGAACGCCGGTGACGATGGCGACGGTCAAGCCGAGGAACATCATGGCGATGGCCGAAGCGCGCTTGTTGGGCGCGACCAGATCGGCGGCAATGGTGGCACCAACCGAGAAGAACACGCCATGTGCGAAGGCGCTCAGCACGCGGGCGACGAGCAGGAGTTCATAGGTCGGCGAAAGCGCGGCAGCGGTATTGCCGACGATGAAAAGCGCCATCAGCCCGAGCAGGAGCGGCTTGCGCTCGATCTTGCCGGTGAGCGCGGTCAGAACCGGTGCGCCGAAGGTGACGCCCAGCGCATAGACGCTGACGATGAGACCGGCGAGCGGCAGGGTGATGCCGAGATCGCCGGCAACGGTGGGCAGAAGGCCGACGATCACGAATTCTGTCGTGCCGATGGCATAGGCGCTGATTGTCAACGCCAGAAGTGCGAGAGGCATTGTCTTGTCCTTTGAATGGCAGGCGGGATGTCGATCCGGCCCGTGAATGGAATGATGACGGATGGCAATCCGGTTGCGCTGAATATGGTCGAAGCGCATTCCATTGATAATCGTGTGATATAGCGGGATAATCATGAATTGAATTCATGGATCGAGGCAATTCACGCGCGAAGCTTGTTATCGGCGCCGGTTTCATGAAAACTTGTGTCAACCGAGGCCTTCCATGACACATGCTCTGCCAGTTCTTTATACCTTTCGCCGCTGTCCCTATGCCATGCGGGCGCGCCTTGCTATTCAGGCCGCGCACCAGCTCTGTGAACTCAGGGAAATCGTTTTGAGAGACAAGGCACCGGAATTTCTTGGCGTCTCGCCGTCCGGAACGGTGCCGATGCTGCTTCTCCCCGATGGCACGGTGATCGATGAAAGCCTCGACATCATGCGCTGGGCCTTGACCCGGCACGATCCGGAACACTGGCTCGAGGTGGATGATGGTGGCTGGATTGCGCGCAATGACGGACCGTTCAAGCGCAGCCTTGACCGCTACAAATATCCCACGCGCTTTGATAAAACCGATCCGCTGGCGGAACGCGAAAAAGCCGTGGCAATTCTTGATGAATACGAGGAGCGGCTGGCCTGGTCGCGCTGTCTCTTCCGCGCGACGCCGTCGCTTGCCGACATGGCGATCCTGCCGTTTGTCCGGCAGTTTGCCAGCGTGGACGCGGACTGGTGGAGCAGGCTGGCCCGGCCGCATGTGAAGCGGTGGCTGGGTGAATTCGTGTCATCCGGCCGCTTCGACGCGGTGATGCTGAAATATCCGAAATGGCAGGTGGGCGATGCCCCGACGCTTTTCGGCGTGGCCTGAGCGTGGCCTGAGCGTGGCTTGCAGCGGCTTTAAGCGGATGAAACGTTTCAATCCGCTTGTACGGCCTTTGCCGGCACGCTCTTGTTTTTCAGATTCAGCAGGTTGCCTGACAGGATGAGGGCTGCGCCGAGCGCCGTGTAGATATCGATCCGTTCCGCATAGATGAGCCAGCCCAGCACAGCCATGAGCGGGACGCGCAAAAAGTCCATCGGGATCACCACGGTGGCATCGGCATAGAGCAGGGCCTTCGCCATGCAGAAATGCGAGAACGTGCCGGTGAAGGCGATAATCACCACCCACGGCCAGGCCTGCAGGGTCGGCCACTGCCAGACATGCAGCGCCGGCAGCAATCCGATGGCTGACTGGATCACCAGCATCCAGAAGATGATTTTCACCACGCTTTCCGTGCGGGTCAGGGATTTGACCATGGTGAAGGAAATACCGAACGTGAAGGCCGCGCCGAGCACGATCAGCTGTCCCATTTCGATCGACCCGACGCCGGGGCGCACGATGATGACGACGCCGACGATGCCGAGCAGAATCGTCAGCGTGCGCCAGAGATTGAATCGCTCGCCGAGAAAGGCGACGGCCATGACCGCCGTCCAGGCCGGTGTGGTGAATTCAATGGCGATCACCTGCGCCAGCGGGATCATGGACAGCGCCTGCAGCCAGGCGAACTGGCCGGCGTAATGGGCGGTATTGCGTCCGATATGCTGCCAGATGCGGCCGGTCCTCATGGCGCGCACGCCGCCGGAAGACCGGATCAGCGGATAGAGCATCGCCAGCCCGATCAGGGAACGCATTTCCATGATCTGAAAAACGTTGAGTTCCTTCGAGGCCTCCCGGCCGGAGATCGCCATCATGAGAATGGCGGCCAGCGACCCGGACATCCAGAACGCCGCCTTCAGGTTTGATGGCTTGAATTCCATGATGCCCGCTATTTTGCGTAGACGCTGGCGAAATCGGCAAAGCCCTTCACTTCAATCGGGTTGCCCGAGGGATCGCGGAAGAACATGGTCCATTGTTCGCCCGGTTCACCCTTGAACCGCACCACCGGGGGCATGACGAAGTCGACCTTTGCCCCTTTGAGCCGCTCCGCAAGAATATTCCAGTCTTCCAGGGGCAGAATGACGCCAAGATGCGGCATGGGCACCATGTGATCGCCGACCTTGCCGGTGTTGGCCGTTTCGAACGGCTTGCCGAGATGCAGCGAGATCTGGTGGCCGAAGAAATCGAAATCCACCCAGCTGTCGGTGCTTCGCCCCTCCGCACAGCCAAGGATGTCGCCGTAGAAGCCGCGCGCCTTGTCGAGATCATGGACATGGTAGGCAAGATGAAACAGCGAGCGCATGGGGAGAATCCTGGGAAACGGGGATGATGGCGAAGCTATCAGCAACTGAACGGGCAATGCAATGCACGGTGGTTCGAAATTGTACGCAGCAATCTCGGCTGGCGGTGCGCCCGGATACTGGCCGTGCGCGGTGCGGCGTTTTCATGGAACAAAAAGAGCCAGCAAAGAGTTTTGCCACGCTACGATTGTTCCGATCCCGAAAACAGGAAACTTGCAATGTCCCTTCTTATCAGCCTTTTGATCACCGTTCTGGTGATCTTTCTTGTGCTTTATCTCGTCCAGATGCTGCCGCTTGACGGCCGCGCCAAGCAGATCGTCCAGGTGATCGTCGTGGTGATCGGCATTATCTCGCTGCTGCGCTATCTAGCAGTCTTCTAAGGGGCGTTGCGGCGGGGCTTTCAAGGCTCTGCCGCATCCTCGCTATTTCTTTATCTCACCGAGCTGCCCCAGCATCCAGTCGCGGAACGCGCGGATTTTCGGAACATTCCGCCGCGCCTCCGGATAAACCAGCCAGTAGGCGTGCTCGGACGATCCCACAATATCGAAGGGTTGGATAAGCTGTCCTTGTTGCAGCTCCGGCTGGAAGAAGAAGGGTGTCAATATGCCCACGCCCTGTCCGGCCAGCACCGCCCGCCCTTCCAGATGCTGGTCGCCCAGCCGGTTGCGCAGGTCGCCGCGCAGGGCCGGCTTTTCGATGCCAACCAGGCTGAACCAGATGTTCCACCATGGGTCGCTGGGATCGAGAATGGGCAGTTTGAGCAGGTCGGTCGGTGTCTTCACGCCGCCAATCGAGGCGGCAAGGGCGGGTGACAGCATCGGGGTGAAATTGGCCTGGAAGAGTTTGTGGCAAACAAGACCGGCCCATTCCTTTGTACCGCTGCGAATGCCGACATCCGCCTCCTGACGCACGAAATCCGTCATTTCGCGGCCGGATTTCAGCCGGACGGCCAGCGCGGGGTTCTCCATCTGGAACGAACCCAGCCGCGGTACCAGCCATGTGGCGGCAAAGGTCGGAATCGTGGCAATGGTCAGGATGCCGTCGGCACTTTCGCGCGTCGTTGCAAAGGCCGCACGCAGGATTTCAAATGCCTCCGTCGTTGCCGGGGCCAGCCGTGCCCCGATTTCCGTCAGGACAACCTGGCGCGGCAGCCGCAAAAACAGCGGCGATCCCACCCGCTCTTCCAGCAGTTTGATCTGGTAGCTGACAGCCGCCTGCGTCATGCCGAGTTCCTCTGCTGCCTTGGTGAAATTGCCATGACGGGCGGCAGCCTCGAAGACACGGATAGCGGCAAGGGGCGGAAGATTCATCGGTATGATCCATAAGGGGTACTTATGGATCATACTCGCCGTTTTGTTGGAAAACAAGCGCGAACAGGCGCATTGAATCCCCACCCAAGACATGAACGTCGCATACCAAACGGAGTTGAGGTCATGAATCCCTCACCATCACACTGCACATCCATCGACAACCCCGGATCCCGCTGGGGTTGGTTCACAACCCTGAGACGGGCGCTGGCAAGGCCATCTATGCCAATCACCGTCAATGCCGGGGATTTCTCCGATCACATGCTGCGCGATATCGGCATGCGGGATGGCCGTCCCGGGCGCGGTGATATCTTCCCGCCGCACGCCGGTCTGAAGAAGGATGTTTTCAAAGGACCCGTCTGAGCGTGGCGCTCAGGAATCAAAGTCGACTTCCAGCTGCTTCTCGAGGGCGACAAGGTCCTCGGGGAGCGGCATGCCCATGGCCTTCAGTTCGTTCAGGTGTTCGCGCAGGGTCTCGTGGATTTCATGGGCATCGGCAGGCCGTTGCACCATCTCTTCGAGCAGAAGTGCAATCTGTGCCTTGATGTCTTCGAACGCCATGGTTTTTCCTTTCAACGCCACTGCAAAGCCGGGTTTTGACGCCCGCACGCATGCTAGCAGATTATTCCGTGCCGGAATATTGCGTATCGGAAACCTTTTCCATCCATTCGACGGCATTGCCGTCCAGGGCTTCCTGCATGGCGATGTGCGACATGGAATTTGCCGGGCCCGCGCCATGCCAGTGCTTTTCGCCAGGCGGAATCCAGATGACGTCGCCAGCCCTGATTTCACGCAATTCCTCGCCCCAGACCTGGGCAAGGCCTGCGCCTGAAACCACATAGAGCGTCTGGCCAAGCGGATGGGTGTGCCATGCGGTGCGGGCGCCCGGTTCAAAATGCACGACGACGGAGATCAGCCGCGCCGGGGAGGGCGCCTGGATGATCGGGTCCTGCCAGACCGTGCCGGTGAACCATTCTTCCGGCGCGCGGCGGGTGGGTATGGAGCCGCTCGATTTTATGTCCATTCGGTTTCTCCCGGGGTTTCGGCCGGACCGGCCGGAGACTGGTTTTCAGGCAAAGGGATCGTGCTCGCCGAAGCAATGACCGAGTCGAGAAAGCCGGGAAAGCGATTGTCGAGATCGGCACGGCGCAGGGTCAGAAATCGTTTCGTTCCGTCGGGCCGCACATTGATCACCCCAGCCTCGCGCAGCTTTGCGACATGATAGCTCAGGGCTGTTTTGGAACCAAGTTCGGTGAATTGCCCGCATGTCATGGCGCGTTCACCGTTGCGCGCGAGAATGGCAATGATGTTCAAGCGCGTCTCGTCGCCGAGCGCGGTGAAGATGGCGGGAAGCGAAATCTCTTCAGCATCCGGATGAAACAGCGGGTGGGTCATGCCTTCCTACCTAGCAAGTACGCGGGAAAAATTCAATGTTCAATAATCGTTGAACTTTGTTCTTGACTTCACATGCCGGTGAGTTCAATAGTTCAAGGATCATTGAACAAAGGATATCTCCCATGGACATTCGCCTTGTCGGCCTGGCGTTGGGTACATTCGCCATTGGCATTGAAGGTTTTGTCGTCGCCAGCCTTCTGCCGCAGATCGCCGGAGACACCGGCGTGACACTGGTTCAGGCCGGTTATCTCGTGGTCATGTTCGCGCTCGCCTATGCGCTGGGCGCGCCGCTGCTTGCCGCCCTCACCGGATCGGCAGACCGCCGTCTCATTCTGGCGGGCAGTGCCACCACCTTCGTCATCGGGGCAATTCTGGCGGCATTTGCGCCGTCCTATGCGTTTCTCACCGCCGCCCGCCTGCTGATTGGCATGTCGGCAGGGCTCTATGCGGCCACGGCACAGGCCACGGCCGTCGCCATTTCTGAATCGCACCACCGGGCACGGGCGATTTCCGTCATCGTCGGCGGAACCACACTGGCGGTGGCCTTCGGCGCACCGCTCGGGGCGCTGATCGCATCATTTGCCGGCTGGCGCGGCACCTATATCTTCATTGCCCTGATCGGCGCCGCCGCGACAACTTTCGTCTGGTTTCTCCTGCCGCGCGGATTGCGCGCCGACCGCTTGACCCTGCGCCAGCGGCTCGGCGTGATCCGCCATCCCGGGCTCTTTCCCGCGCTTGTCACCATGCTGCTCTATATGGCCGGCGGCTTCATTGTTTTCACCTATATCGCCGCCATCGCGGTGCAGGGCACCGGTCTTTCCCGCGCGATGGTGCCGCTGGTTCTGCTGGCCTTTGGTCTTGGTGCTGCCCTTGGCAATGTTGCCGGCGGACAATTATCGGATCGCTTCGGCCCGACGCGCACGGTGATCGCCGCCTCCTTCCTCAATGCCGCATCGCTGATGGCGATCAGCTGGATTATGCAATGGCCGCATGAAATTGCCGGTCCGGCGCTCATGACGATCATGGTTCTCTGGGGCATTGCCGCCTGGATGTTCCCGCCCGCGCAGGCCAGCCGGATTCTGGCGATCGCCCCGGAGAGCGCGCCGCTCGCGCTGTCGCTCAACGGTTCGGCGCTTTATCTGGGCATTGCCTCGGGATCGTTCATCGGCGGCCTGATCATCGCCAATCTCGGCCTTGATTATCTCGGCTGGATCGGCGGCGCCTTCCCGCTGCTCGGGCTTGTCGTGATGCGGCTCGCCAGCGCCGGCGCGCGCAAGACCGAACTTTCCGTTGCCTGATCCCAGGCGGCCGGGTCAAGACCGGCCGCAACCAATACCGTTGCGGCCGGTCTGAACTTTATGACGAGGATTTCAGAAGCGACGCAATCTGCTGCGTGCTTGGTACCTGGCCGTTCGGCGTGAGCTGGTCGACCACGCCGGGCAAGATCTTCGACAGCTGCGCGAGCAGGTCCTGTTCGCTCATGCCGGTTTGCTGGGCGATCTCGCTGATGGTTTTCTGGCCAAGCGCGCTGCCGAGGTCGCCGGGTGCGATGGGCTTGTTTTCACCCGGCTGAAGCCAGGAGTTTGCCGTTTCGCCATGGCCCGCATTGGTCAGGCTGTTCAGGAGCCCGCCGAGCCCGCCAAGAAGCCCGCCGCCAGCCGCCGTATTGCCGTTGTCCGCCGTCTGCGGATTGTCGGGAGCCTGCGTGGGCTGGCTCGAACCGCCGCTCAGCATTTTTCCAACCAGAAGTGCTCCAAGCGCAATGATCAGCGGCTTCGATATATTTCCGCCTGGTACCGCATTATCGAAAATTCCCATCTCGATCTCCCTTCAACGTTGCTCGGTTTCAGCTCGAAATCAGTCGTTCTCCCCCGCAAAGATATTTGTTCATTCCGGGAGAAAGCACAACCATCTTGCTTTTATTCAATCTATGCGAAAACATGACGACATTAAGCCAATGGATAGGAAGGAATGTTCGCATGTCTGTTATCGGTTGGATTGTACTTGGACTTGTTGCGGGATTTATTGGCAGCAAGATCGTCAACAAGAGCGGCCAGGGTTTTATCCTTGATATCGTTCTGGGTATTGTCGGCGCTGTCGCCGGCGGATTTATCTTCAGCCTGTTCGGTGCCACCGGCGTCACGGGTTTCAATATCTACAGCCTGATTGTCGCCGTTATCGGTTCCGTCGTCGTGCTCTGGCTCTATCACGCAATCACCGGCAACAGATCCGCCTGAACTGAAACCGCCTGCGTTTTGGGATGAACAGCGTGGCATTCGTGCCGCGCTGTGACTGCGACATGGGGAAGCCAACAATTCCGGGCCGCAGCATGGTGAAAGCGGCCCCAGTATGATGCAGTCATCAGCGCCTGTCATCCAGCTTGCGGGCACGCCACTCACTTCTGGGGACGATGCCGCCAATCTTGAAGGTGAATGATACAACCCGCGTTGCGCCTGCGTCGACTGAGCATTTAAAATCCAGATTGTACCAGTTCGACCCAAGGCGGAATGCGGCGCCAGCACCATTGAATGATGTCTTTGAGGTGATTCCTCCCGCAGGGCCATTGGGAAGGATTGCATCCCGCGCTGCGGTGCTGGATCTTGAACTCAGCATCGCCAATGCCTCCGACGTACAGAGACTTGCAAGGCGCTCTTCTGGCGAAAGCCGCGCGACGAT
The DNA here is from genome assembly GCF_052056495.1 of Phyllobacterium sp. 22229. Lineage (NCBI taxonomy): Bacteria > Pseudomonadati > Pseudomonadota > Alphaproteobacteria > Hyphomicrobiales > Phyllobacteriaceae > Phyllobacterium > Phyllobacterium sp. 22229. Next base: position 44,651 of record NZ_JBQEPA010000023.1, read on the forward strand.
CTGCGCTGTCCGCGGGTCAAGCCCGGAGTTCGGCAGGAATTTCTGGCTCATATTTGAGAATGGATTGGAGTTGGGTGCGGTCTTGGAACCGTTCGGTTTGGATGCCTGATCTGACTTCTTCGGGGTAGGTTCCGATTTCTGTTGCGGAGTAGGCATATTGTCGACCGCATTGGTCGGAGCAGGTAACTGTTGCGCTGCCTGCCCCGCCGTTTCGCTGGGCGCGGAAGCCGATTGTACATCGGGTCTTGGTGTTTCCGGCACAGCCGGTTTGCTCTCCAGCGGCGGCGCGGCAGGCGCCGCGTCCGTTTTCGCCTGCGCTGCGGCCGAATCCTGCGGCGTTGATGCCGCGTCTTGCGTTGTACCGTCGGCGGGCGGCGCCGCTTCGGAATCGGCAGCGTCTTTTTCTGACCGCGGCAGAAGCTTGAGAAGGCGTTGCGACGAAGCCGCCGCGGCGGCGGGGGCCGGGGCGGGCTGCGGCTGTGGCGCCTCCGCCTTCTCTTCCTTTTTTTTCGGTTCCGGTTCCGGTTTTGGTTGTGGTTCGGGCGGCGGAACGACCTTCACCTCCACGCTTTCCGGCTCTGGCGGTGTGGTTTTCCACTGGGGAAGCTGGAGAAACAGCAATGCCGCCACCAAAAGATGCAGGGCGAGGGACGTCAGGACGCCCCCTCCAACTTCGTCCCGCAGCTTTTTGGCGAACGCTAACATTGCTTAAACGATTTCCGACCGCATGCCCGAAACCTAGGAGCTTGACCGGCCCGCAACAAGGGGGAAGGGCACAGGGCCGCTTCCCTCTACTTCAACAGTGCGGCAATGGCGGGCTTGTCGGCCGCCAGTTCCAGTGCAGTCTTGCCGCCTGCAGTCCTGGCTGATTTATCCGCTCCGTGTTTGAGCAGAGCCTGAACCACGGCGGGATCATCGCTGTAGCTAGCCGCCATGTGAAGCGGCGTCATCTTGTCGTAGTCACCGACGATGTTGACCTTTGCGCCCTTGGAAACAAGCAGATCGATGACGCTTGCCGGGCCGTAATAGGCTGCGGTGTGCAGTGGCGCCCAGCCCTCCTGGGTTTTCTGATTCACGTCGGCACCGCAGGCCAGCATCTTGGCGACAAGATCGGCCTTCTTGTCGCGGATGGCGATGCTGAAATGCGTGTCGCCGCCCATATCCCGCCCGTTCGGGTCGAGCTTTTTGCACTGTGCGGCCGATGGCGCCGCGCTGGCGCCGGAAACCGGAACAATCGCGCTGACCGCTGTCAGAGCCAACCCGAACAAGACCACACTTGAAAACAATCTCGGCACGCTGTCGTCCTCACCAATTTGGATTGCGTCCGTCATCCGCGACGGATCGATCCCTGCTTTCTACAGGGCTTTTTGTCTGCCGGGCAAGGCAGGAAAGATGCATTTGCCGGGGAGGAGATTGCCGGAGAACCTGCCGCGGTCAGGCCAGGTTGCGTGCCTCGCGAAACGTGACCAGTCTCTTGCGGCCTTCATCCCACAGCACCAGTTTGACACAGCGCAGGCTCTGCAGAATGGTGATGCGTCCGACATTGCCGAGTTCCGGATAGTCCCGCAGAACTTCCGGCAGCCGGTAGTAGGGCACCCTGCTGGAAAGATGGTGGACATGGTGGATGCCGATATTGCCGGTCAGCCATCTGAGGGGAAGCGGCAGGACGTAATGCGAGGATCCGTGCAGGGCGGCTTCCTGGAACTGCCAGTCAGCGCCTTGCGACCAATGGGTTTCCTCGAATTGGTGCTGCACGTAGAACAGCCAGATGCCTGCAGCCCCGGCGAGAACGACGATCGGCAGATGCACCATCAGGAAGGGAATGACACCCACCAGCCAGATCAGGATGGCCGCCAGCAGCGCAATGGCAAAATTCGTCGCCATGGTGGAAATCCAGGGCTGCGCCCCGGAACGCATCATGCCGAACGGCAATCTCTGCTTGAAAATGAAAAGCCATGCCGGTCCGATGCCGAACATGATCACCGGATGCCGGTACAACCGGTAGCCAAGGCGGCCCCAGCGGGAAAGAGCCCGGTATTCGGCGACGGTCAGGGTCGTGATATCGCCGACACCGCGCTCATCCAGATTGCCGGCCGACGCATGATGCAGCGCATGGGCGCGCCGCCAGTAATCATAGGGGGTCAGAGTGAGAACGCCGATTGCCCGGCCTGTCCAGTCATCCGAATGCCTGTGAGCGAAAAAGGAGCCATGGCCGCAATCATGCTGGATCATGAACAGGCGCAGCAGGAAGCCTGCCGCCGGAATGATAAACAGCAATCCCCACCAGAAGCCGTAATGGACAGCAGCCCAGCACACCGCCCACAGGATGGCGAAGGGAATGACGGTCACTGCAAGCTCGAAAATGCTGCGGCCACGGTGCGGTTTGCGGTAATTCAACAGGATTTTCGGCCATGCGCGGCCGCTCAATCCAGCTTCAAAAGTGGGAGAGGTGTTTTTCATCGGCTATCATAGGCTTGCCACAGGGAGCGGCACAAGGGACGTTGCCGTTCTTTTGTCGTATCAGAGAGATTTCTGTGCGTGCTCCTGGCCTAGGCCTTCAGAATCTGATGGTACATATCGAGCTTGCCCGGTTCGTCCTTGGCGATCAGAAAAACCATGTTCTGCGCATCGAACAGGCGGAACCAATCATCCCATTCGACCACTTCGAGGCCACCGGCGTCCAGGGGCTGGTCGACATCCGCAACAAACTCCGGTTCGAAGACGATGCGGAGCACCGGCGTTCCCTCGGGTTCCGGCGCGGTGTCGATGATGGCCGGAGACCCGGCCCGCGCCGAAACCCAGTCCCGGATTGCCTGATGGTCGGTGAGAGTGATCGATTCGCTCATGTCCATGCTCCTTTTCAGTGAAACGCATCCTGCCCGATTGATTTGCCGCCGCGGCTCCAGCGATGGCACACCCAATGCACCGTCATGCGGCGGACAAGACAACGGCCGCTTCTGCCGTCAGCATGCGGAATGTGAAGGTTTCCTGCAGATAAAGTTCGACTGCCGTGCTGGAATGGCTGAGATAGCCGATGGAAATGTCCTGGCCGATATCCAGCTCAAAATCACCGCCGCGGGTGGTCAACACAAATCCGCCTGCCAGAGCAGGCGCCCAGATGATACCTCCGTCGACTTCGCGCTCGATATGGTGGAAGACGGGATAGCCTTCGTCGCTTCCGCCGCTCGCGGCGGTGTAGGCTTCGGCACCGAGAACGAGCGCATAGGGGCCGTTCACGCCGGCAAGCCGCAGCTGGCTGACCGCTTGCGCCACGGCCTGCGGGTAGCCTGTGGCAATCGGCGGGAGCGGCACGGGCGCATTGCTGCTGCCTTCGCGGATGCCTTGAATGGCTGCCGCGGCAAACCCGTCAAAAACCGACCGGTCCTCGGCGAACGCGAGCTTGCGCGCCGCGTCCTTGACTGGGGTCCAGTCCGAATCCGTCGAACCACGCTCGACGTCGTCTATGGCCTGCCGCGTGAGTTCAAAGGGAACCCGCACCTCGACCAACGGCTTGACTACGCGCTGGACCGACTGGATTCCCTCGCCAAGGCCTTGGATCGGCTTCACATGCCCGGTGCCCACGGCGGAAAAATCAACACCCTTCGGACCGGCGACATCCACAACCCGGCGGGCCGCCAAATGACGTTTCAGGGTGCGTGACGCCTCTTCCTCGATTTGCTCCCAGGCACTGGCGGAGATCGGAGCGAGCTCCCGATGAAGATTGTTCATTGTCTGCCTCACTTCTTTAACGAACCAATGCCGAGCGAACCGTCGCTCCGGGGTTGTTGCGGTTTGACGATATCTTGCGGTCCGGAGTGGTTTCCAGCCGGGGCGGCGATGGCAGAGGCCGCGCCCTCGGGCGTGACATTGTCCAGGAACGTCGCGGTGGGAACGAAGAACAGCGTGCCGGTTACCGCACGGCTGAAGTCGAGCAGCCGGTCGTAATTGCCCGGCGGCCGCCCGATGAACATGTTTTCGAGCATCTGTTCAATTCGGTGCGGCGAACGCGCATAGCCGATGAAATAGGTGCCGAACTCGCCTTTGCCCGCATCGCCGAACGGCATGTTGTCCCGCAGGATTTCGAGCTGTTCACCGTCTTCGATAATGGTCGTGAGCGCGTTATGGGCAGAAGTCGGTTTCACGGCATCGTCAAGTTCAATGTCGGAAAGCTTGGTCCGGCCGATGATATTCTCCTGCTCAGCAACGGGCACATCGTTCCACCGTTTCAGGTCATGCAGATATTTTTGCACGATGACATAGCTCCCGCCCGCAAAGGCCGGGTCTTCCTCGCCGATGATCGTGGCTCTTTGGGCCGCCTGGTCAACAGGGTTCTCCGTTCCGTCAACGAAGCCGATCAGATCGCGGTCATCGAAATAGTTGAAACCGTGCACCTCATCCGAACTGGCAACCGCGCCATCAAGCCGTGCCATGATCTGCGTGGCCATTTCAAAGCACAAATCCATGCGCGTCGACCGGATGTGCAGGAGAATGTCGCCCGGTGTCGAAACGGCGTGATGCTGGCCGCGGATTTCGCGGAAGGGATGCAGATCCTTCGGTCTGGGATCCCCGAAGAGCCGGTCCCAGACATCGGAGCCGAAGCCCATGACACAGGAAAGGCCGCTCTCCAGATCGCGGAAACCCACGGCGCGCAGAAGCCCCGAGAGATCGCCGCACAGTGCACGCGTTGCTGCTTCAGGGGCTTGTCCGGGCTTGACCGTGAGGACAAGAAATATTGCGGCACGTGTCAGCTTTGCCACGACCGGTTGTGAAACGGATGAGGGTATCGGTGAATCCATATTGGCTCCATGTGAAACGCCGACACGGCATGCCGGTGGTTCTTCGAACGCTGGAAGAACAAGGTTGCGCGGTTAATTTTCGATACGCAAGAGCATATATCGCTATACGCTGCTGCATAGGGTCCTTGTCTTAACGGGTGTTCATGACACTCAAGCGCTTGCCTGCTGCATGACGCGGCAACGCTCGCTTGAGTCTTGGCGGGAATGCATGGCTTTCGCGGATCTCACTGCTCATGTCCCAGTCGCTGTCTGGAATATTATTTTTCTTTTCGGCTTCTGGCGGTATAAAATACTCACTATTCGCCAATATTTATTTCTATATTTGAATGATTTTTGAAATTATTCCGACAATCCCATTGATATATCAATATTTTTCTTGCATATAATTTTATGTACTTTGATTTTTAAGTAAAGAATAAAATATTGCTCCCAATTTCTAGCTAGTTTACTTGGTTGAAATCCGTGAAATGAATGATCGCGCCGCATAGATCGCAAGTGGGAGCGATACATCTTGTCACTCGTGGAAACTCAGATCGCCACTCTTCGTAAACGTTTTTGGCCGGGAACGTCGAGCGGGATGGCCGGTTGCCTGCCGGCAGGAAACGGGTTGCAGGGGGAGCCCGCATCCGCTTTGCCGCAATCCCTGCTTGATGACATTGACCGCAGGATAAAAGTTGTCGCCGCTTCACTGAAGCAGCGGCAGCAGACGGAGCAGCCTGATCCCCGGTGCGATCTTCTGCTTGCAACCTATGCGCTGGGTCTTACGGCCCCCTTTTACGAAAACGGGCCGCCCGACCGGCATCTTGACGCGATCCGCGACCGTCTCGCGCACGTGATGCCGTCCGACCGGATGACCCAGGCGCTTCTTGCCACGCCGCCCGACGGGGACGACTGGTATGCAAACGCTCTTGATCCCATTGAAGCCATCGGCCGCAAGGATGGCCGGGAGTTCTTTGCCCGATACGCCGGTGCCGGTGGCGCCGCTGCCATTCAGAACTGACATCCATATCACTGTGCATCGGAAATGAACGCGGGGTTCGCGGAAGAACCTGCCGCCGCTAATTTGAGAGGGACTGCAAAAATGATGCTTCTGTCATGCGTTACTGCTCTTCGCAGGATTGCCCGTTCCACTGGACATTGGCTGCCGGGAGCGGTTGACGGCAACCGCTCAGTGCGCCGCCGTCTGATGGCGGTGTTGCGGTCCGCCCACCGTGTTCTTGGTATCAAACGCAATCGGCTGGGACTGGGCACGCTCGGTGCCGGCGGGGTGCTTGGGGCGCAGCTTGCCGTGGCAGGGATCATGATTCCGCAGGCGGCCTTCGCGCAGGTTGTCATTGGCAACGGTGTTCTGACCAACGTTGCGAACTGCACGACTCCCTCCGCAGGGGGGCAAAGCACAGCGATCGGATGTGGCAGCACGGCTCCCGGCGCCGCCTCAACCGCCATCGGCGCTGGCGCCCATGTGAATGGCAATAATGGCGTGGCGTTGGGCACCGCTATCACCGCAACGGGCGATGCTTCGATTGCCATCGGCTATTCGATGGGCGTCAGTGGCCTCAACGCCATAGGCGTGGGTGTCTTCGCGAATGCCACCGGTGTCAATGCGCTTGCCGTAGGCGGCAACGCCCGCGCACTTGCGGACGGGGCATCAGCCTTTGGTGTCAACACCACGGCAAACGGGGCAAACGCCATCGCCCTTGGCTCGACGGCCAGCTCTTCGGGCGGTGCCTCGGTGGCGATTGGATTGTCCTCCAACGCTTCATCTTCAAACGGTTCCGCCATAGCTATGGGCGTCGGCGCCAAGGCAAACGCTGGAACGGGCGGCGGTTCTCCCGTTGCCATTGGCACGAATGCCGATGCAAGCGGCACCGCGCCTGCTGGTTTCACGTTCGAGGCCGTTGCGCTCGGAACGGCTTCAACCGCAACGGGCGCATGGTCGGCCGCAGTCGGTTCAAGCTCTTCGGCTACCGCGACCGGAGCCAGCGCGTTCGGAACCTCCGCCACCGCATCGGCGAACCAGTCCACGGCGGTCGGCAACGGGGCAAGTGCCTCCGGGGTGGGGACCGCAGCCATGGGCTATCTCGCCAACGCCGCCGGGCAAAATGCCGTCGCTATCGGCTCCCAGGCCAATGCCGCAGGTTTAAACGCGCAAGCGCTTGGCAATGTCGCCAAGGCTTCCGGTGATTTCTCCCTGGCTCTGGGCAATCAATCCGTGTCCAGTGGAGCAGGTTCCGTTGCAACCGGCTCTGGAGCCCAGGCCACGAACGTCTCCACCACCGCACTCGGCAACAATGCCACGGCGACCGCCGCCAGTGCAACCGCTGTGGGACTGGGTGCCACGGCGAGCGGTGTGAACGCCAGCGCGATCGGCAAGTCGGCCAATGCGAGCGCGCAGGACGCCATCGCCTTCGGTACGAGCGCCAAGGCCGATTCAGCCGACGCCGTGGCCATCGGCACCGGCGCAACTGCAACCGGTGGCAAGGCAGTGTCGATCGGCGCCGGCAATACCGCTTATGGCGACGGTGCGGTTGCCATCGGCGATCCGAGCTATGCCAGCGGCACGGGCGCCTTCACCGGCGGCGCCAACAACATTGCCAATTCAGACGGGACAGCGAGCGCAACGGCTGCAAATGCGGCCAATGGCGCTGTGGCTATCGGCAACTCCAACAGGGCCATCGGTCAGGGGTCGGTCGCGCTCGGCAACACCAGCAGTGCACTCGGTGCCGGTTCGCTGGCTTTTGGCGATACGGCCATAGCGAACAATGCCCGCGACGTGGCGCTGGGCTCCGGCTCTGTCACCGCCGTGGCAGTCGGCACGCCCGGCATTGTCATCAACGGCACAACCTACAGCTTTCAGGGAACCACCCCGACCTCTACGGTCAGTATCGGTGCAGCGGGCGCTGAGCGCACGATCACCAATCTGGCGGCAGGCCGGATCGGCGCGGCTTCGACGGACGCGATCAACGGCTCGCAGCTCTTCGCCACCAATACCGCAGTGGACAGTCTGGGTACGACGATCAACAACATCAACAATGGCGCTGGCATCAAGTATTTCCACGCCAATTCGACGCTGGCGGATTCAACAGCGACAGGGACGGATTCGGTTGCCATCGGACCGGTTTCCACCGCAACGGGTGCTCGCTCTGTATCGCTAGGCAACGGGGCGACCGCGATCAATGCCAATGACGTCGCCCTTGGTTCCGGCAGTCAGACAGCCACGGCGATTGCCACAACCGGAACCACGATCAACGGCGTCACCTATACCTTCGCCGGTGTAGCGCCGGCCTCCACCGTCAGCGTTGGTGCGCTTGGCGCCGAACGCACCATCACCAATCTGGCGGCGGGCCAGATCAACGGGGCTTCGACGGACGCGATCAATGGCTCGCAGCTCTTCGCAACGAACCAATCGATCGAGGCCGTATCGGGACAGCTCACGCACTATTACAGCTTCAATGATGGCGGCACGCAGCAGGCAAACTACACCAATAACGGTGCCACCGGGATCAATTCGCTGGCGGCGGGCGTTGCCGCCTCGTCGACGGCCGCCGATTCATTGGCCCTCGGCTACAATACCCAGGCCACGGTGCTCGGCGGTGTCGCACTCGGTGCGGGCTCGGTATCCGGCCGCGCCCTCGCGCCAGCGACAGGTACGATCGGCACCTTCATTCCCTACAACACCACCGACCTTGCCTTGCTCGGCGCCGTCTCGGTCGGCAATGCCACCGGTTATCGCCAGATCACCAATGTTGCCGATGGCACGCAGGCAAGCGATGCAGTGACGATCCGCCAGCTTTCCGGCGCCCTCACTTCGTTTGCCACCACGACAACAAAATATTTCCATGCCAACTCCACTCTGGCGGATTCGCTGGCCGTGGGCACCAATTCCGTGGCGGTAGGCCCATCGACCGTCGTCAATGGCGACAATGGCATCGGCATCGGCAATGGCGCACTTGTCCAGCAAACGGCTCCGGGGGGCATCGCTCTCGGTCAGAATGCCACGGTCAATTTTGCCGATTCAGTCGCCCTGGGCACCAATGCGCAGGCGAACGGCATCCAGTCCATGGCGCTGGGTGCCGGAGCCTCGACAACTTATGCGACCAATGTGGCGCTTGGCGCGGGCGCGCAGGCCACCTCGCAAGCCGGGGACGTCGCGCTGGGTGCCGGCTCAACCACCTCGGCCGTGGTTGCAACCACCAGCACCACCATCAACGGCAAGACCTATAATTTTGCAGGCACCAATCCGACGTCAACAGTGAGTGTCGGCAGTGCCGGTGCGGAACGGACGATCACCAATGTGGCGGCGGGCCAGATCAATGCAGCATCGACTGACGCCATCAACGGCAGCCAGCTCTATGCAACAAATCAGTCGATTGCATCGCTCTCGACCGGCATTACCAACCTGGGAAACTCCGCGGTCCAGTACGACACGAACAATGGCAGCAAGACAAATACAATCACGCTCCAGGGCGGTGATCCCAATGCCCCTGTGCTGATCAGCAATGTTGCGACCGGCGTTGCCAATACGGATGCGGTGAATGTCAAACAACTGAAGGACGGGCTGAGCACGACATTCACCGACTCCAAGGCCTACACCGATCAGGTTGGCGCGACGACGCTCAACAGCGCCAATGCCTATACGGACTCCAAGCTGGGCCAGTTGAACAATGATATCGGTGAGGTGCGAAGCGAGGCCAGACGGGCCGCTGCCATTGGTTTGGCTGCCGCGTCGCTGCGCTATGATGATCGCCCCGGCAAGCTCAGCGTGTCGATGGGCGGCGGCTACTGGCGCAATGAAGGCGCCCTGGCTTTCGGCGCCGGTTACACCAGCGAGAATGGACGCGTGCGCGCCAACCTGTCCGGCGCCACGACCGGCGGCAGTGTGGGCGTCGGCGCGGGTGTCAGCGTAACCCTCAACTGAGACAGCTGACGCGATGGCACGTGCGAGACTTCCGTCACTATCAAGGGTTCTGGTTTGCCTGCTCCTTACAGGCAGCCAGGCCGTGGCGGCAGGCTACAAGGTCAAGCCATCGGATGTGCTCGTGCCGCAGGGGGTGCCGATCGGCAAATACCGCCGGATCATTCATCCCTTCGAGAACTGGACCCTGATTTGCGACGAGAACCTGAAGACCCGGCGCAAGGTATGCAACATCAGCCAGTCCTTCACCGATGAGCAGGGAACGCCGGTGTTCAGCTGGTCCCTGGCGGCAAATGTGGATGGCAAGCCCTTCATGATCTTGCGGGCTCCGGCAGTGATCGGCGCTGGCAGCAAGATTTTGCTGGGGCTTGCCGGAATGGACCGCGATGTCGGTGTCGAGGTGAAGGCCTGCGACACGGCCGTCTGCATCGGTTATCTGCCGGTCGGCCCGGTCCTGCGCCAGCAAATCGGTAAACAGACAACAGCGCGGGTGTCGTACTCTTTGAATTCGGGTGAAAACGTCAGCATCGAGGCCCCGTTCAAAGGTTTGGCGGCTGCCCTGTCGGCGATCAAGTAGCGGGAGAGAACCAAATTGGCCAAGCAATCGATCAATGATCGTATCCTGTCGCGTTCCCGGAACGGGGCAGGCGAGGGAGAACCCGCCGGTTCCGGGTTGCCCCGGCCGGGCCGCCTCAAATGGTTCGCGGGCATCGGGACCATTGCCGTTGCGGGAGCGGCTCTGGCTTTTCAGTTCTATCCGCCTATGGGGTCGGTGTTCCCGGCCGCCGCTACCGCGCAGGCGCAGGCCCCCGCCGGAGCCAACGACGATACGCCGTTCCGCACCCATATCAGCCAGGCCGGCATCCGCACCTGTGCCAATCTTTTCCCCGCGCTCGGACAGGCGCTGACCTTTGGCTCCACCTATGCCGTCAATACCCAATGGAACAAGACGTCCCCGGATGCGCATCCCGTGCAGGCCGTTGCCGGAATGAGCTACGACACCCCCGAGTACAAGGAACAGGCGGCCGGTGTTGTGGTGGCCTCCCCGACCGCTTCCGGATGTGAAGGGACCTTTGTCCGGGTGGCGCCGTTTCAAAAGCCCTGCCAGGAGGTCAGCGCGACCCTGCCGCAGGGAAGCACGCTTGCTGAAACCCTTTCCGGAACACCGTACTACAATCTCGCAAACAATGGCGGCCAAGCCCTGCTGATCGCCTCGGGCAACAGCTGCGTGGTTGTGTCCGTCGGGAGCGTGGCAGGATGAAAACCGCGCCGCGCTTCCATAGTGCAACCCCCAGACAATGGAGCATTCATATGCATGCCAATCGTGCCCTTTTGATCGGACTGCTCGCAATGGTCGTCGGTTTTTCTCCCGCAAGCCAGGCGGCCGATATGTCTGCGCCCGAGTCCATTCCGGAACCGGCCCTTGCCGAGAAAGGAATCTGGGGCGCAATCGCCTACTCCGCCGGGGATAACCGGCACGGCTTTTTCTGGGGTGCGGACAAGCGCGACGAAGCGGAAAACAGCGCGCTCAAACATTGCGAGAACGCAGACGGAAAGAGCTGCAAAATCGTGACGGTGTTCCGCAATCATCGCCACTGGAATGACGATGACGGGACGGGCTTTCCCTATGAGCATTGTGCTGCCCTGTCGGTCGGCAAGGCATCCGGTGGACTGTCTGCCTGGGGTGCCGCCTCGGACGCGACCCGGCGCAAGGCAGAGGAGAAGGCGACGCATCTGTGCGGCGGTGAGGAACAGGCATGCAAGATCCGCGAATGGGTCTGCACCTGATCTGTATTGCGCGGCTTTCGCGTCTAAACTATCGCCTGTGACCGCCGCGGGAGTTTCCCTTGCCCTGGGTGTTGCTCTTTGCCTTGCCGCTTTCTTTGCCGCTGTTGCGGGGGCCGCCGAAACTCAGTCCAAATCGTGCGGCCTCAGCCGTGCTGGCAAGCACAAAGCTTGCTAGGGTAAGGGCGGATATTGCGATAACGAGCCTTCTCAACATTGTCGTTGCAATCCAAACAGGAGCGAGGTTGCGGCAAATCGAATTTGGTACGACCGCCGTGTCAATGCAATTGTTGTTAAAATGCCCCCGGAACCGCATAAAATCGCATATTGCGGCGCATCTATGGCATTCACCCTGATCCTTGGGGCGAGGCGGTTCCGCGCGCACCCGCCGGCGCCTTGTTCATTGTCCGCATCGGCGGAACCAGCGCACAAAAAAACGGCGGGGCGAACCCCACCGTTTCCTGCGAACGATTTGACTGGAGGTCAAAACCGCGTCCGCTATCGGACGACGTTGCTATGTCACTACCAACCTCGTCAGATCTGTGTCAGATCCTAGAAGTTGCGCTGGAAGCGGATCATACCACCCCATGCATCGTCGTTGCCGCCCTTGGAGATGGAATAATCCTTACGGGCGCCATCGAACTTGGTGTAGCTGACTTCAGGCGTGATGGTGAAACCGGGAACCAGTTCATAAGCGAGATTGCCTGTTGCAGCCCAGGTGCCTTCGGATTCGTAAGCAACCTGTGCATTGACAGTTGCCTTGCTCGAAACCTTGGCGGACAGGCCACCCCAGATGGCCCAATCGCCTTCCCAGGTGCCGTACCAGTTGCGAGCGCCGAACGCTGCATCGTCATAGTTGGACTGATAGCCGCCCATGACGAATGCCGAAACGGTGTCGGTGAACTTCACGTCCAAACGCAGCTTGCCGCCGAATTCTTCGACCTTGGAGTCATAACCGGCAACACCCGAGATTGCACCCCAGCTCTGTTCGAACTTGGCACCAACAAGCACGTGCGGCATGTAGCTGTCGATACGATAGTCATTATCGAAATAGCTGGCACCCTGTACGCGGCCCTGTTCTGCAGCGATGATCGCCGAGAAACCATTGCCTGCATTGAATGTGTAGCTGACCTGGTTGCTTACGCCGGACTGGTAGTTGATCACGTCATCATTGATGACCTTGCCCGCAGCGCCTGTCCACGAACCGAAGATCGCATCGCTGACGCCGATGCGGAAGCCGCCGAGTTCGATGTAAGCCTGGGGAAGTTCCGTGGCGTTGCTGCCGTTCGTGTACTGAAAGCGTGTTTCAATGTACGAACGCAGTGTACCGAGTTCGGTTTCCGAACGGGCATCGAAACGAACGGTAGCGCGTGTGCGCATGTAGTAGGTGCCATCGCCATCAGGATCGCTGCCCTGATTGACATGTCCGCCCTTGTAGACGTCATCGCCGCCTTTGACATCGGCCCGCAGATAGCCGCCGATCTTCAGGCAGGTCTCGGTACCGGGAATGTAGAAGAAGCCCTTGCCGTAAGCATCGCACACGCGAACGTATTCGACGGCTTCCGGTTCGGCGACGACAACTGCGTCGGCAGCATGTGCGCCACTGACTGCAACCAGGGCTGCAGCCGAGCCAAGTAGAAGGCTCTTAATGTTCATTGTTGCTCTCCATGAGTTGATAGTAACAATTTCGTATTCCGCGACTTCGATGGCGGAGTCAAATGTCAAGTTACAAATTTTTAATGTGGAGGGCTGTTGATTTTTTACTGTTGCCTATTTGCAACTTAAAGTTTAATTGGAGTCTATATTATGTATATATTTGACAGAAATCCAATATTACACAATATCACTCTAATGTAACAAAATTGTGATCGCACTTATAAATGTTTTACAATATAAATATGAAAGATTGTTTTGATATTTCGTATTGTTTTCGATTGGGTAAATATTATCGGTAAAATCAATAGCCTTTTAACGCCATCGATGTCGTAAACAGGCTCCCGCATGAACGGCGAAGCGGACAGGGCAGCCTGACAGAAACGGCGTTGCCGCAATCGCCGCCAAAGGACGTTGCCTGAAGAAGGCCTACGGATTCAACATTGCAGGAACATTGTGGGCCAGTCTTGGATGTAAGATTGGAGCGGGATGGCCTGCTGACGGCTGCACGGCGAAAAAATACTGAAAATCCGATCCGGTCCGGATTTCCGTCACGGTCACGTCACGCCGGTTCTGGTGATATCTCCCTGACTGGCAACACCATTCTGTTGCCCGTCAAAAATTCAACATGTCGGAAGCAGCGCGGCCACACCACTTTCCCAGAGAAGGACGAGGTCCAAGTTCCCATCGAGTGCAGGGAGCCGGGCAAATCGAACTGCCGATGGAAGGACGTTCTGCAAAATCCTGTTCCGAGCAAGCTTAACCCCACCGTCCTCGTGATGGTGGGGTTTTTACAGCGACAATCGTCACTGCTCAGTGCCGCCATCCTGGAGTTCAGAATGTATTCGATTGATCCGGAGCCGTATCAAGCCAAGGCTTGGAAATATATCGGCGTTGTTCTCATCATGGCCGCATTGGCGTTTGGCCTTGGCCGGTATTACGCCGTGGCGAAACCGGCAGCAGAAACGGATATTCAGCGTTTGAATGCGGGTCAGCAGGGTAAGATCACACCGGCGGCGATGAACTAGGAAAGCCCAATGCCTTGTGCAAAATGCAGTGCGGGCATCCACACGAAACCCTGCCGTCTCCAGCGCGGCAATCGGGTTTCTAACCCCTTGCCATTTCAACTTGAATCTCATGCTGCCTGTATTGGCTACAATTTGAAATAAATGTTCTTCTATCTTTATTGTTCTGGTCTATCCTCAAGGATGAGGGTGGGCACATGGAGACAAAGCCAGGTATTGACGAGGCAACGAGGGTTCTCAAGCTCTCCCATTCCGCACGCTACAAGTATTTCATCAGGAAATCGGTCGAAACCTACACAGTTTACACCATCAATCTTGGTTCTAACTATCTCATTCTCAATGACCCTGCGGGGACGTCAATGTGCTGTCCCCTGTGGCCGGCGGCTGTTTTCGCCGAGATATGGTTGGGGCCGATCGGTCAGGGCGCCGGTTTGCAGATCAAAACCGAAGTCGTTCAGATGGAGCTTGATGCGACGCTGAAAACCTTTTTGCCGGCCTTGAAGCGGCGCGGGCTGAAAGTCGGAATCTGCTTGGATCAGGCAAGCGATGGGCGCATCGAGTCCGTTGACAAGTTCATTGCCGATATCAGGCGTGAGATCCAATCGGGCTTTTCCCACTCAAAACCATGAATGGCCGAACCTGCGGCTTCAGCGGTGCGGGGCATTCCTATCCAATAAAATCTGAGTATTGATGGCGCACCCGACAGGATTCGAACCTGTGACCTCTGCCTTCGGAGGGCAGCGCTCTATCCAGCTGAGCTACGGGTGCATGAGGCTGCGATAGCTCGCATGCGCGAAGCGGTTCTAACCGATGCGGCCCTTGGCTTCAATGGCGAATTTTGAACGTTGTTGAAAGAATTGATTGTGTCAGATGCGTCCATTCATTCCCGGCCATGGCCAAACTGCTTGGCCTGGGCTGACTGAGGCTGAATGGTGCCGCCTTGACTGATGTCCCGCGGAGCCGTTGAAACCTGATAGGAAAGTCTGCCGCACGACGCGGCGGACCGCATTTTCTCCGGCCGGCGGGAAAGGCATCAGACCAAAGTCGAATTGTGTTCCGCATTCGCATGATATTTACAACTTAAGCGGTTTTCCGAACGCGGCGCGATGAAGACAGGGCGCCGCGATACTACACACTTTTTATTTTAGAATTTTCAGTTTTAGCGATTTCAAGGTTTCGCCAGCGGTGATGAGCGCGTCAGGACCGAATGAACATATAATCGAGGCGGCATCCGGGCCGGACAGACGATATTTCAGCGAAGCCGTTCGCTGGGAAAACGATGTCATCCGTACCGTGAAACGGTCCCGGCTGACCGCGTGGCTGGTGGCTGTGATCAGCTTTGCCCTGGCCTGCCTGGCGTTGACCTGTCTCGCCCTGCTCCTGCCGCTCAAAAGCTTCGAGCCCTATGTCATTGAAGTCGACAAGACGACCGGATTCATGGAGATAAAACAACCGCTTGCCGATGGAGACCTGACGCAGAACGAAGCGATCGCACGCATGTATGTCGTGCGCTACCTGAAAGCGCGCGAGACCTATGATCCGGCCACGGTGAAAGACAATTTTGATCTTGCCCAGCTGCTGTCGGCCCGCGATGCCGCGCGGGATCTGTTTGCGCTCTTCAGCCCATCCAATGCGGACAATCCGGTGACACGCTATGGCCGCGAAACCCGCGTAGGCCTGAAGATCAAATCCATACAGCTTCCCAACACCCTCACGGCAGTCATCCGGTTTTCCACGCAGCGGACCGGACGGGAATCGGGCGCGGAGGAACATTGGGTTTCCCTCCTCCATTTCCAGTATTCCAAGGCGCCGATGCCCAATGAATGGCGGTTCGAAAATCCGCTGGGTTTCCAGGTCGTCGACTATCGCCGCGATCAGGAAAGCGTGTCCGGGCAGGGCGAATCCGGTGGGCAGTACCAGCCATGAGGACATTTGCGCATGCCTGCCTGGTCTTGCCGGTTGGTGCTGCATTGACGCTCCTGGCGATGGACGGCGGCGTCCGTGCGGAGGTGGCACCGCGACGGGGCGCTGCGGATGCCCGTGTCAGGACGGTGGTCTACAACCCCAGCAATGTCGTCGCGGTTGATGCGACCTATGGTGTGTCGACGATGATTGTTTTGGGCGACACGGAAAAAATCGAAACGGTCGCCGTTGGCGACAGCATGTCCTGGAAGATCGAACCCAACAAGAAGGGCAACATCATCTTCCTCAAACCGGTGGAGCCGAAAGCGGCGACGAACATGAACATCGTCAGCGACAGGCATGTTTATACCTTCGTTTTGCGTGCGCATCCGGATTCGCAGTCCGACCAGACCTACATGGTCAAGTTCCGGTATCCCGACGTGGAACTGGACGCCAAGCTTCTGGCCCAGGCGCAGCGGCTGGTCTCGGAGCCAAACCGTGCGGGCTTTCGGCATGATGACGCCAATACCGATTATCATTTCCGCGGCGACCGCGCGCTCAAACCCGCTGAAGCATTTGATGACGGCGTCAAGACATGGTTCCGGTTCCAGGGCGATGTCCCGGCGATCTTCATTGTGGAAGGAGGCAAGCGGGAAATCCTCGCCAATTACCGGCGCGAGGGCGACTATATCGTTGTCGACAAGATTGCCAGGCAGTGGATGCTGCGGCATGGCGGCTATGCGACCTGCCTGTTCAATCTCAACAGGAAAACGCAGCCAGCGGTTGTCGCCGATGTGCCTGTCTCCAAGAAAAGCTGGAGATAGGCAATGCCCGATCCCGGTTATCATCGCAGTCTGGACATCGAGGCAGGGACGGATCCCAGCCTGCTGGAGCCAAAACGTAAATTGAGGGCTGGTCTCATTGGCCTGTGTCTTGCGGCAGGCGTCAGCGGGCTGTTTGCCGTACCCCTGTTCAGCAATCCCCGGCCGCAGCAGGGCGAGCGGGCTGTCTCCGACGAGGCCTTCATGCCGTCACGCTCGAGCCAGCTTAATCTCACGCCGCCGCCGGAAAGGAAGGAAGCTCCCCTTCCACCGCAAGCCGCGGCGATTGAAGCAAGGACGGTTAATACTGATGATTCAGAAAGCCGGCGGCGCAGCGCCGAGGAAGACGCGCGCCGCCGGGCCGAAGCGGAGGAGGCAGCCTATTATGCGAAGCAACAGGACCGCTACCGTTCGCCGATGATCGTCTCGGAACTGGGAACCGCTGGGGAACCGGCCCACAACGAGAAGAGCCCCGACGAGAAACAGAAAAGCCCGGATACGTTTCAGGCCACCAATCCGAACGACCAGTTTCTGGCGTCCCTGTCCGGAAAATCCGCCGAAACGGCCAAGGCTGAAAAGAACCCGCGCATCGATGCCCTGGTGCCGCAGGGAACCATTTTGCGGGGTGTCCTCGAAACCGCTGTTCAGACCGATCTGCCGGGGATGGTGCGCGCCATAACCACCGATGACGTCTGGTCATTCGACGGCAGGCGTATTCTTGTGCCATCGGGCACGCGGCTGATCGGTGAATACAATGCCGGACTGGCGCAGGGGCAGACAAGGGCATTCATCGTCTGGACACGGCTGTTGCGGTCGGATGGCGTGTCCATCAATCTCGGTTCCATCGGAACGGATGAGCTTGGCCGCTCGGGAATGAGCGGCGATGTGAACAGGCATGTTTTCGAACGATATGGTTCCGCAATCCTGCTCAGCGCGATTTCCGCCGGCGGCCAGATACTGGCTTCCACGGACACGTCGTCCAGCCTGAATACCGGCCCGGTGACGACAACCTATGTTGATCCGAAGACCAATGAAATCCGTACCGTCACGACCCGTCCCAGTATCGACATCGGCTCGAACATGGCGGCAAAGGGCGCTGCGGTTGCAGCGCAAACCTTTGCGCAGGTTGCAGGGGAGGCCTTGAAGGGATCGCTCAACATTCCACCCACGATCACGATCAATCAGGGCACGCCGGTTGCCATATTTGTCCGCCGCGATCTCGATTTTTCCGATCTCTACCCGGATCCGGTGCGTGAAAAGCTGCGGGAGCTGAAAAGGGGGCGTGGCGGCTATGGACAATAGAACCCTGCCCGCACCCGCCTTGTGGGATTTCGTTCCGCGTGAGGCTTCTTGATGGGCATGCTCTCCCGCAATGATGATTTAATCTCGCTGGCCTTTGAGCCGCTGCGATCGCTGCTGGAACGGCAGGATGTCATCGAGATTTGTATCAATGAACCGCACAGGGTGTTTGTCGAATACAGTTCCGGTGTGTTGCATGCGGGCATGGTTGCACTCAATCTTCCGGAGCTGACGCGCGAACGCATCCGCTTCATGGCGGAGCGGGTTGCAGGCGCCAGCCATCAGTTCGTCAATGAAGAAGAACCGTTGTTGTCCGCATCCCTGCCGGATGGTTCACGTGTTCAGGTGGTGCTGCCGCCGGCGGCGCCGGACGGAGGCGCCATTGCCATCCGGCGGAAAATCGTTCGCGATCTGTCGCTCTCCGACTATGCCGAGGCGGGCGCGCTTCTCTGCGCGCGGGTAACCGGCGCGACCGAGGCCCTGACCGACGAGGAACAGGGCCTATGCGACTATCTCGATGCGGGCGATATCGCGCAATTCCTTCATCTGGCGCTGCGTCACCGTATCTCCATGATCATTTCTGGCGGGACGGGAACGGGCAAGACGACGTTTCTCAATGCCTTGATGCGGGAAATACCGGGGCACGAGCGGATCATCACCATCGAGGATACGCCTGAACTCGTGCCGCCGCATGGCAATCATGTCCGGCTGATTGCCTCGCGCGGCAATCAGAACATCGCGCAGGTGGATATGCGGCGCCTGGTCGAAGCGTCGCTGCGCTTGCGCCCCGACCGTCTGCTCCTCGGGGAGGTGCGCGGCGGCGAGGCGCTGGATTTCCTGCAGGCCATCAACACGGGGCATCCCGGTTCGCTTTCCACAGTTCACGCGAACTCGCCGCGCGCGGCCTATGAACGCTTGGCAATGCTGGTCATGCAAAGCGGTTTTGGCGGGGGAGGTGGACTGTCAAAGCCGGAGATCATCGATCATCTGCATACGACGCTGCCCCTCGTCGTGCAGCTGGGCCGCAAGGAGGGACGGCCCGGCGCCGTGTCGGAGATTTTTTACGCCCCCTATATCAGACAGACGGGGCGGCCTGCCGCCGTGCAGGGAAGCATGGTGTGGAACGCCTCCGGCCGTCGCGCGCGAGGTGCTCCATGAACGGCGTGGCAAACAGGTCCGGCAGCGCTGCCACCGTCGATGCAGGCCGTTCCGCCCGCACCGATCATCGGCCAGTGTGGATTCTGATCGGTCTTTGCCTGCTTGGCCTGACTGTTCCGGAAGCAGCCCGCGCCGTCGAGGCCAATGATCCCGGCATGCCGCCGGTCAAGATCATGGCATCCGGCGGCAGGACAACCACCCCCCTGCCGGCGGCGGATGCGGCAGCATGCCAGTTCACGCGCGTGCCTTCGGCCGAGGATGGCAAGGCGCTGGTCCAGCGCATCGCCAGGGAGGAGCATGCGGATGTAGCCCTTGCCGTTGCTGTTGCCCGGCGGGAAAGCGGCTTTCATATGGATAGCATCTCCAGCGCCGGTGCCGTTGGCCTGATGCAGCTGATGCCTGCAACAGCACGCCGGTTCGAGGTCGATATTTGCGACCCCGAGGACAATGTGCGCGGCGGCGTTCGCTATCTCAAGTTTCTGGAAGGCAAATACGCCAATCCGCTCTATGTCCTCGCCGCCTATAACGCTGGCGAGGCTGCCGTGGAGCAAAACGGCGGCATTCCCTTCTATCCGGAGACGGTCCGTTACATCGCGGCCGTGCTCTCGGACGTCTATGACTGGCGGCCGTTCGATGACCGCAAAATGCCGGGAAAAGTGGTCCATCAGGGCAGGAAGGCGCCGGACAAATCCGATGCCGGAAATGCCGGTGCATGGACGCAAGGTTTTGTTCTTCACGTGGAGTAGTCAAAGTGTTTTTTCAGTCGCTCATTTTCAAAATCCGTCTGTTGCCATCGCTTGTCAGGCGCATCTTCATCCGCGGGGGATTGGCCTGGATGACCCTGGCCGTTCTGATGAAGGGTGCCAGCGCCCAGACGGGATTGCAGCCGGTGCAGTCGGTCCTGCAGACGCTTATCGGCATTCTCACCGGGCCGATTGCCTCGATGATCGCCATCTTGGCCGTCATCAGCTGCGGGTTTCTCGCCTGGACCGGACGCTTCACCTGGGGCATCGCGGGATCGGTGATCATGGGGATTGTTCTGGTGTTCGGATCGACGCAGATCGTCGCCTTCTTCCAGAGTGCGTTGGGGCACTGAGATGATCCCGGATGATGCGCCAGATCTCGTGCCTCTGGTCAAAGCCCTGACCCGTGCACCCACGCTGTTCGGGGTTCCCTACATGTTCGCCATGTTCAACATCGTCGTGACGGCATGCACATTCCTGGCCACCAAGAACCTGCTGACGCTGCTGCTTGTCGTGCCGATCCACAGCCTTGGTTATTTTCTGACATTGCTGGATGATCAGATTTTCACCATCCTGCGGGTGAAGATGTCCAAGGCACCGCCGCAATCCAAAGCTGTCTGGGGCATCAGAAGCTATGCGGCCGGTGACCGTTCATGACCAGCCGTCCCGTCCGCCGGGAGATGCGGTTCGGTTCGCCGGGCCAGCGGGAGCGCTCCGTTGCAGCCCACATCCCCTATACACGCCATGTGGATGATACGGTGTTGCGCACCCGGGATGGCTATCTTTTGAGCGTTTTGAAACTCGATGGCTTCTGTTTCGAGACTGCCGACATGGCGCAGCTGAACGGCAAGCTGGAAGCACGCAATACTCTGCTGCGATCCCTCGGCAGCCGCCGCTATGCGGTCTATGGCCATATGATCCGCCGCCGCATTCAGCCGGGCCTCGCGGGCAGGTTCGACAACGCTTTCGCCGATGAGTTGAACCGGCGGTATATGGCGCAACTCGAGCAGCAGCGCATGTTTGTCAATGACATGTACGTCACCATCGTCCGCCGACCCCTGCGCGGCCAGGTCGGCATCATCGACAAGGCGACACGGCGTCTCTTTGCCAAGGCGTCCGACGATGGCGGGACCTCCGGCGAAGCTCAGGATCTGCGCGAACTGCAGGATGCCGTTCTCAACATCCGGGATGTCCTGCAGGATTACGGCGCGCGATGCCTTGGCATTCGCGAACCGCAACCGGGGGTTTATTTTTCCGAGCCGCTGGAGTTCCTCGTCCAGATCGTCAACGGTCTGGAACCGGTCAACATGCGGCTGCCGCGCATGCCGCTTGACGGGGCGCTGGCGATGAAACGGCTGCATTTCGGGCGCAATGCCATCGAGTTCGTCGGATCGACCCCGCCTGATAACAACAGGCTGGGCGCCATGCTTTCGATCCGGGAATACCCGCCTTATACCGGTCCGCTGCTGCTCGACGGGCTTCTGAAAGTTCCGCACGAGTTTATCGTCAGCCAAAGCTTCGCGATCGTCGATAAACCCGTGGCGCAGGTGCAGATAGAGCGCGTCTCCCGGCAGATTGCCATGGCCGACGAAGCCGGTTCCGTGGTGGGCAGCCAGCTTAACAGCGCCCGCGATGAATTGCTGGGCGCGCGTTCGATCTACGGCAATCATCACCTCTCCATCATGTGCCTCGGCGATGATAAGGCGGAGCTTGATCACTGCATCCGCGCCGTCGGCGCCACCCTGACAGACCAGGCCATTCTCTGGTTGCGCGAGGACCTGAATTGCGAACCCGCCTTCTGGGCGCAACTGCCCGGGAATTTTTCCTATATTGCCCGCTCGGCGATGATCTCCTCGAAGAATTTTTCCGGGTTCCTGTCATTGCATAATTTTCCAAGCGGCAAGTCCGACGGCAATCACTGGGGCAGTGCCATTTCATTGCTGGAAACAACCAGCCAAACGGCTTATTTCTTCAATTTCCACGTGCGCGATCTGGGAAATTTCACCATGATCGGGCCATCCGGCTCCGGCAAGACGGTGGCTCTTTCGTTTCTCATGGCGCAGTCGCAACGCATCACGCCAAAACCGCGCTGCATTTTCTTCGACAAGGATCGCGGCGCCGAAATCTTCATCCGGGCACTGGGAGGCAATTATGCCGTGCTGGAGCCCGGAGAGCCCTCGGGTTTCAATCCGCTGTCTCTGCCCGATACGGGACCCAACCGCGAATTCCTGTTCCAGCTGTTTTCCCTCATGGTGCGGAGGCCGGATGGCGCAAGACCGTCCGCCGTGGAAGAGAATGTCCTGCGCTCGGCCATCGCACAAATTTTTGCGTCAGGCCCGGACATGCGCACGTTGAATGCATTCGGATCCCTGCTGCGCGGACGCATGCGGGCGGGCGGCGATGATCTTTTGGCGCGCTTCGACAAATGGCTGCGCGCGGATCAGCTTGGCTGGCTGTTCAACAATCCCAGGGACCACTTCACCTGGTCCGATGTCGCGGGGTTTGACATGACAAAGCTCCTCGACGACCCGCTCATCCGCAGTGCGGCGCTCATGTATATTTTCCATCGGCTGGACGAATTGCTTGATGGTAACCCGTTGCTGATTTTCCTGGACGAAGGCTGGCGGCTTCTGGATGACGATGTTTTTGCCGCCTTCATCAAAGACAAGATGAAGACGATCCGGAAGTTCAACGGTGTTGTCGGCTTCGGTACGCAAAGCGCATCGGACATCGCCTCATCCGCGCTCGCCAATACGCTGATGGAGCAAAGTGCGACGCACATCTTCTTCCCCAATCCGCATGCCGATCTGCAAAGCCACACCACGGGTTTTGGCCTCTCGGCCCGGGAGATCCAGTGGATACGGACGGCCGACGCCTCAAGCCGGTCCTTCTTGATCAAGCACGGCCGGGAATCGGTCATTGCGCGCCTGCGCCTGAACGGCATGGATGACCTGATCAAGGTTTTATCCGCCCGTGCCGAGACAATCGAGGAGCTGACCGCCCTGCGCAGCCGTCTGGGTGACGATCCGCAGAAATGGCTCCCCGCCTTTTGCCGTCCCGGAGACAAGACATGACGTTTCGCACCATCTGCCTGCTGCTTTGTACCCTGATGACCGCCACCGGCTGCGGGAGTGATCAGAGGTTGAAAACCCCCTGTTCTCCCGGGTTGTTCTCATTGGCCCCCGCGGCGCGCGATTGCGGGCCGCTCACGCCGGTGAACGAGACGCTGGCTGTCCTGTTCGGTTATGGGACGTGACACCATGGCCTTGACGGAAACCGTCAATTACATCGCCCTGATGTCGGACAATATCGATCGTCTCGGCAGGAGTTTCACGGCATCGACATACGGGGCTTTTGCTGGCCAGTTGACGCCTGTCTTGTCCGGGCTGCTGGTGCTCTACCTGATTTTCTGGGGATTCCGGTTCTGGCAGGGCCGGGGTGAAAGCAGCGTCATCGACATCGCATTCCGCCTGTTTCGCATTGCCATCATCTTCTCGATTGCCACCGGATGGGGGCCGATTCAAACGGTGGCATACGGCGTCATCTCGGGCATTCCGACCGCCATTTCTTCGGTCATGATGAACAACATCGTCAATGCTGGCCGTGGCGCCATGTCGCAAACCACCGTGGAACGCGATCTCTATGATTTCTATCAGATAGCGCTCTTGGCCTCGGCGCGGATTTCCGCGCCGGCCGCCATCACGGCCGTACCGGCTCCCACTGCAAAACCGCAGCCAGCGGATCCCGATCCCTCAGCCAAATCCGGTCCGGACAGCAAGACAACATTGCCGGGAGATGCGGTGCTTTCTTCCCTGCATTCCGGCATCGTCTGGATCTCTGCCGCCCTGTTTGTCGGATACGCGGTATTCCTGATGCTGTTCTCGAAGCTTGCATTGTGGGTCGTGTTGGCACTGGCCCCCGGTTTCATCGTGATGCTGCTGTTTCAGGGTGTGTCACGGTTCTTCTCGGGATGGCTGAGCGTTGCCATTCAGACGATGCTTGTCCCGATTTTCTTCTATGCGTTCTTGAGTTTCTTCCTGCTGGTCATCAAGGAGGTTGTGATTGCCTTGAAGATATCCATGGATCATGGAGCCGTTCCAGGCATCAAGGAAATCGCGCCCTTCGTGCTGATCTGTTTCTCGGGATTGTTTCTTCTCGCGCAGATCGTGCCATTGAGCGCGCGCATGGCCGGCGGTGCGCAAAAATGGCTCGGCGATGCACTGCAGGGCGATGCCGGTCGGGCGCTCTCCGCCTCCCTTGCCGCGCGCCGGAATGGCGGGAGCATGGCGCGCACGCAAGCATCGGGCCCGGTTCTCCCAAGCGCCTCGTCCCAGGGCAGTCCGTCATCCCTGTCCGGCATGAATGATACTCTGATACGGGATATTCAGGACCGGAATCTCGCGATCAACCGGCAGACCCGCAACCGGTAGCAGTTCCTGCCGAGCGGGATCGAGGGTAAGGACGTGTTCAAAACAAAATGATGCCGACCAACGGTGTCCGCTGACCAGCATCATTTTAAGGGTCGTTCAAATCAGGTCGCTGTTGTTACATCTTCTTTGCATGATGACGATGATGGCGATGATGCTTCTTCATGTGGCGATGATGCTTCTTCATATGATGATGCTTCTTCATCGGTGCTGCCGATGCCGTGGTGCTGCTGGTGGCGAGCACAGGAGCAGAGAATGCAAGGGCAAGTGCAAGACCAAGTGCTGTGTAGAGTGACTTTTTCATAATGCCATTTCCTCTCAGTTGGGGCTGTTGTGATACAACCGTCAATTATTGGCGGGTTGTACACCGAGTACTTTCAGTGCTTTCGCAAAGGTCCGTATTCCCTGTGCCTGCCGATTGCTTGCACAAAAGCGGATAGCCTTTTTCTGCAGTGATTTTGCCTTGGCCGCCCGGGGAGCCTCGGCATGCTCGATGATTGCTTCATGAACCTGTGCCTGGAATTTCACGCAAAGCTCTTTGCGTGACGGTGGTCGCTCTGCAGCAGATGCGCCATCAGCGCCTGTCGAGAGGATAATTCCGGCTAGAAGTATTGTTGGTAAAGTCGAAATATTTCTCACGGCCACCTGCAGGAAGAAGAAATGTATTCTCCAGTGATGCGAGAATACAAAATCATTTTACTTGCTCTTTATGGAGCCGGAACATTTCGAGAATATTTCTGGCTTGTGGCGTTTTGTTTCTGTGGTGTTTCCAAAATAAGGCGCAGGCGGTGAAGCCATAAAGCGCTTATAGGCGGGATGCGAAGCCGGGAGATAGGCCGCAACAGGATCACGGGCAATCGATGCAACGCGGCTCCCGGGCGAAGCCGCGTTGCAGACAATGTCAGAGCGCGACGAGTTTCTTGTTCGCCGGTTGCGTATCACCGCTGACAAGATGGCGGAAACTCTCCATGGGACCCGGCAT
This sequence comes from Phyllobacterium sp. 22229, assembly GCF_052056495.1. Taxonomy (NCBI): domain Bacteria; kingdom Pseudomonadati; phylum Pseudomonadota; class Alphaproteobacteria; order Hyphomicrobiales; family Phyllobacteriaceae; genus Phyllobacterium; species Phyllobacterium sp. 22229. The sequence goes on from NZ_JBQEPA010000023.1 coordinate 70,157, forward strand.
GCCCAGATAGAAGCCCTGTCCGGCGCTGCATGATTCGCCCATCAGAAACTCCAGTTCGTCCGGGGTTTCGATGCCTTCAGCCAGAACCGGCATGCCCAATCCCCGGCCGAGGCCGAGCACCGCCTTGACGATGGCGGCTGCCTGCTCGTTCTTGTCGACCGATTTGATGAAGGAGCGGTCAATCTTGATCATATCGAACGGGAAGGCGCGCACGTTCGACAGCGAGGAGTAACCGGTACCGAAATCGTCCATGGCGATACGCACGCCCAGTGTCTTCAGCTGGCGCAACGTCGTGAGGGCGCGGTTGGTATCCTTTATCAGTGCGGTTTCGGTGATCTCAAGCTCAAGCCGGTGAGCCTGCAGGCCCGTGTGCAGCAAGGCGCTGTGTACGCGCTGGGTGAAATCGTGGCTGTAGAGCTGCACGGCAGAGACATTGACGGCAACAGACAGGGGCTTGTCCCAGCTGGCCGCCTCGCGGCAGGCCTCCCGCAGGGCCCAGTCGCCAAGCTGTAAAATGACGCCGCTCTCTTCAGCTATGGGAATAAAGACCGTGGGCGAGATATCGCCCTGGCGCGGATTGTGCCAGCGCATCAAGGCCTCAAAGCCGGTGATCGCGCCTGTGTCCATCCGCATTTGCGGCTGATAGACCAGCCGCAGCTCGTTGCGCTGCAGCGCATTGCGCAGGTCATGCTCGATCAAGCGCCGTTCTCTGGCCTGAGCGCCCATTTTTGCCTCGAAGAAGCGATAGGTGTTACGGCCTTCGGCCTTGGCCTGATACAGGGCTGTGTCGGCCTGGTTCAGCAATGTCTCGCGGTCGGTCGCATCGACAGGAAAGATCGCAATGCCGATGCTGGTCGAAATCAGAAAACCGATGGGGGAGTTCAGATTTTCCGACTGCAGGGCTTCGAGAATCCTGTCGGCCAGGCGGCAGGCCGCCGTCGGAGTGACCAATCCCGGAATGAGAACGGCAAATTCGTCGCCGCCAAGACGTGCCAGCATATCGTCCTTGCCAAGGAGCCGCGTGATGGCGGTGGAAACCCGCTGCAATATATCGTCACCGGCCGCATGGCCGAACAGATCATTGACCTCCTTGAACCGGTCAAGATCCAGGCAAAACAGCGCAAGATAGGTTTCTTCGCCGCTTGCCGCTGTTGCAATCAACTGGTCGAGGCGGGCATTGAAATTGCGGCGGTTGGGCAGCCCCGTCAGCGCGTCGTGGTGCGCGAGATAGCTGATATGCGCCTCCGCTTCCTTACGGGAACGCAGATCGCGGACCGCAAGAGCGCGATGCCACTTGCCATTGAAATCGATCGTATGGGCGATGAGCTCTACCGGAATGGTTTGACTGTCGCCCCCCACGAGATCGGCTTCGATCAGCTCGTTCTGGTCACTCAGCAGTTTGGAGCGCAGGCGTGCGTCGGGCAGAAAGGCGGCCAGCGAGACGCCGTCGAGGGAGGCGTTCGCCATGGCTGTCAATGTCAGGAAACTCTCATTGGCCGTAACAATGGTCTCTCCGTCACAGATCACCAGCCCTTCCACCGCAGCATTGACCAGCTTGTGCATGCGCTGCAATTCAAGCCTGTTGCGGCGGTTGTGGACGTCGACCGTGAACGCTATCGAACTGGCCACGAGAATAATGGTGCTTATCAGTGCCACGGTTATGGCAATAAGGCTGGCGGGCAATGCATTTGCCGGAACGGCGATGGACGAATCGGGAATGATCGCGACCGCACCCATGGCAATGAAATGGTGGCCGCAAATGGCCAGGGTCAGCATGGCCGCTGCTGCGTGACGGGTTTTGTCTTCTGCTTTGGCCAGAGCCAGGCGGACGGCAAACGCGCCAAGGACAATGCCGGTACCAATGGACACCGCGACAAGGGTGGGATCCCAGGCAATTCTGCCTTCAACCTCAAAGGCCGCCATGCCGGTAAAATGCATGGCCGCGATACCGGCGCCGATGATGGCTCCGCCGGCCAGATCCGCATTCCGCCATTTGGCAGTGATTGCGGTGCGTATGCCAAGACCGGTTACAAGAACGGCGATAACAAGGGAGACGGTGGTGAGCAGGCCGTCATAGCCGTTGGGCAGACCGGGTGAAAACGCCATCATCGCAATGAAATGCGTGGCCCAGATGCCGAAGCCGCAGGACATGGCCGAAACACACAGCCAGACGGTCTGATGTGCGGAGCTGCGGGCGTGACGAAGAAGATCGACCGCCGTCAGGCAAGAAAAGATACAGATGGCTGCGGCAAGAAAAACAAGCCTGATATCGTGCTCATTGACGATACAATTGTATACTGTCAACATACATTTGTTCCCTGTATTGCATTCTTTTCTTGGACAACTCTATTGTTTGTGGTCTTAAGTCAGACTTAAGAGGAGAGTTATTTGCTGTTTTGAACAGGTTTAAAACGGACAGAATGATATTTAAGTAAACAAATACGAAACAGACTTAAGAAGTATTTATGGAACTGACTGAACGGATTTATCCAAAGTATAAAATTTTAATAAAACAAATAATCTACATGACGTTGGTTTCGTTTGAGCAACCCCTAGGGTCAGGACCCATTAATCTGGTCGAAATGGTACGCGGCCATTTGCCCGGCTACATCGTCGCAAAGGACTTGAGAATGGATAAACATTCCCATCGCCTTTGCTCCTTGTATCCAAACAAATGGCCGCGTACCATTTCGACCAGATTAATAGGTCCTGACCCTAGGTCTTGCCCGGCAACAAAAAGCCCCCGGCGTGGAAAGGCCGGGGGCTGTATGGTTGCGGTCGGGAATATCGATCAGTCGATGTCGAAGGAAACACCCTGAGCCAAGGGCAGAGCCTTGGAATAATTGACCGTGTTCGTTGCGCGGCGCATATAGGCCTTCCAGGCATCCGAGCCGGATTCGCGGCCGCCGCCTGTTTCCTTTTCGCCGCCGAACGCGCCGCCGATTTCAGCGCCTGAAGTGCCGATATTGACGTTGGCGATGCCGCAATCCGATCCGTCGGCGCTGAGGAAGCGTTCTGCTTCCTGCAGGTCGAGGGTGAAGATGGATGACGAGAGGCCTGCGCCGACCGCGTTGTGATCGGCAATCGCCTTGTCGAAATCGCTGTACTTCATCACGTAGAGGATTGGTGCAAAGGTTTCCTCGGTTACCGGACCGGCCTGTTCCGGCATTTCGACGAGGGCAGGACGGACATAGTAGGCATTGGGGTGCGAGGTATCGACCCGGGTGCCTCCGGTGACCTTGCCGCCATGGGCGACGGCTTCCGCAACGGATTTCTGCATATTGTCGAAAGCTGCCTTGTCGATCAACGGGCCGACGAGAGCCGATGTATCGATCGGGCTGCCGACGGAAACGCTCTCATAGGCCTTTTTCAGGCGTGGAACGAGCGTGTCATAGACGCTTTCATGCACGAAGAGGCGGCGCAGGGTGGTGCAGCGCTGGCCCGCGGTTCCCATGGCGCCGAAGGCGATGGCGCGCAGTGCCATGTCGAGATCGGCTGAGGGACAGACGATGCCGGCATTGTTGCCGCCAAGCTCAAGGATCGAGCGGGCAAAACGCTTGGCCAGTCGCGGGCCGACTTCACGGCCCATGCGGGTCGAGCCAGTTGCCGATACGAGCGCAACCTTGGGATGATCCACCAGGGCTTCGCCGATGGTCCGGTCGCCCATCAAAGTCTTGGTCAGGCCGGCCGGCACGTCGCCGAAGCGCGCAACCGCGCGGTCGAAGATGGCCTGGCAGGCGAGGGCGGTGAGCGGTGTCTTTTCCGATGGCTTCCAGACAACGGCATTGCCGCAGACGAGAGCAAGCGCCGTATTCCATGACCAGACGGCAACCGGGAAGTTGAAGGCGGAAATGACGCCGACAACGCCGAGGGGATGCCAGGTCTCCATCATGCGATGTCCTGGACGTTCCGTCGCGATCGTCAGGCCGTAGAGCTGACGGGAAAGACCGACCGCGAAATCGCAGATGTCGATCATTTCCTGTACTTCGCCGAGACCTTCGGACGGGATTTTCCCCGCTTCAATCGAGACGAGACGTCCGAGTTCCGTCTTCAGCGCCCGCAGCTCTTCGCCAAAAAGACGAACCAGTTCACCGCGCTTGGGTGCTGGAACAAGGCGCCATTCGCGGAACGCCGCATCGGCCTGTTCAATAGCCTTGGCTGTATCGGCCGCCGAATGAATGGCGATATCGGCAATCTTCTCGCCGGTGACCGGGCTGAAGGAAGCCATGGTGCCTCCGGTATAGGCGGCTTCGGCCACGCCAAGCTTTGCGAGGAGTGTTTTTACGTCTTGAGCAATCGTCATTTTGCCTTCCCTTTACATATCTTTTGTCTGACCGTGCGGTGAGCGCCGGACTTTTGCCGGAGAGGCCGCAATAAGGTCAAATGAGCGTTCAACTTGCAAGTGCTGCGGGGCGCAGTATTTGCAGGCATTGTTGAATGGAGGCCTGTTCGAGCCCGGCATAGTGCGCGAATTCATCGAGGACCGCCGTACCGAGATCAGTCTCGAATTCGCGCTGGCTGGGGCTGGCGACGAATGTCTGGCTGGCTTCGTCGCCCAGATTGGACTGGAAAATGCCCGCGGCGCTGACGGGGAGAAAATCTTCGTAGACGATGGGGTCGAACCGCACGGCACCACGTGCGATGAGGGCTTCGATATCCGCTGCCTCCCGCGCGGTCACGCGGCCTGCAAAACGCTCGACGGCCGAATAGCGGAAATAACCGAGACCTTCGCGGCGAATATCCGCCCAATTGTCGGGAAACGCCTTGAATGTGTCCGACAGGGCCGTGATGTAAGCTTTTGCATTGGAGCCGTCAGCGGCCGGGCGAATGATCTTGCGGGTGTCATTCAGCAGCCGGTCGTAGAGAGCCCGGCCCTTTGGCGTCAGGGCAATGCCGCGCTGCTCGATTTCGCCAAAGCGGGCGGTATGCGAGCCTGTTTCCCAGGTGCCGTCGGAATTTTGAAACGACACACTCTCTTCCAGCGCCTTGAACGATGTCTGGCGCAAGAGGATAGGGCAGGCGCGTGTGGGCGGGCCTTCAATAACGGCCTTGGGGGAAATACCGTGTTCTGGCATCAGGTTCTGTACCGCATCGATATCGAGGGTGCGCGGCGTCAGATGATTGATGTGCGGCCCCTTGAAGGAAACGACATCGGCAATAAGCCGGTGCGCATCGTGCAAACGCTGATAAAGCGGGTTGCTGACGCTCGCCCGGTCGTGCCAGCGGAATGTCTCGAGAATCTCGCTGACGAATGTTTGTGCATCATCGGCACCGAGGCCGCCCTCGGTTTCCGCTTTTTCAACAAGGGCAATGGCCTTGTCCGTAAAAATCTGCCGCGCGCCGAGAATGGCCCGCGCCTTCTTGCGCAGTCCGGTATCGCCGATCAGGTTGAGGCGCAGCAGCGAGGTGAACACCCGAAACGGGTTGATTTTCAACGCGTCGTCATTGACCGGCCGGAAGGCAGTAGAATGGACGGGAACGCCCGCCTCGCTCAAATCGTAATAGCCGACGGGGTACATGCCCATCACCGCAAAGACACGCCGCAGCATGGAAAGCTCTTCCGGCGTGCCGACGCGGATTGCCCCGTGACGCTCTTCCGATATGCGGTCGAGCGTATCGGTTTCCTGCAACTGGTCTTTCAGTTCCGGCGATGCTGCCAGTGTCTTGCTGTTCACCTCGGCAACCAGCGACATGAGTGTGCCATAGGCAGGAACCTCTGTCCGGTACATGGATGACATGGCGGCCGAAAAGGACGCTCTGATCACGTCGGATGACGTAAACGTGCCTGATTTCATCGTGTTCTGTTCCGCTTTGTTGCTGCAACAGCATCAACTATCGCTGTCATGCTCAAACTGGATTATAGAGTGATGATATCGCCAAAGATTGCGATGAATTGAACTGGGTTGATGCGAGATAAGAATGAAGTTGAGCCGCCGTCTGATTCCTGACATCGATATCCTGCAAACCTTCGAGTGCGCGGCGCGCCATGGCAGCTTTACGCAGGCGGCAAAGGAGCTGAACCTCACCCAGAGTGCCGTCAGCCGCCAGATGAGCGAGCTTGAAAGCCAGATCGGCGTCCTGCTTTTCGAGCGGGTCCGGCAAAGGGTGGTTCTGTCCGATGCCGGGCAGAAATTCCTGCCGGAAGTGCGCCGCCTGCTCGGGCTGACCGAGGAAACCATGCTGCGGGCCATGGCGGCATCGCAATCGGCATCGTCCCTGAGCATTGCGACGCTGCCAACCTTCGGCAGCCGCTGGCTGATGCCGCGCCTGCCGGATTTTCTGCGGCTCTATCCGGATATGGCCTTGAGCGTCGCGTCGCGCTCGCAGCCCTTTGATTTCGAGGAAGAGCCCTTTGATCTGGCGATCCATTATGGCCAGCCGGTCTGGGCCCATGCCACGTGCACATATCTTTGCAGTGAAATGATTGTTCCCGTCGGCAGCCCGGAATTGCTGGCGGCCAATCCCGTCGCCACGCCGGCCGAGCTTGCCGGCTCCGCGCCGCTGCTGCATCTCTCGACGCGGCCGAAAGCCTGGGCAGACTGGTTTGAATCGGTACAGGCCGAGGTGGTCAGTCCCTATAAGGGCCACCGCTTCGAGCATTTTTCCATGGTGATCGAAGCCGCGCTTGCCGGGCTCGGCTTTGCTCTGGTGCCGCGCTACCTCATCGAGCATGAATTGCTGTCCGGACGCCTGCGCGTTTTGTTCGATCAGCCGCTGACGACGGAGAACAGCTATTATCTCGTCGTACCGGACCACAACAAAGAAAATCCCATGGCCCAGAGCTTTTTTGCATGGATCGCCGATCAGGTCAGCAAGCGTCCCTAGGGTCCAGACCCTGGCGGGGGTCATTCGCCCGCCGCATCACCTCTTCAACGAATTTCACTTTCGTTGCCGAAAACCCGGTCTATAAGCAGAATGGACGATGAGTCTGTGCAAGATTGCCGGCAAAGGCCGGACCGACCTGACGGTGACCCCCATGCTGAATGATGAACGCTCCCACGGCCTCTGGGAAAAGACCGCACCGCCCGCGCCGGCAACGCAGAAGCTGGCGGGCAATATTTCCGTTGATGTTGCCGTCATCGGCGCCGGTTTTACCGGACTGTCCGCGGCGCTTCATCTCGCTGAAACAGGCACGAAAGTAGCTGTTCTCGATGCCGTCGATATCGGTTTTGGCGGGTCGGGCCGCAATGTCGGCCTGGTCAATGCCGGTATGTGGGTGATGCCCAACGACCTGCCGCAGGTTCTGGGCCAGGTGCACGGCGAACGTTTGCTGGAATTGCTGGGCAATGCACCGCAATCCGTGTTCAACCTTGTCGACAGGCACAAGATCGCCTGCGAACTCGAACGCAAGGGCACCTTGCACTGCGCCGTCGGTACGAGCGGCGTCAAACAGCTTGAACAGCGGGCGGAACAGTGGCTGGCGCGCGGCGCAGCCGTCCGCCTGCTGGGCGCTGAGGAAACCGCCGAGAAGGTCGGCTCGACCGCCTATGCTGCTTCGCTGCTGGACAATCGCGCCGGCACGATCCAGCCGCTCGCCTATGTGCGCGGCCTTGCAACCGCTGCTATCGCCGCGGGCGCTGCCATTTTTACGGGAACCCCGGTGACATCAACGGCCCGCTCCGGCGACCGCTGGATCGTCAATACGCTGTCAGGAACCGTGTCGGCCGAGTGGGTTGTCGTGGCGACCAACGCCTATACGACATCACCCTGGCCGGAGCTGAGGGCCGAACTCCTGCATCTGCCCTATTTCAATTTTGCCACGACGCCGCTGCCGGAAGACGTGCGCAACACGGTTCTGCCCGAGCGCCAGGGCGGCTGGGATACCAAGGAAATACTGAGCTCGTTCCGGATGGATCAGCGCGGCCGCCTCGTGTTCGGCAGTGTGGGTGCGCTGCGCGGGACGGGGATGGCGGTCCACAAGGCGTGGGCTGCCCGGTCGATCCGCAAACTGTTCCCGCAGATCAGGGATGTGACCTTTGAAGCGGGCTGGTACGGCCAGATCGGCATGACCAGCGACAACCTGCCCCGGTTTCACACGCTTGCGCCGAAGATCATCAGTTTCAGCGGTTACAACGGGCGCGGCATCGCTCCGGGTACGGTCTTCGGCCGGGTCCTGGCTGAACATATCATCGGCAGGATATCCGATGCCGACCTGCCTTTGCCGGTGACAAAACCCCGGGAAGAAGGCCTTCGCACCCTGCGCGAAGGGTACTACGAAGTGGGCGCCCAGCTGGCGCATTTCGTCGGCAACCGGGTTTAGACCAAGTCTGCAACTCTTTTCGGGCGTTATTTCGCAAGAGCTGGTTTCTGCAACGCTGGCGGAATTGGCAACCCGTGATCGGTTGCGGCTTCCAGCCATGCCGTTATGGCATCGTGAGCATTGCGAACGGCTTCCTCAGGCGTGTTCCCGTCACTCATGCAACCAGGAAGATCGGGAACATAGGCAATAAAGCCACCGCCGTCTTCAGAGGATAGCGGGGAGACAATCACCGAATAGTCATAGTAGGTCATGTTGCACTTTTCACCGCTTCAATGAACTCAATGAGCTTGCGTATATATACCGGTTTGATGGGTCTATTAAAAGGCACGGTCAAAATCGCATGCTGCGACGGATGCGATATTTTGTAATGGGAACTGCCGGAACGCGGTTTTTCGCATCGCAACTCAAACGCCTTGCAAATTGCTGCAACGTCCTCAATCCGCCAATCAGCATTGGGATTGCGTTGCATTTGTTCAAACCGTCTGTCCATAGCCTAATGTCTGTCGCTATAATCTCAACTATGTATCAGCGGATTATTTTCAGCGAAATTGGTACTTCGTAGCAGAGGCGGCGAGGGCCATCGGTGTCTTGGCGGCATACCTGCTGCATTTGCTTGCCATTCGCGCGAACCCGACATATCTCTTATGCATGGACAGCAAGAAGCCAATGCGGCACACGAGACCCAGTGTCTCGGCCAGCATCCTCGCGGCGGTCAAGAACCGCAACAAGCGCCCGACAGGCGTGACCAAGGTCGTGCGGAACGACACGGTCATTGCGTCCTACAATGTCCATAAATGCGTCGGCATCGACAAGAAGTTCGATCCGGACCGCATCGCCCATGTCATCGGCGAACTTGGCGCGGACGTCGTGGCTGTGCAGGAGGCGGACAAACGCTTCGGCGAACGGTCCGGGCTGCTCGATCTTGCCCGGCTCGAGCGCGAAAACAATCTCGTTCCCGTGCGTGTGGCATCGCTTTATCCCAAGGGGCACGGCTGGCACGGCAACCTGCTGCTCTTCCGTGAGGGCGTCGTGCGGCGCGTGCAGCAGCTGAAACTGCCGGGACTTGAGCCGCGCGGTGCCTTGGTGGTGGATCTTGACCTTGAAGCGGGGCCGCTGCGCATCATCGCGGCGCATCTTGGCCTGCTGCGGCATTCCCGCATGCAGCAATCCGAGGCGATCCTCAACGCCGTGCATGCTGATCCGTCGCGTCCGACGCTTTTGCTCGGTGATCTGAATGAATGGCGCATCGGCAAGGGGTCGTCATTGCATTTCCTGCATCCGGTTTTCGATCCCATGAAGAATGCAGTGCCCAGTTTCCCCTCGCGTTTTCCGGTTCTGGCGCTGGATCGCGTCCTCGGCCATCCCCACAGCCTGGTCACCGGTATCGAGGTCCACGACACGCCGCTTGCCCGCGTCGCGTCGGATCACCTGCCGATCAAGGCCTATGTCGATCTGAAGGGGGCCCTGGCCGAAACGGCGGATATCAGAGATAGGGCGAGCCTAGCCAGATAATCCGGTCGAGCAGCCGCACCCAGAATGAGCGGGCACGCAGGCTCTGCAACAGGACCGGCTTGGCGGTTTCAATGGCTGTCTCGATGAGCCCTTCCACTTTTCCGGCAAATGCCGCGTCCATGATCTCCAGGTCAACTTCGAAGTTGAGCCGCAGGGACCGCGGATCAAGATTCGATGACCCGACATAGGCCCACTGCCCATCGACAGCCAGAAGTTTGGAGTGGTTGAAATTGCCGCTAGCACGCCAGATCCGGCAATGGCTCTTGAGAATCTGATCGAATTGCGCCGTCATGGCACGGTCGACGAGCTTCAGGTTGTTGACCGCCGGCACGACGATATCAACCTCGACGCCGCGCCGCGCAGCGGTCACAAGGGCACTGATCAATTCACGATCCGGCAGGAAATAGGGTGACATGATCCGGATATGGTTTCGCGCCACGGAAAACGCCCCCATCAGCATGCGGTGATTGGCTTCCACGCTCTTGTCCGGCCCCGCCGGGACAGCCCGGATGAAGACGGGATCGCCCGCATGCGTTTCCGGCGACGCAATCAGCCAGGCATCGCCAGCCAGAAGTTCGCCCGTGGTGAACCGCCAGTCTTCAGAGGCAATATGGAAGAGATCTGTGACGATCGGGCCGGTCAATCTGAAATGGGTGTCCCGGGCATGGTCCTTGCCGGTGATTTCTTCGGAAAAACCGGCGCGAATGTTCATGCCGCCGGTAAAGGCCGTTGTCCCGTCGACAATCAGAATCTTGCGGTGGGTCCGCAGATTGGCATAGGGCAGGCGCAAGCCGATGATGATGTTGCCATTGAAGACGTCGGTGCGCACGCCGCCGTTTTTCAGATATCCGACAATACTCGGTATGGAATAGCGGGCACCGACAGCGTCGATGAGAACACGGACTTCAACGCCGCGTTGAACGGCAGCAATCAACGCATCTGCCACGCGAAAACCGATCTTGTCGCGGTCGAAAATATAGGTCTCAAGCAGAATGCTGCGCTGAGCTGCATTGATATGGTCGATCATCGAGCGGTAGGCATCGTCACCGCTTTGCAGCATGCTGACGTCGTTGCCTGTTGTCAGGCGGCAGCGACTCACCCGGTCGCCCAGTGTTTTCATCGCGGCGAAGCGTTGCCCGAAATGCGCAAGGACATTTCCTTCATCCGCATCGAAACGCATCAGGTGATCCTGACCGATTTCGTGCAGGAAGGCGCGCTGCGAGCTTATGGAGGAGCGCCTGATCCGGTTGATGCCGGCGACCGCATAAATGACCGCGCCGATGACCGGGGAGAGGATGATGACGCCGACCCACCCGATCGCCGCGCGCACCTCCTCCTTCGTCATGGCCGCATGGACCGCGGCGGGAACGCCGAGGACGATGGAAAGAACAAAGAAGATCTGCGGCCAGTAGGTGGGAAGATAATCACTCATTTGCGAGTGTCATATCACGATATTGAATCCCGGCGCGAGCGCCATTCGGCCAGAGAAACGGGTTGATCCGGTATGCGGATTTCAAAACTCGCGCCCGCGCCTTCGCCGCCGCGCAGTTCAATGCTGCCGCCATGGGCCCGAACCAGCTCGTGCACAATGGCAAGGCCAAGACCGGTGCCGCCGGAGCGGGCCGACCCCTTGAATGCAGTGAAGAGATTTTCACGCGCCTTGGGCGGTAGCCCCGGTCCGGTATCTTCAATGCCGATGATCGATGTCGTGCCAATTTGCCCCGCTGTAATTGTCAGCCGTTTGACGATGGAGATGTCATCGCCCGTACTGCCGCTCATGGCTTGAACGGAGTTGCGGCAGAGATTTGAAATCACGCGGAAGAATTGATCCGGGTCTGCGTCGACCTCAAAACTCTCCGGTACGAGGTTTTTGAATTCAATCCCCGACTTTGCGTCAAGGTTCAGCATTTCCTCCACATCGCTGACGATGGTGTGCAGCTTCACCCGGCGCCGCTGTGGCGGCGGCTCCTGCGTCCCGCCATAGGCAAGCACGGTCTGGGAGTAGTTGATGGCACGGTCGATCGTCCGCACCAGTTTCGGCACCATGCGCTGAATGGCCGGATCGCTGGCATTGGCAAGGTGATCGGACATAAGCTGGGCAGACGCCAGGATGTTGCGCATGTCATGGTTGATTTTGGAAACGGCAAGGCCAAGGTCGGCCAGATGTTTCTGTTCGGACAATGTGCGTTGCAGCCGCTGCTGCATGTCGGCCAGCTCGCGCTGCGCCGTGCCGAGTTCATCGTCGCGCTTCTCCGGCTGGATGACCCGCTTGGGATCGTCCGGCTGCTGGGCAAAGGCCAGCATGTTGGCACTCATGCGTTGTATCGGCCGGATCAGCAGGTGGCTGATGGCCAGGAAAACCAGACCGGCGGTAATGACCGAGATGAACATCGAAATCAGCGTCAGATTGCGGGCATAGCGCAACATCGCGTTGCGCAGGGGGGCGTCCGATGTAATGAGTTCGATGACCTTCCCCGTATCGCCGATCGGGCCATAGACGCGGATGATGCGGTTGCCACCATTGATGAGGGTATCGAATGCGTCGCGGATCGTGGTCAGCGGGTCGGTGACGGTCATGTCGATATGCCGGTCGACCTTGGAGGGCATTTCCGAGACCGCCAGCAACCGCGATGCGCCCATTTCGCGCAGGGCAATCGCCTTGGTGCCCGTGGCCAGAAGCACGTCGTTCTGCACGCTCTGCGGAATATCCTTGCCATCGCTTGCCGCCAGCACGACACTCGCCGCTGCCACGGTATTGAGGCGGTCAGAGAGCCAGCGCATGCGCATATCGGCCATGGTTGGAACGAAAATCATGATTTCGGCCAGAAGGCCGAACAGGATGGTGAGGCGCAACAGCTTGCCCGAAAGGCGTTTAAGGATCGGCAAGCGCCGACCCGCATGCATATGCAAGCCTGCCGGTTGTTGATCCTGTTGCATCACCGCCATATTTGCTCCATCGATGCCCGATGTAGGGCAAACGTTGCGCCGGTACAATAAATCACTTCCTGTTTTTTGCCTATGTGTGAATTGTCCGGTATGAATTGACTTCTCGGCATCATGCCTCTATAAGCCGCGCACGTCCGGGTTGACCGCCCCGGCGGTGTGTTCTTATGCGCCAATGGCGGTCCTGATATGCTCCTGTCAAAGAACAGACCACAAGAAGGGCCGCACACCGCGGTATTAAACAAATGAAGCGTACTTATCAGCCATCCAAACTTGTCCGCGCACGTCGTCACGGGTTTCGCGCCCGTATGGCTACAGCAGGCGGCCGCAAGGTTATCGCAGCACGTCGTGCTCGCGGTCGCAAGCGGTTGTCGGCATAAGGCGTTCCGCGCAGGTTTGCGCGGTTGGCCGAAGTTGGCATTGCAGGAATGAATGATCAAAAACCACTCCGCCTTCGCAAGAGAGCGGAGTTTTTGGCTGTTCGGACCGGAGAAAAACGCCGCGGTGGCTTTTTCCTGCTCGAAGTCAAGGAGCGCGAAGACCGGAAAGGTCCGCCGCGTGTTGGTTTTACGGTCACAAAAAAGAACGGAAATGCCGTTATCCGCAATCGCATCAAGCGCCGGCTGAAAGAGGCTGTACGCGTCAATGTTGCAGATGACATGGCCGCCGGAACCGACTATGTGATCGTTGCTCGCCGTGACGCGCTCGATGCGCCGTTTGCGGACTTATCCCGGGAACTCTCGAAACGGGTTTCCAAAAAATACCAAACCGGCGTTTCCCCAAGACATGACCGGCCCAACAGGACCCGATAATGGAAACCAATCGTAATTTCTTTATCACCATCGCCTTGTCCGTCGTTATTCTGGGACTGTGGCAGGTGTTCTACATGGGCCCCAAGATCGAGGCCGAGCGGCAGCAGGCACAGATTGAAGCCACGCGCCAGGCTCAGACCAAGGCAGCCGGGCAGCCTGCCGCGCCAGCCGGTGCGCCAGCAAACAATCTGCCGGCATCAACACCCGCCGCGCCCGGTGCCAATATTCCCGGCCAGACGCCGGATGCCGCTCAGGCGGGCAGCATCACCCGTGCCGCCGCGCTCGGGCAGACGCAGCGCGTCCAGATCGACACGCCAAGCCTCAGCGGATCCATCAGCCTGACCGGCGCGCGTCTGGATGACCTGCAGCTCAAGCAGTATCATGAAACGGTCGACAACAATTCACCGACCATTCAGCTGTTGAGCCCTTCGCAGATGGCGGACGGGCAATTTGTCGAGATCGGGTTCACCGGCAACGAGACATCGGGCACGGTTCCCGGTCCCGCGACCGTATGGACAGTGGACGGCAACAGCAAGCTTAGCCCGTCGACCCCGGTCACCCTGACGTTTACCAACGAAAAGGGCCTGGTTTTCAAGCGCACCTTCAGTGTCGACGACAATTATATGTTCACGGTCAAGGATGCCGTGACCAACGGAACCTCCGTGCCGGTTTCTCTGGCCTCCTATGGTCGTGTCACGCGGTTCTACAAGCCTCTGCATGCCAGCACCTATGTGTTGCATGAAGGTCCCATCGGCGTGATTGCCGGCAAGCTGGTCGAATACAAATTCGCGGCAATCGAGAAGGAGAAAGAGGTTTCTCCGGAGAAAACGGACACTGGCGGCTGGATCGGCATCACCGATAAATATTGGGCAGCTGCTCTTGTCCCATCGCAAACGAAGCCTTTCAAGGCGCGCATGTCCTACTTCGACAATGGCCGTCCGCAGTATCAGAGCGACTATCTGTCCGATCCGACAACGATCGAACCGGGTCAATCCACAACAATCGAGAACCTCGTTTTTGCCGGCGCCAAGGAAGTTGGCAAGATCAATGGCTATATGAACAACCTGCATATTCCGTTGTTCAAGAATCTGATCGACTGGGGCTGGTTCTATTTCATCACCGAGCCGATGTTCTATCTCATCGACTGGCTGTACAAGGCCATCGGCAACTTCGGCGTGGCCATTCTCGTTGTCACGGTCCTGCTCAAGGCGCTGTTCTTCCCGCTTGCCAACAAGTCCTATGCGTCGATGGCGCGCATGAAGCTGGTTCAGCCGAAGATGACCGAAATCCGCGAGAAATATGCGGATGACAAGGTCAAGCAGCAGCAGGCGATGATGGAGCTGTACAAGACCGAGAAGATCAACCCGATCGCCGGTTGCTGGCCCATCCTGATCCAGATTCCGGTCTTCTTTGCGCTCTACAAGGTGCTGTACGTTACCATCGAAATGCGTCACGCGCCGTTCTTCGGCTGGATCCAGGATCTGGCAGCGCCGGATCCGACATCGGTGTTCAACCTGTTCGGTCTCATTCCTTGGACGGTTCCGGCATTCCTGATGATCGGTGTCTGGCCGCTGATCATGGGTGTGACGATGTTCCTGCAGATGCGCATGAACCCGACGCCTCCCGATCCGACGCAGGCCATGATCTTCAACTGGATGCCGCTGATCTTTACGTTCATGCTGTCCAGCTTCCCGGCCGGTCTGGTGATTTACTGGGCATGGAACAACTTCCTGTCGATCACCCAGCAGGGCATCATCATGAAGCGGCAGGGCGCGAAGATCGAGCTGTGGGACAATCTCGCGGGCCTCTTCAAGAAGAAACCCAAACCCGCGGAATAGGCGGGTTCCACTCGAATGCCGAAAGCCCCCGCGTCATACCGGGGGCTTTTCATTTGCCGGTGAACGGCGCCGTTCAGTTGACAAGGCGGCGATAACATTGAATGCAGGTGGCTGCGGCCACCCCATGAACGGACGGAAAACAACGTGACTGAAACCAACGACAATACGAACCGGCTGATCGAGAAGGGCCGGATGCTCTTTGCGCAAGGCTGGGTTTTCATTCGCGGCGTTCCGTCCATGAAATTCCTGCCGCCTGAAGGGCCCATCGAAATCGCCTTCGCCGGGCGCTCCAATGTGGGCAAATCGTCCCTTATCAATGCGATCATCGGCCAGAAAGGTCTGGCGCGCACCTCCAACACGCCGGGGCGTACGCAGGAACTCAACTATTTCGTCCCGGATGGCCATTCCGGTGAAAATGGCGATCTGCCGCCGCTCGCCGTGGTCGACATGCCGGGTTACGGCTTTGCGGAAGCGCCGAAAGAGCAGGTCGATGCCTGGACGCGGCTTGTCTTCGATTACCTGCGCGGCCGCACCACGCTGAAGCGCGTCTATCTGCTCATCGATGCCCGTCACGGCGTGAAGAAGAACGATGCGGAAGTGCTCGATCTCCTGGATCGTGCGGCGGTGTCCTACCAGATCGTCCTGACCAAGATCGACAAGATCAAGGCCGCCGGTGTGCCGCGCCTCATGGAAGAAACGGCTCAGGCGATCAAAAAGCGCGCCGCGGCCTATCCAACGATCCTTGCCACATCGTCGGAAAAGGGCGGCGGACTGGATGATCTGCGCGCTGCAATCGCCCTTCTCCTCGAAGAATAAAGCCCTTCCAGCGCATTGATTTCAGATGCTGCTGACGGTACCGGCTGCCACGACGGCGCCGGTCGGTGCTCCGCTCGTGGAACCGCCTGCCGGTTCAACCGAAATGGCCAGGGTTGTTCCATCCCGCAGCTTTGCCGCAGCCGGTGCGGGCACGTCGAACTCCGTCACCTTGGGTGATTTGAGAATGCCCAGCGACACCGGCGCATCCTTTCCCGCAATCAGCCAGAGTTCCAGCGACTTGTTCAGCGGTATGTCGCCGGAAACCAGCGTAACCCTGAGCTTTCTCGACTTGCCGTCAAAAACAGCAACGCTGCGCATTGGACCGCTATCGCTTGCCATGGAGGCGATGAGCTGGGCAGGCACTGGTCCGCTCTGCCGCTGCACATACTCCCTGCCGAAGTTGAACAGCACAAGCGCAAGCGCTGCAACGGCAATGGTCCGCCAGAAGGCCAGGCTGTTCCAGAAGGAGGCGCCGGTCCCCACGCGGCCCGAGTCGATGCCAAACAGGCGCTGGTCGATCTGGCTCTTCAGATAGCTGGGCGCCGTCACCGGCTGAAACTGCTCGTTGAGCGGATTGAACCGGTTCTGCCATTCGGACACGAGGCGCGCGAAGGACGCATCGGTTTCGATGCGGCGGGCGGCCTCCTGCCGCTCCTGATCCGGCAGCACGCCCAGCACATACTCGGCAGCGACGAAATCGTCGCCTTCCGGCATTGTGTCATCGGGAGGTATCGTGCTCATCGTTCCAGACATTCCTTCAGTTTCATCAGGCTGCGCCGCAGCCAGGTTCTCATCGTATTGAGCGGCACCCGGTGCCGGATCGCCAGAAGATCATAGCTCTCGCCATTCAGATAAGCGCCTCGCACGGCCGCAGCCCGGTCAGAATCCAACTGATCGAGACACTCATTGATGCGCTTCGTTTCACCGGATGCAATGGCAGACTGTTCGGGATTGAGAGACGGTTCAGCAAGACCGACGGCCTTTTCCAGTTCAGCTGTTGCCGGTTTGCGCGCACGCAGCACGTCAATCGAATGATTGCGCGCAATCGCCACCAGCCATGAGATCGGGCTGGTATCGGCGACGGCAAACCGGTCGGCCTTGTTCCAGATCTTGACGTAGATATCCTGCAGTGCGTCCTCTGCTTCCGAGCGATTGCCCAAGATACGCAGACATACGCCGAATAGTTTCGCGCTTGTGGAGGTATAAAGCCGATCGAACGCCGAGCGGTCCCGCAAAGCGACCCGTGAAATGAGTTCTGATATGCCTTCGGGTGTCATGCGACCGGCGTTTCCAACTCTTTGACTATCCAGAGTCCTGCCCCTAAGTTAAATCTGCGGACAGGTTGTCCTGTCAATGGGCCGCATGCAAAAACGTTCCCGCCCACCCTAAATCATGTTTGCCCATGGCCGTCTTTAGGGTTATGAGACCCCCGTCCTTTTTAAGCTGGAGCTTGCTTCCCCCATGTCCGAGACTGAGCACACCGCAGAAATTCAGGCAAGCCTTCTCTCCGCGGCACTTCCGTATATGCAGCGGTACGAAAACAAGACCGTTGTCGTGAAATATGGCGGCCATGCCATGGGCAATGTGGAGCTCGGCAAGGCTTTCGCCCGCGATATCGCGCTGTTGAAGCAATCCGGCATCAATCCGATCGTCGTCCATGGCGGCGGTCCGCAAATTGCATCCATGCTTGCACGCATGGGTATCGAATCGAAGTTTGAAGGCGGTCTGCGCGTCACCGATGCGAAGACGCTTGAAATCGTCGAAATGGTTCTTGCCGGTTCGATCAACAAGGAAATCGTCGCGCTGATCAATGCGGAAGGCGAATGGGCCATCGGCCTGTGCGGCAAGGATGGCAATATGGTCTTCGCGGAAAAGGCCAAGAAGACCATTGTCGATCCCGATTCCAATATCGAGAAGATCGTTGACCTTGGCTTTGTCGGTGAACCGGTTGAAGTGGACCGCACGCTGCTTGACCTGCTTGCCCGCTCGGAGATGATCCCGGTCATAGCTCCAGTTGCGCCGGGACGTGACGGCCATACCTATAATATCAATGCCGATACCTTCGCAGGCGCCATTGCCGGTGCTCTGGCCGCTTCGCGCCTGCTGTTCCTGACCGATGTTCCCGGCGTTCTCGACAAGGACAAGAAGCTCATCAAGGAACTGTCCGTCGGGCAGGCCCGCGCCCTCATCAAGGATGGCACGATTTCAGGCGGCATGATTCCCAAGGTCGAAACCTGCATCGACGCGATCAATCGCGGTGTCGAAGGGGTCGTCATCCTCAACGGCAAGACCCCGCATTCGGTCCTGCTTGAGCTTTTCACCGAACGCGGCGCGGGAACGTTGATCGTTCCCTGATCAGCGCTTGAGGTGGTCGAGCGGAATTTTGCCCGGCCCCTTGATGTTCTGCAGCACGAGTTGAGTGTGCACATCGCGCACGCCCTTCAGGCGCATCAGACGGTGCATGACGAAGTCGTTGAGATCATCGACGGTGGGCACCATCACGTGTAGCAGGAAATCGTGCTCGCCGGTCATTGTCCAGCACGATGATACCTCGTCCATGCGCTGTATTTCCGTGATGAACCGTTCCGGCGAGTCATCGCTGTGCGATGTCAGCCGGACCTGAACGAAGACCTCGACCATGAGCCCGATGGACCGGCGGTCGATCACGGCGGCAAAGCCTTTGACGACACCCGTTTCCTGCAGGGCGTCAAAACGCCGGCCGCAGGGCGTCGCCGAAAGCCCGATGGCTTGTGCAAGATCGGTGATCGGCACCCGGCCATTGTCGCGCAGAACCTGCAGCATCTTGATTTCAAATTCGTCAAATCGAGGGGATGTCACTTGTTTTTCTCCGAAATATTATATTTTCCTCTCAAGATTGTGGTCCATTGAGACAATAAGGTCAAATTCACTCGATTTTCCGGAGTATTCTGGATGCTGGAATGGAATCGAGGAGGAATTCATGACCATCAGCGTCGAGGCTTATGCCCGCGAATGTGCAGCACAGGGGTTGCGCGGCGACTATCATGCCTGCCAGCCGGATTTTACCGTTGAACAGCAATATGACTACTCGGCGGAAGATCAGGAGGTGTGGCGCACCTTGTGTGACCGTCAGACCAAGCTCACGGCGCGGCTTGCCCATCACAGCTATCTCGACGGCGTCGATGCTCTGGGGTTGCTCGACCGTATCCCCGATTTCCATGAAGTAAGCGAACGGCTGCGCAAATTGACGGGCTGGGAGATCGTGGCCGTCCCGGGCCTTATCCCGAACGAGCCGTTCTTCGACCATCTTGCCAACCGCCGCTTCCCGGTTACCAACTGGTTGCGCAGCAAGAAGGAGCTGGACTACATCGTCGAGCCGGACATGTTCCATGACTTCTTCGGCCATGTTCCCATTCTCAGCCAGCCGGTGTTTGCCGATTTCATGCAGCTCTACGGCGAAAAGGGTGCTGCCGCGGTTCGGATCGGCGGAGAACAGATGGTGGCGCGGCTATACTGGTATACGGCTGAATTCGGCCTGATGCAGGAGGAGGGCGCCGCACTCAAGGCTTTTGGCGCCGGCCTGATGTCATCGTTCAGCGAATTGCAATTTGCTGTCGAAAGCCCGGATGCACATCACGTCCCGTTCGATCTGGAAACGGTGATGCGGACCGCCTACGAGATTGACAAGTTCCAGCGCGCCTATTTTGTTCTCCCAAGCTTTGCCGCGCTGCGGGACGCCTTTGAAACCGCTGATATGGCTGCCATTGTTGCCCGGTGGAAAGACAGCCCGCCGCTGGACCCATCGGCGATTTAGGTCAGGCTGCGGTTTTCATCGCCGGTTTCACGATGACGCAGTTGCGGCCATTGCGCTTGGCCTCGTAAAGCCTGCGATCGGCGGTCTGGAAATGATCGGCGATCGTCCCTGTCGAGACGTCGATCACCCCGCCGATACTGACGCTGAGCGGAACACGCTCATTTTCCGGCGTCTTGAAATCAATCAGCGTCACATCTTCGCGAATGAGTTCTGCAATGGCCCGAACCTCGTTTTCGCGTTCCGTGGCCAGGAAAACTGCAAACTCTTCGCCGCCGATGCGGCCGATGCTGTCATTTTCGCCGATGCTGCGTGCAATGCAGTGGGCAATGGCGGTCAGCGCGCCATCGCCATTGTAATGGCCGTGCTGGTCGTTGATTTTCTTGAAATGGTCCGCATCGATGATCAGCAGGGATCCTGGCATCTGCCTGCGGACCCTGTCCACATGGGTGAAAAACGCTTCACGGTTGAGCAGGCCCGTCATGCTGTCGCGCGAGGCTTTTTCCAGCAGCTTGGCATTGGTTTCCTCAAGCTGCTGCATGACCTGGCTGAGTTGGAGCAGGGTCACGCGCAGCCGCTCGGACTGCCTGAACACCATCAGCGAGATCGGCGGGGTGATTGTCAGCGGACAGATTGTGGCGATCACAAAGCCCATTTTGTTGTGCATGTCGAAAGCACTCATGATGCTCCCGGTAATCAGCAAAGAACAGACAATCGCGATAAGTGTGACCAGCGCACATTTGTACAGAATTCTGAACATTTCACCCCTGATGCTGCTACTCCAGTACTATGCGGTATTCATGAAGCTGCTGTTAGCGGAAAATGTAAAAACGGTCGTAGTTCGGACTTTTTTCGTCTATTGAGTCGATAAGGCAACACACGGCCTGTCCCGTTACCGATGTCCCTGCAATGGCGAGTATGCATGACGAAAAATCCTGATCCTCTGAATTTTGCCCATGTAACGGACTGGGTGTTCGATCTGGACAACACGCTCTACCCGCATCATTCCAATCTGTTTTCGCAGATCGACGTGAAGATGACTGGCTATGTTGCCAATCTCCTGCAGCTTTCCCATACGGATGCTCGCCAGCTGCAGAAGCAGTTCTACAAGGATTACGGGACAACCCTCAAAGGCCTCATGGATCGCTACAACATCGATCCGGACGATTTTCTGCAGAAGGTCCACGATATCGATTATTCCTGGCTGGTTCCCGATCCGGCATTGGCCATGGCGATCAAACATCTGCCGGGGCGCAAGTTCATCTTCACCAATGGTGACCGCGGCCATGCCGAGCGGGCGGCGCGGCAACTCGGCGTCCTCGATGAGTTCGACGATATTTTCGATATTGTTGCTGCCGAACTGATGCCCAAGCCCGCGCGGCAGGCCTATGACCGCTTTCTCGATCTGCACGGCATCGATGCCAAGAGCAGCGCCATGTTCGAGGACCTCGCGCGCAATCTGGTCGAGCCCAAGGCGCTCGGCATGAAGACCGTGCTGATCGTTCCGCACAATTTCGAGCCGACGTTCTCCGAGATATGGGAACGTGATCCGGACTACACCGATCACGTTGACTATGTGACCGATGATCTGGCGTCGTTTCTCAATGCGATCCAGCCGGGACAGGTCCGCACGGGTATGCCTGCTTGAAGCGATTTACATCCGTCGAAGCCATTATCGATGCTGCGGCGCACCGCGTCCTCGCCCGGCTCCCGCAGTCGGGCGTCTGCGGTGGTCTTGTCGAGTTCCTGGTCTTTGGCATCAAACAGGCCTGGGCCTGCCTGTTCGGCGGTGCATTGCTTGCAATCATCATGCTCACGCGCCTCTATTGGCCTGAAGGCAGCGCAATCCCCCGCTATGACTTCCTGTTCCTTAGCGCCGTCGCCATTCAGCTGGGCATGCTGGGGTTCAAACTGGAAACCTGGAGCGAGGCCAAGGTCATCTTGATATTCCACATCGTCGGGACGGTGATGGAAATCTTCAAGACACAGGCAGGCTCGTGGATTTATCCCGAGCCCAATGTCTTTCGCATTGGCGGCGTCCCGCTGTTTTCGGGGTTCATGTATGCCGCGGTCGGCTCATACATGGCCCGTATCAACCGGATTTTTGATATCCGGCTTGAACGCTACCCGTCATTCGCGCTGACGCTCGTGCTGGCCATGGTGATCTACGCGAATTTTTTCACCCATCATTTCCTGCCCGATATCAGGATTGTGCTCTTTGCCGCCACCGTCCTGCTGTTCTGGCGAACGACGATGTACTACCGCGTTTTCCGGTTTCGTCACCGAATGCCACTGCTCGTGGCATTCCTGCTGGTCGCCTTGTTCATCTGGGCCGCTGAAAACATCGGCACGTGGTCGAGAGCCTGGATTTACCCCGCGCAGGCCGATGGCTGGACGCTGGTTTCCTTTGCCAAATTCGGCTCCTGGTATCTGCTGATGATCATCTCCGTCGTGCTTGTGACATGGATTCATCCGCCTCGCGGCCGCGATGAGGCAGAGGATCAGGGCAGCTCGTAGAACGTCTTGATCACGCCCCATGCCTCTTCGGCGTCATCGACAAAGGTGATCAGTTCCCTGTCGGACGGCGAAATGACCCCCTGTTCGGCCAGGAATTCAAAATTGATCGCCTTTTCCCAGAACGACCGGCCGAAAAGAAGAACCGGGATGCGCTCCATGCGCCCCGTCTGGATCAGTGTCAGCGTCTCGAATGTCTCGTCCATGGTGCCGAAGCCGCCGGGGAAAATCGCCAGCGCCTTGGCCCGCATCAGAAAGTGCATTTTCCGGATGGCAAAATAGTGGAAGTTGAAGCAGAGCTCCGGCGTCACATATTCGTTCGGCGCCTGTTCGTGCGGCAGGACGATGTTGAGGCCGATTGTCGGCGCTCCGATATCGGCTGCGCCGCGATTGCCGGCCTCCATCACGCCGGGGCCGCCGCCGGTAACAACCACAAACTCGCGGTTGTAGGTGGTCGCGGAATAGGTCGAGCATAGCTGGGCAAACTTGCGCGCCTCGGCATAATAGCGCGAATTGGCTTCAAGGTTCTTCTTCTGCACGTCGTTTTTCGCCGCCCAGGCCTCGCCGCCGGGCTCGGGAATACGGGCGCCGCCGAAAAGCACGACCGTCGAACGGATACCCCGTTCGGTCAGGGCCATTTCCGGTTTGAGCAATTCAAGCTGCAGCCGCACCGCGCGCAGATCGCGGCGTGTCATGAATTCCGGATCGGCAAAGGCAAGACGATAGGTGTCCGATTGTGTCTGCGGGGTCTCGGGAGCGGTCTCTACCCGCCGTACGGCTTCTGTCGAGTGGGAAAATGGCGTCCAGCCGTTTTTTTCATCAGTATTCAATTATATTCTCCTTCTGCGGACGCAAGTGACGCTTACAGACATTAAATCCTATTCGTCGTCCAACATTGTGACGCTGCGATTGACCCTCTCACAGACTTATCCTACTAGGCCTTACATCAGCCTTAACCGCCCGTGCAATGGAGTGACCTGAAAATGTCCAAGCCCGACCTGGCCAGTCTTGAAAAGACCATCAACAAGGCCTTTGACGAACGCGATGCCGTGAACACCGAAACGCGCGGCGAAATACGCGATGCGGTTGACACATCATTGCTGCTTCTCGACAGCGGCGAAGCCCGTGTTGCCGAACGGCAGGCGGACGGCACATGGACGGTCAATCAGTGGCTTAAAAAGGCAGTGCTCCTTTCCTTCCGTCTCAATCACATGGGCATCATCGACGGCGGGCCCGGCGGCGCACCGTGGTGGGACAAGGTTCCCTCGAAGTTTGAAGGCTGGGGCGCGACCGAGTTCAGCAAGGCGGGCTTCCGCACGGTGCCGAACGCGATTGTCCGCCGTTCGGCCTATATTGCTCCCGGCGCCATCCTGATGCCGTCCTTCGTCAATCTCGGCGCCTATGTCGGCGAGGGAACGATGGTGGATACATGGGCCACGGTCGGCTCCTGCGCGCAGATCGGCAAGCATGTGCACCTTTCCGGCGGCGTCGGCATTGGCGGCGTTCTCGAACCCATGCAGGCAGGCCCGACCATCATTGAAGACAATTGCTTCATTGGTGCCCGCTCGGAAGTGGTCGAAGGCTGCATCGTGCGCGAAGGTGCGGTCCTCGGCATGGGCGTGTTCATCGGCAAGTCGACAAAGATCGTCGACCGCGCCACGGGCGAGATTTTCTACGGCGAAGTTCCGCCCTATTCGGTTGTTGTCGCGGGTACCTTGCCGGGCAAGCCTTTCCCTAACAATGAACCGGGCCCGAGCCTCTATTGCGCGGTGATCGTCAAACGCGTCGATGAGAAGACCCGCTCCAAGACCTCGATCAACGAGTTGCTGCGCGACTGATTAGACGATTTATATCTGGACAGACGCAGATTCTCGACAGAAGCTGGTACCCAAGCCGATTCCATTTCCGCTGAGGTACCAGTATGACTGTGCAGGCTTCCCCTCTGACCAGCG
>NZ_JBQEPA010000024.1:0-87216 GCF_052056495.1 Phyllobacterium sp. 22229
AAGGTGCACAACCGGACACAGGCAGCCGCCGTCTACCGCAATCACATCGATCACGAATCCCTGCAATCGGCCTTCAGTTGGAACACCGAGCGCGCCTTCAGCCGCAATACCGAAATCACAGACCTCATCATCAATATCTAAGCCATAGCAATGATCACATTTGTCACGAACGCTATGCTGATCTCCATTCAGGTCTATATCCGGTCGGAACCTCTGGTTCCACCGCATATGCGCTCCTGGAGCTTGCGGGAGAACACGGGATCGGCAAACGTGCCTTGAGCAGTTTTGATTGTTTTCTCACGGCACCACACGAACGAAGATCGAAGCGCCCGGTATTGCCAACCGCTCAGCCAAGATCTGCAAGTTCTTCCTATCGGCGTCGGTTATTACAATATGACCATCGACGATCGGCTCCCTTATCCAGGGTTCCATGATAACCTTGTCGTCGATCAACACTTGGGTTTGTTGTCCTATGGCGGCCTGGGTGAAGTCCTTGAATTTTGCGGCGCTGTCCGGCGTGAGGTCAATATTCAGACCAATATCATGATGGACGGGGGACGCGCCCAGTATCGCGCTTTTCACCTGAAGCGAGATGGGCGCTATGACCGTGTTCTTGTTTTCATTCCCGGCAGCCGCCACATGGGCCTGTGACGTTCCGCCATGAGGGGCGGATGCCTGAATATCATCGTTGACGCGTGCTGGCGTGGCTGTGGTTGACGGCAGCGGTTCGACGCGCAGATCCGGTGTCAGCAAAGTGGCAGATGTCAGAATAGCGGGAATGGGTAGACTGGCTGGCACCTGTTCGCGCCGCACATGAGTGAACGTGCGAACGGTCATGCCTCCCGACCGAACCGCCACCGTTTCCAATGCTTCCAGGACCGAACCATCATCCAGAGATACGACAAAGCGGGAGGTTCGGTTCTTGCTTGCGCGTTTGACCTCGGCAAGTTGATCGCTTGTCAGAGCCTTTGCCCGCTCGGGAAAGGCAGTCATCATCTTGGCAGTCGCCGCCTGCTGCGATTGGCTGAGTGCAATGGGGTCATCGATTTGAGAGAAAGACAGAGTTGCCGTGTGCCTGACCGTATCCGTCGATTCCAGGGTCCAGATGATCTCGGCACGCACATCGACACCACTAATGTTTTCAGTTCCCGACGACGTATAGGCCTGCGCTATCTCAAGGGTCTCTTCGCTGGCGCCTTGCCCATTGGCCAACACCAGCGCCTCCGGTATCAGGGCGGTGACGATCTGGAGTGGATTTGCACGCACCGCTTCTATGATGTTACTGACGCCGCTTTCCGGCGCAGCTGATATTCCTCCTGGCCCATTTGCAGCCATTTTCTGCATGTTGGCCACAATCGCATCGGCACCGAGCACATTGGAGGGGATTCCGCTCAAATTTGTTTCGAACTCCAACTGGTTTACGCCATAGGCCAGCAGAGAATTCTGATAGAGCGGGTTGAGCTGATAGGTGGACGCGGCGCCGGAAACACCTTCCGGCAAAGCGGAATCAAGGGACCAGCGAACGCGCATGCTCTTCTCATCCCGCGATAAGATGATCATGCGCCGGCGATACGCGCCGCGCATCGCAACGGACGACGCGCCCGGGTTGTCGAACCAGAAAGACATGTCGGTCTCGCTTGCCATCTGAACGCGATAGACATGCTCTACACCGGGCGCTGGCGCGTAGGCTGGGATCGTGACGTTTTCCGCAGACCAAGCCGGAGCCAAAAGTGCGGCGTAGGCGCCGAGTAAGAAACCGAGAAATCTCAACTGTGAATTCCTTATGCCGGCATGATGTTGCTTTGGCGGTCCAGCGCGGTCAGGCCCATCGCCGCCTCCCAAGAATTCGACGCTCCCGTATCGATCAGGATGCACTCCTTTCCATCTCTATAGGGCGGCCGTCCCGATTTATACAGCCGATGATGGCTTCAAGTCACGGGCCACCGGCTAGCGGCGGAAAGTGAGGTGGATCGTGCCGCTCTGTGCCGTTTCTGCCTTGGTTGTGTAGCCCGCTTCCAGACCGCGCAGATCGTCCCACAGGCGGATGCCGCGCCCGAGCAAAATCGGAGCGATCGCAACATGAAGCCGATCGACAAGGCCCGCCTTGAGGAAGGCGCGAACGACAGTAGGACCACCGCCAACCCGCACATCTTTGCCGCGCGCCGCACGAACTGCCTGCTGGAGCGCATCAACCGGCGTGGTATTGAGGAAGTGGAAAGTGGTGCCACCGGCCATCTCCATGGACGGCCGCGGGTTGTGGGTGAGGACGAAGACCGGAACCCGGAATGGCGGCTCGTCGCCCCACCAGCCACGCCAGTTCGGATCGTCGGGAAAATTGTGGAGCCCGAACATGCCGGCACCCATAATCTCGGCACCCACATTCGTGAAGTATTCCTTCGCGTAATCATCATCGATGCCTGTGGTCCCTGCTCCCGTGGTATCCTTCAGCACGCGCTCACGGAACGTTTGCGTTGCCACATATGCGCCGACGAGACGCGGCCAGTCCTCACCGAACGGGGCTTCGGGCGTCTGGTCCGTCGTTGTCGCGAAACCATCGAGCGAGATAATGAGATCGACACGAACTGCCATTGGAGTCCTCCTTGTAAAGGGTTGCCGCTCAACGGCCCCAATATTCCAGGCCTAATAGTAAGGCATGTGCCTTTCTATTCGAAGTCAGATACTAAGGCAAGTACCTTTTTATCCTTGACCGGCGCGCCCGATCACTTTACGGATAAATATGCCTTACCATTCGACCCCGCTCGACCTCGCCTTTCACGCCCTGAGCGACCCGACCCGCCGCGCTGTGGTATCGCGGTTGGTCGAGGGCGAGTTGCCGGTCAGTGCCCTGGCCAAGCCTTTCGACATGGCACTGCCCTCCTTCGCCCAACATCTCAAGGTGTTGGAAGATTGCGGGCTGATCGCCAGCGAAAAGCGCGGGCGCAGCCGCTGGTGCCGGCTGGTGCATGCGCGCTTCGACGAGGCGGCTGACTGGATGGAAGCCGAGCGCCGGCGCTGGACTGAGCGGCTGGATCGGCTGGAAGTCTATCTGGATAAAGCGGAAGAGGAGAATGAAGGACATGGCAAACCTGTTTGAGACATGGTCGCTCGACCGCGAAATCGTGCTGGTGAAGCTGCTCAACCACCCTCGCGACAAGGTCTTTGCCGCCTGGATGGACCCCAAGGCACTTGGCGAATGGTACGGCCCGGCCGGCTTCAGCATCGAGACCCACGAAGCCGATATCCGCGAGGGCGGCGTCTGGCGGTTCGATATGGTGGGCGTATTCGAGGGCGAGCAGCAGCGCTTCCCAAGCCTCATGCGCTTTCTGGAGATCGTGCCGAACGAGCGGATCGTGATGGATTATGGCACGCCAGATCCTGACGACCCCGACCGTTTCCGCGCCACAGTGACCTTCGACGAGCAGACTGACGGCAAGACGGTGCTGACCATGCGCCAGCTCCATCCCAGCCGCGAGCGGCGTCAGGTGGTCATTGGCTTCGGCGCGGTGGAATACGGACTGCAGACACTGGACGGCCTCGCAGCCTGGCTCGATGGGTTTTGATCCCTGATCCCAGTAGGGTCCCGGTCCAAACCGTGAAACGAGCCAAGCGATGAAAACCCTCACCTTGGGCACCAGGCACGCGGGGGCGGCCGCGCCGATCAAGAGAGGTCTCGGCGCAGGCGCCGCAGATATTCGATCCGATTGAACGGATTGGCATCAGATCGCTGGCGCGAACGCTGTGAACCAGCCATGGGAGCATAATGATCAAAGGACGATTCCATAGTCCCCATACCGCTCGTCAGTCCCGGCAATTGTTGCTGAACATTTTGAACCATCTTGGATGCTATGGTGCCTTCCAGCCGGACCGAGCCATTGGCAATCACGGAATCCGCTGCTGTTGCACCGGATCTGGCAAGCAAGGTGAGCACCCCATTCAATGCCTCTGTCGGCGCTTCGAGGTGAAAGCGGTCGATCGGTTCACATATGACGGTTTGGGCGGATGATAGGGCGGTGGCCAGCACCAAAGGGGTCAACTGCCGGAAGTCAGCGGCCGTGCTCGTCGGGGAGCTGTGCCGGGCCGCAGTCATTGCCACGTGGCAATCGATGACCTGCCAGCCGAAAATGCCCTGTTTCAGCGTCTCGAATACGGTTTCCTCGACCGCTCGATAGAAACTTGCGGGCATCTGGCCTATCGGCACTTCCAATACGAAGCTGTTGCCCGCCCCTTCCGGCCGCGGTTCGACGCGTAATCCAACGGTTGCTATAAATGGATTTGGCTCCTTAAACATGATTTCGAGACCGGAACCGATTCCAACAAGCCTCTCCGCACAGATGACCGTGCTCTCCTCGAACATTGCTTCAAGACCGAAGTCCGTTAGCAAGGTCGACTGGATGACCTCCTTTTGCACCTCGCCATACAATGAAACGAAGACTTCGCCTTCAACATCGTTCCTGCGCAGATTGATCAGCGGGTCCTGTTCGGCCAGCTGGTTCAACGCCAGCCAGAGTGCCGCCTTATCGAAAGGCCGCCGGGCCAGGATGCGGGTTTCAAGGGTCGGCAAGGCAAAGTGATGCTGACCTCCAGGGAGGATATGTGAGCCTACCGCATCCCCGATCCGGGCACTGCTGAAACCACTGACACGCGCGATCTGACCGGCGCTGAAACTGCCGACATTGTGAATTCGGCCCTCCCTGAAAACATGGATTCCGGTCACCCTTGCCGGCCCCTTCGGTAGATTTAAATATTGCCGCAGATGGACCGTGCCGGATGTCAGGTACATGTAGGCGAGCTTTTCACCTCCCCATCCGTGCTCGATCTTGAATATTTTGCCGGCAACTGAGCCATCCGCATTAAGGCGGCGCGAGGGTAGCATCGTCGCAATGGCCGAACTCAAGGCTGGTATGCCAACACCAGTCGTTGCGGCTCCGCCAAATGCCGGGTGCACCAGACCCTTGGCAACCTGATCGGCCAAAGAGCGTTCGAGCCTTTCGACCGTCAGGCTATCGGGGCTCTGCACGTAGTCGCTCAGCAGCATGTCGTCATTCTCCGCCAGCGTTTCACACAAGATCGTGAAAAGCGGCTCGTGCGCCGGGTCGGATGCCTCAACCTGGGTAAGTTTGCAGCCCCCATTGACGACGGTCGACATGGCAATGGGCCGGACCGGCAGCTGAACCGGAATATCCCTCAGCACCTCATCATATCGCGCGCCGAGGCGATCAACCTTGTTGATGAAGAATATGAAAGGAACGCCAAGACGGCGCAGCGCACGCACCAGTATGCGCGTCTGGGCTTGCACCCCTTCAACCGCTGAAACAACGACGACTGCGGCATCCAATAGTCCAAGCACGCGCTCGACTTCAGCGATGAAGTCGGGGTGACCGGGCGTGTCGATGAGGTTCACCACCGTATCGCCAATGGTAAACGACACGACGGCAGCCCTGATCGTGATGCCACGTTGCCGTTCGAGTTCGAGGCTATCTGTCTGCGTATTGCCGCTATCGACGCTGCCGAGCTTGTCTATCATCCCCGCGTCAAAAAGCAGTCGTTCGGTAAGGCTAGTCTTTCCTGCATCCACATGGGCCAGGATGCCCAGATTCAAAGTGCGCATGAACCCTCAACTTCTCAGAATTTCGTATGTGATTTTCGTGAGAAATGAGTCGGCGCATTGGAACCTCTATAAGCTAAGAACTGTGGCTTGATGCGCATCCTCTGCAGTTCTGCAGAGACGCGGGCCAAACCCTATTGGCGTATCCAAAGATATGTCAAGCCCGTTAAAGCGGTGCGGCAAGACCTTCAACGAAAGATCATGCTCGCCCCGGTGAAGCGAAACGTTTAGAAGATAGCTTTGAGGCTTGTCCGGCAAACGCGTCTTGAAACGCACAAACGGTTTCTTTCGAAGTGCCGGTGATGGGTTTTGGGCCAAGATTCGCGTCATCATCTGACATATAGGCTAGTGCGGGAAAAGACCGTCATTTCTCGGCGTGAGTCAACGCGCCGACAGGTTTGCCATTGCCAGACAGAATCTGTGCGGCTCCCTTAAGGGCATTTCTGAAGGCGTCGTCAAAGCTGACGCCCCGCACCTGCCACCTCGCTTCGTGGAGTTTGTTTGCACTCGGTTGAACGTCCAGTTCCCATGTTGCGATCCAGCCGCCCTCGCTATCGCTCCAGTCCAACTCACCCGACAAAGGCATGGTACCCTCTACCGATCGTAAGCCGGTACACTCGCCGGACGGGAAAACCACATCGATGCCTGTGAGATCGGATGCGGCGGCGAATGCCTCTCGCATGGCCAGATCGCGGCTATTACCGGCCGCTACCTGATAGCTCGCTTGGCCGCGACGCACCTTCAATAGCACTCCGAGCACGGGCCGTTTGTCTAGCCATGGACGAACTCCGAGCCGCCCGAGCAGATCATCGATACTGTCCTTGCGAAAATGGCATGTGAGATCGTGGGGCCGATCATGGGTTCCCTGCTCATCATGAATCGGGCGGCCTGCCAGCCTGTCGTGATAGGAAAAACTCTAGATATAGTCCGAGGCATGCTTGCGGACAGTTTGCATCTCGGCGCCCTCACTCAACCGCGAACTGCCCGACACCCGAGGAAGAACCTTATCCAGGCAATCCACGAAGCCCTTTGCACGATTTTCTACGCCTTGACCGGTTACAACGCTCACGACTGCATAAATATCGCTTGGTGTGAAAGCGTTTGCCGGCGGCGCAAAGAAAAATCCCGCCAACAGCAGCGCAGGGAATCGACAATTTGCACCTACAGCACCCGTCATCGCATTCCAAGCCGCCGCTTCAAGCCCAAGATACCATGTGCGCGGAGATCATGACAAGATCAACACAACGCGATGCTGTCTGGGAAGGCGGCAGGCACCCCATCTTGTTCTCGCCCTCACTACTGACGTTGATAACGGCCCGTTAATTGGAGCGGTATACCCGCAAGGCCGATCAATGGCTCCTGTTTGAAACATGGCCTGCTTTACTGCCCGCTACATCGGTCCAACGGGAGATGTTCTCTTCAGGAGAAGCGCACCCGCCAAGGCGCCCACCAAAAGCGGCAAACCGTGAATGTCCTTGACACAGGTATCCGCTATTGCCGCTCCCATGACGATCACAGCCGCAACTTTTGAAACCAACGACGCAGGCTTCAAAAGGCTCCACGCCAGAAGTCAGCCCAGAAGCCTGGCGACGGCAACCGATCCCCCTGCGCCATGCGGTTGCCATGCATACCCCGCCGCTCTCGCCGTCGTCTTCAGCGCGTTGAAACAGAATCGCGAAAATCGGCCAGGTCGCGATTGAACCGCTGCGCTTCCTCCACGAATGGCGCGTGTCCGGAATCGGCATAAATCTGCGAGCGAACCGCCGGGTTGAGGGCCCTCGCCCGCTCAAGGCTCGGGCGCGCCATGACCAGTGCATCCTTTTCGCCGTAAAGCATCAGCATAGGAGCCTTGATCCTGGGCAGCCCTTCCGCCGCAAAGACTGTCATGGAAGGCACTGTTCGGGTCATGATCCACGATGCCATGGCCGCATTGGACAACAGCCGCTCGAACGTTACCTGATCCGGCTGCGTCGCAAAACACAGCGCCAGAAAGTCGCGCATTGCATCGAGGTGGACCTTCAGGTCGTCCGAAGCAAGGCCCGCATAGACTTCGGGATGCGGCTTTAAAAGCTCGGCTTTCAGTTCAATGACACCGCCCACGTAAACCAGGCCCCCGATCTCATCATCGCCGTAAGCTGCAACATAGTTGGAAACGACTACTCCGCCCAACGACCAGCCGACAAGAACCGGATTTTCGGCTTTTGTCACATCGAGCACGGCGCGCAGGTCATCAGCCCAGCGGCGTCCGTCACCATAGGCCTGCGCATCCTGTGGCTTCCCCGAAAGTCCATGGCCGCGAAGATCGAATGTGATCAGCCGGTAACGTAAAAGGTCAGGACTGTGCAACTGGCTCTCCCAGTCGATATGGCTCCCGAGCAATCCGTGGATGAAGACAATGGGCCGCCCGGCAGGATTGCCAGCCTCCTGAACCGCGATGTCGACACCGTCCGGCGACTTCACAATGTAATCCTTCTGCCATGCCATTGCGACCGAAGGCATAATCATCATCAGGGCTATCCATAGCGCCCACACCATAAAGACACGGCTGGCACGCCTCGCCCCGCAGACGCCTAGTCCGATCGGCGGCTCTTCACTCTGCATCGTCAACATCCGATTATTCACAATATTCATCCTTATATTTAGCGATCACTACAAGATAAAGGCTTGCATTGTGCTGTCAAGTTGTCTTTAGTGATCGCTATGGATAAGCTCGTTAAAAAACGTCGGGGCGGGCCGCGGACCTTCGATAGGGACCACGCGGTTGATACCGCCATGCGCCTGTTCTGGCGCCATGGGTATGAGGGCGTCTCGTTGAATGATCTGACGGCGGCGATCGGCATCGCGCCGCCGAGCCTCTATGCAGCGTTCGGCAGCAAGGCTGGCCTTTATCGTGAGGCGCTCGATCGATATTCCGGCCTGCCAACGGCACTGAACAATCTTGGTCAGACGACCAGTCTTTGCGAAACTGTGGAAACCCTCCTCAAGAACGCCATCGAAGCCGTCACTGAGCCTGGCGAGGAACGCGGCTGCATGATTTCGAGCGGCATGATCCAGTGCGGCGAAGACCACGCCGACCTGGCCCGCGAACTGGCGGAGCGCCGAGGTTTGATGCGGGACAGCATTATGCTCAAACTCCAACCATGGGTGGATCGGGATCGTGCCGTGTCGCTGTCCCGCTACCTCGTCACCATCCTGCAGGGTCTTTCAGTTCAGGCACGCGATGGCGCCTCCCGCGAAGAGCTTAAGCAGGTCGCTGGCGAGGTCGCGGCTGGCATAAAAGGTCAGAACCTCTCGGATTGCAAAAGCGAGACACCCTAGAGGCTTGGCATAAATTACGCCTGTATCAGCCAACGATGCGGATCGGAGCGGCGTCGGGTTTGGGGCCGGGTCGTGACAAGGTCATCGCGAAGTTGTACGGGACTTTGGACGAAACGTGAACCATGCCAGATAAAACATGGGTAAGGCTCTTGTTCTAAGCTTAAACGTATTCGCCCGTTCTTTCCCTTCCCGCGCGTCTTAACACGTGCCGCATTCTGAGCGTAAGCAACGACAATACTCCCACTTGTGAGCCAGTCGCAGGATTGCGACATTCCTGGCGTATTACAGGTGGCAGCCACTCAGAGTGGTATCGCGTCGATTGTATGTTGAACAAGGCAAAACCAAAAGTGGCCTCTGATCCGGGCTCCACTGTTCATTAAACACGGAGGCGGTATACTCACGCTGAGACGATCAGCGTGTCGTCGTTGTCGCGACGGCGACCGCCGACGTTGGATGCCGACGATCCCGCCGCTCTCACCTGAGAGGGGTTTGAATTGGATACAGCCCATCGGTCGCAATCACAGCAGACAGCACCAAGCTTTGCCGAGCTTTTCACCCCAAAGCTGATAACGGTTTTGCGGGAAGGCTATAGCCGGAGTAAATTTCAGGCTGACATGATGGCCGGGCTCACGGTTGCAATCGTTGCCTTGCCGCTATCGATGGCAATTGCCATAGCGTCCGGGGTTACGCCCGACCGGGGGCTGTTCACGGCGGTCGTCGGCGGCGTGATCGTATCAGCACTGGGTGGCAGCCGATTCCAAAT
Source organism: Phyllobacterium sp. 22229 (assembly GCF_052056495.1). Lineage (NCBI taxonomy): Bacteria > Pseudomonadati > Pseudomonadota > Alphaproteobacteria > Hyphomicrobiales > Phyllobacteriaceae > Phyllobacterium > Phyllobacterium sp. 22229. Next base: position 9,687 of record NZ_JBQEPA010000024.1, read on the forward strand.
TGGCGGCCCAGCCGGTGCCTTCATCGTCCTCGTTGCGGCGACTGTGAGCCATCACGGTATTAACGGCTTGATCCTTGCCACGATGATGGCTGGCGTCTTCCTTGCGATCACCGGTTATCTTAGACTTGGAACCTACATCAAGTTTATCCCCTACCCCGTCACTGTCGGCTTTACCGCCGGGATTGCCGTCATCATTTTTGCCAGCCAGTTGAAGGAATTGTTTGGTCTTGATCTTGCGGGCAAGGAACCGGGAGATCTTCTGCCGAAAATCATGGCGCTTGGTGAAGCTGCAGGAACCGTCAATCTTGCCGCCGTCACAATTTCTCTGCTGACCATTGCAACCATCGTCGCGCTCAAACGCTGGCGACCGTCATGGCCGGGCTTGCTCATCGCGGTCTGCCTTGCCTCGTTGACAGCCGCAGCCTTCAGCCTTCCCGTTGAAACGCTCGGCACACGCTTTGGCGGGATACCGCGTACCCTGCCCATGCCTGCTCTTCCTGTGTTTACGCCGGAGCTTGCGATTGCGGTGCTGCCGGATGCCATCAGTTTCGCACTGCTCGGCGCAATCGAATCCTTGTTGTCGGCGGTGGTCGCGGACGGCATGACGGGAAGACGACATCGATCGAACTGCGAACTGGTTGCTCAAGGCTTTGCCAATATCGGATCGGGGCTCTTCGGTGGCATCTGTGTCACCGGCACAATCGCCCGCACGGCAACCAATATCCGCGCCGGCGCTTATAGTCCCATCTCCGGCATCCTGCATTCAGCCTTCTTATTGGTCTTCATGCTCGTCGCTGCACCACTTGCAAGCTATATTCCCCTCGCCGCACTCGCAGGCGTTCTCGCCGTCGTTTCCTATAACATGATCGAGAAGGAGGCATTCCGCGCGCTCCTTCGTTCATCACGCGGCGATGCCTTGGTGCTTCTTGTTACATTTGGGCTGGTGATCTTTCGCGATCTTACCGAGGGAATTGTCGTTGGCTTTGCGCTCGGTGCAATTTTATTCATCGACCGCATGGCGAAGAACGTAGCACTGGAAGTCCATGAACCTTTTGCCGTTGATGACGTGGCTGACGCTTCCAATGGCGATCGCGGCGAATACAACGCAGCAACCAGCACCGATCCCGATACGGTTGTCTACCGCTTGACCGGCGCCTTCTTCTTCGGCGCGGCTTCAACCGTTGGCACAATCCTTGATCGCATCGCCGATCAACGGCATAACTTCATTTTGGACTGTACAGCGGTACCTTTGCTTGACTCCACCGCAGCAAATGTCATTGAGGCCTCTGCCCGCAAGGCAGAGCGTGCCGGCGTCAAGTTCTATATTACCGGTGCATCGCCGGCTGTGCGACGCATGTTGCGTGCTCACGGTGTACGCCCACCCCATGTTGCCTATGCTGCAACAATTGCAGATGCAAGGGCGCTGCTTTTATCGGCGACAACACCTCGAAAAGAGAGCGCCCCTTGATCGGCTTGTAACCGCTATGCGAGCCGATCAGATATAAGATTTACGGGCCGGTACCTTTCAGGCGCGCGACGACGGCTGACGCTGCCACGACTTGTTTTCCGCCTCTCAATGAAGTCCTCATTGCATTTGCTGGATGAGATAACCTCAATTTCTACACCAGCTGTTCGGACCGCCGCCAAGGGATGAACCTGAAGCGTTCGAGATCGCGCGCAACATCATCTGCCACATCCGTTGGCGGCATCAAAAGCGTTGGCGCGTTGAAATGTTCAACCTCCCCCGCCACGAGCAGGGTGTTTCGGTCCCACAGGCCCGGCGTATCCAGAAGACGCACATCAGTCCAGATATTGCTGAGCTTTTCCGCCATCTCTTTGGGAAACTGGTCGCGATCATTGTGCGCCCAGATATTGCTGATCAAACAACCGTTGGTTTCGTCAAGACGTGCGTGCGCGAGTTCAAAAAATGTTTCCGTGCACAGATGGTCAGGGATGTCCCCTCCCGTATAGGCATCCAGAATGATCGCATCGTAGCGATGGCGAACAGCATGCAGAAAGTTCAAACCATCCTCGACGTAACATTCGATGTGATGGGGTAATCCGAAATATTTCCGGGCGATGAAAAAGGCGGTGGGATTGATGTCAACGATCGTCACCCGAACACCCGTCTTGTCGAGCATCGTACCCAAGCTGCCGCCGCCACAGCCGATCATCAGAACATCCCTGACCTGTGTTTGAGCAAGAAGGCCAAAAATCGCATGAATATAGGGGGCAACGCTTACCCCATTTATATCGCTTTCGGATTGGTAGAAACCGCCCTGGCGGTAAATGACGGAACCGGTGTTCTTGGCGCGAAGCACTTCAATTTTACCAAATTCGGAATGAAATTTCGCCAGCCGTATCATTGTGCAGTCGACCTCAGTAAATTTGTGCATCGACCGGCCTCGGCCGGAGACCCCGCGCATGTGTCAATTCATTCAAACAATCTGATCTCAACACCTGGAATCAATTATGATGTATAAAACATCACTAGTTGACTATAAAACGTTTATATATACGCTGCAACTGGCAAACATCAATTACCATCTTGGATAAACTGCGCGGGTGTAGCATAGGTGCAGAAACCTCGGTGCCGTTTGAAAAACAGCAAGGACACATCATGAGTGAAGACAAAGCGCTCTCTCCGCCAGTCGATCCCGTCTCCGCAGGGATCAAGGGCCGCTGTCCACGCTGCGGACAGGGCAAAATGTTTGACGGCTTCATTAAACTGCCCAAACACTGCACGAATTGTGGCCTCGATTATTCCTTTGTCGACACGGGCGAAGGGCCCGCAGTCCTGGTGATGCTGCTCGTCGGCTTCATTGTTGTTGGCCTCGCCCTTTGGACAGAGGTAACGCTGGCCCCGCCATTGTGGCTACATTTCATTCTATGGATACCCCTGGCGCTCATCCTGTGCCTGACAGCGTTGCGCACAATGAAGGGAATTCTGATTGCGCTCCAATACAAGCACAACGCAGCCGAAGGGCAGATCGACCGCTCGGCAAAATCCAAATAATGTCGTATCCAGAAGATGCAAATGCCACAAAAGGAATACTGCCGATGATTGGTTTCAGGCCCATGCGCCAGGGCGAGTTTTCGAGCTATCTCGATTATTTCATCCCTGACTATGCTGCCGAGATATCAGCAAACTACGGCCTGTCCAGTCCAGAAGCCGTGGTACAGGCGAAACGCGAAATTGCGGAGGACCTGCCCAATGGTCCAGATACATCCGGACAGGTCTTGCTCTGCATAACGGATAGCGAAAAAGAAAATGCCGAAACCATCGGCTATCTTTGGTACCGCGCCGATACGGATTCCAGAACAGCGTTCATCAGTGATTTTCATATTCTTCCCGCCTGCCAGGGTAACGGCTATGGCAAGCAAGCATTGCTGGCTCTGGAAATTGCGCTTGCCAGGGAAGGATTTGAGCAGATCCGTCTGCGCGTCGCCGCAGACAATATGCGGGCTCAGCACATCTACAAGGCCGGGGGATTCCGCACGACCGGCATCAATATGAGCAAGCGCATCAAAGCGGCGTGAGCGCCAGATTGCTCAGTGAACACACTCTTGGCCTGATTTTTACGCACAGCGAAAGTCGAGCGGAGACGCGCATCGGCCGATTGCGATCAATAAGATTGTAGTTGTCGTTCCGCGCTGAAGCGATCAGTCCATTTTGCGACTTCAGCCTGCGCGTGTTCACGGGTTCGAAACGGCCCAATCAGTTCGTGCCTTACGCCGCGGTCATTGACCTGTACGTAGTGAAGCCCCGTCGCGACTACGATGCTCACGGACGAGGCTACGGAGGTTTTGACCTCGACCGGTGTTTCATTGATCGCCATGGTCATCTCCATCAGTGGCGTCCGCTGCATTGATCCGCGGGGAAACTTCAGATGCACGCGGCCGGTTATCCTCGGAAAGACCATAGGTGGACATGTCAATGTCACCCCATATCGACGCAACGGGCGATTTTTGGCCCCGGCGGCCGTGCTTGATTTCAACGACAAACGGTTTCTTTTGCGGTTTCATCACAATCCTGTCGTTCGCTTTTCATCAAAGAAGCAAATTGCGTCAGCTCTGATCAGGCTGAGCTACCGGCTTTTGCGCTTCCAATTTATTCAAAAGTTCCGCCAGTTCCTCGGCATCCCGCCGGTTCATGCCAATAATGGTACGGCTGCCCATCTCGGCGGCTCGTGCCGTGCGCGCGTCGATGACCGTCCAGGTATCGTTAAGATCTTGCTGTGGTTTGTAACGTTGAGTCATAAAGATGAGAATAACGCCCACTTTCATTCCTGCCAAGAGGGCGCGCATATTTTATCGTTTCATATTGATGTTTTAAACATCAGTGATAAGGTGATGCAGATCACTACTCAATGATAAAAGTGGATACGATTGTGATTACTGCAAACCAAATGCGGGCAGCGCGAGCGCTGCTAGGCATCGATCAGAAAGCCCTCGCGGAGATGTCCGGTGTTTCCCTGCCGACCATTCAACGGATGGAAGCCAGTGAAGGCGATGTGCGCGGCATCGTCGACAGCCTGATGAAGGTCGTCAACGCCCTTGACCGCGCAGGTATTGAACTGATTGGCGAACATGCGCGCAGCGAAACGGGTGGCAGAGGTGTAAGGTACCGTCAACCGTCGCAAAAGCTCAATTAAATGCAGATGCCGTGGGATGCATTGTGCAGCGGCAGGACCTTCATGACATACCCGTGCAACTCGATGCCCTTCACTGTTGATTGATGATCTCCTATTTGCGCAAGATCACCGGAAGAGAACGGTTCGAAAAGACCGACCGGCATCTTGCGCGATTCCTGACTTTTGTGGCTGGAGCTGCAAATGCCGGAGGCTTTCTGGCGGTTCACCAATATACCTCTCATATGTCCGGTATTGTCTCGGCCATGGCTGACAATCTGGTGCTCGGCGACATTAGCCTTGTGCTTGCAGGCCTTGCTGCCTTTTTTTCCTTTGTGGCCGGAGCCGCCTGTTCAGCGATACTCGTCAATTGGGCACGGCGGAAAAAGCTTCAGAGCCAATACGCTCTGCCGCTTATGGTTGAAGCCATGTTGCTGATCTGCTTTGGGCTGCTCGGCCGCAACCTGGAGCACCGTGAATGGCTGTTCGTGCCGGCTACAGTCATGCTCTTGTGTTTCATCATGGGCTTGCAGAACGCCATCATCACCAAACTCTCCGGCGCGCGCATACGAACAACCCATGTTACGGGTCTCGTGACAGACATGGGCATCGAGCTGGGTAAGCTCTTCTATTGGAATTCGCCACCAAGCAGCCTCGATATGCCTTCCGTCAAGGCTGACCGCAAAAAACTCAAGCTGCTGGCGTCCCTTGTCGCACTGTTTCTTGTCGGCGGTATCGCCGGCGCAATCGGTTTCAAGCATCTCGGCTTTGCCGCATCGCTTGCCCTTGCAGCCATCCTTCTCATATTGGCGATCGTCCCTGTGCTTGATGATCTCAAAATCAGGATGAGACAAGCCTGGTGACGGGTTTCCACAAACACAATTAAGGCACCGGCGTTCGGGCCGAACGCCAGCCACGGCCCCTGGTCTTCCGTATTCAGGCCTGCCGGTTAATCCGGCCAAAAAGCGACAGACAAGACCATAGAAAACTCTTGTCGAAAATAGAGCGAGTTGAGAAGGTTCTGCTGCTGCAACGCCACTTTGCCTGTGGCAGCTGTTCGGCACACATTATCGTTGCTCTATGCGTTTGAGTACGGATTCGAGAGCCAGTGTCAGAGCCTTTGTGCCACCGTTTCCGGTAAACTCCGTGAAGACCTGCTCATTCAGACCTCCCTTTGTCGAAAAATCGGACGCCATCGCCTCAAACGATCGCGCCTCCGATGCGCCCGTTGCGTGGGACAGGCCCCCAAACAGCTGCCTCAAATAGGTGCTCGCTTGGTCGTAGGACATTCCTTCCACTTCAAGCCAGCGGGCGCTTGTTTCTAACAGGCCGAAATATGTACCCATCAGCGCACTCGCTGCGCCAAAAAGATCGTACTGCTTGATATCTTTTGCCTGAACTGTGGTTCCCAACGAAGAAAACAGATCGGCTATCAGATCATGAGGTGGATATATGGCTGTGGCTCCCTTTAAATCAGCCACGAAAGGAAGAGGAATTGCCCGGGTAATCGTGACGGGCACGTCAATCCACTTGGCAAGCGCTTCGATTTGGATAGCGGCAATAAAGCTCACCACATGTTGATCTTCGCGAAATCTGAGTTCCCCTATCACTTCCTTGGCAATTTGCGGTCTTACCGCAAGAAACACGATGTCGGCGCAGTCAACCACATCCTGGTTGTCTTTTCCGACGCGCACGATCGGAAACATCTCGTCAAGTCGGGAAGACACGCTTGAACTGCGCGGCGAGACAACAAGGGTTTCGACATCGGATCTTGATTTCATTAGGCCGGTCACGACCGCTTCGGTTATCGCGCCGGATCCGATGAATCCCAGTCTCATGAAGTCTCCCTTTCATTCGCATTGCGTTATTGCGTCCACAGTGGTCAATCAAATGGAATCCGCTATGGCGAACATGGACAGACTAGTGATCTCTCGGAGACGGGTCCAGCCGCATCCATCCACGACAACAGCATATCGCCCCAAGCAAAACAGGAACTGTTGGTTTGTCAGTGCTGCGGCTGCCTGAAGTTAATGTGCTAATGCTGTCGACAGAACCGATCTTCATTGACCACCTGCGGGCGTCGAACCAAGGTTCGAACCCGCTTCATGAAATTTTTCCGTTTTCTTACGACTGCTCTTCGCCCCGGGAAATCAGCCGCTCGACGATGAATACAAGGCATCCCGCCACCGTCAAACATGCCGCGAGGAAGAACATCGGTGCAATCGTGCTGCCCGTCGCATCCTTTATCCACGGCACGACGTTTTGAGCAATGAACCCGCCCAGATTGCCCACCGAATTGATCGCGGCCAACCCCGCCGCCGCGCCGGCGCCTCTGAGAAACCGCGAGGGCATGCTCCAGAACACGGGTTGTCCGGCGAATATTCCACCGGCAGCAAGGCAAAGAAAAGCAAACTGCAGCGTCTGATTGGAAATCACTGCAGATAAGACCAGGCAGATCGCGCCCAAAAAGGCTGGTATGACGATGTAGGGCGTCTGCCAGCGTGCCCGCGCCGCCATACGCGGCACGGCATAAAGCGCCACAGACACCACCACCCAGGGAATGATGTTCAGAAAACCGTTGGCAACATTGCCAATGCCAAAGCTTTTCAGAACGGTTGGCAACCAATAGCTCAAACCATAGGCCGAGAGCGGAAAGCCGATGAAACATACCGACATGAGCAGGACACGCGGGTCAAGGAGCGCCTTGAATGCATGGCCGCCTTCCGTTCCGAGATTTGAATTCTCGTCGTCGATGCGCTTTTTCAGCCAATCCTTTTCCGCTGCTGTCAGGAATGTTGCCTTTTCCGGCCGGTCGTCCAGATAGAACCACGTCACGATCCCGGCAATCACAGCAGGAACGCCGGTAACAAGAAATACCCATTCCCAGCCTTTGAGGCCAAGAAGGCCATCCATGGCCAACAACGATCCGCCAAGCGGCGCTCCGATCGCATTGGCCACGGCGCTGAATATCATGAAGAGACCGACCATTGCGCCGCGATAACGCGCCGGATACCACAACGTCATGAGATAAAGCACGCCGGGGAAAAAGCCGGCCTCACACACACCCAGCAGAAAACGAAGCATGTAAAACATGCCGGCGCTCTGCGTGAATGCCAGTGCTATGGTCACCAGGCCCCACGAGACGAGAATTCGCGCGAACCATCGGCTCGCACCGAATTTTTCCAGAAACAGGTTGCTTGGGACTTCAAAGATGAAATAGCCGATAAAAAACAGCGACGCTCCAAGCCCATAGGCATACTCGCTCATGCCGAGAGCATCGACCATCTGCAGTTTGGCAAAGCTGACATTTTGCCGATCGATATAGGCGATCAGATAGAGGATGCCGAGAAATGGCATCAATCGCCACGATATCTTGCTTATCAGCTGTTTTTCTACGACCATGATATTCTCCAAGAGGCATTGTGGGTGAAGCGGCCGAATCCATCAGGACGGCCGTTGCTGGGTGCCTGTTACTGATGTGTCTGCGAACCGGCCGAGGCGCGCGGCGTGCAGCTGCACCAGCCGCTCACCGAAAGCGGTCGGGCGCATCGCCGGGGCTCGATCGAAAACCTTAATCCCAGCCCGTGCGGCGAAAAGGCGTTTGCCGTAACACATCAGATGCTCGATTCCCTGCATGACAAACGCCACGGCGGGTAGCATCTGCGCATAGGTGTCTTCCGCCGATGCCAGATTGCCTGACCTGTAATCCTTATAGGCCCGTACGGCATAATCGATGATATCCGGCGCAAGGATATAGCCGGCGCAGCCTCCATTGAGCCCATCGATCAGTTCAAGTCCGCCGCGTCCATTGAACACCGGAACGCTGCTGCCTATCGCCCGGATGAGGGTTTCGACATCCACAGCCGATGCCTCGGCTTTCAGCAGGCGGATATTGGGGTGATGAGTGGTAAGAGCCGTCATATCCGCTGCCCCGAGGCCGCGGCCCAGAAATGCCGGTGCATTTTGTATAGCAACGGGCAGTGACGTGGCATCGGCCACCCGTCCGAAAAAGGCTATGTATTCCTGCGCATTGAAGCTTCCGGCAATGGGCGGCTGGAGGATAACCCAGTTCGCGCCCACCTGTTCGGCATGGCGCACCTGCGCGACCTGTTCGGCAACAGACGTGCCGAAGATCGTAAAGGCCAGCGGCAGACGGCCGGCATTGTCCTCGGCCAGCCAATCCATGACTGTCCGCCTCTCATGTTCGGTCAGTTTGGCGACTTCCGTCGCCAACCCAAGCGCAGCGATACCCTGCACACCGGTCGAAATGGCAATCTCTGTCTGTTTGCGCATGGCTTGACGATCGAGTTTTTCGTCCCGGTCGAAGAAGGCGTACAAAATGGCGTGGATGCCGGAAAAATCATTGGATGTAGCGTTCAAAATTGTTTCCTCAGAACAGGCAATGGCAGATTGGAACGAGCACGGCGCGCAAGGGCAATGCCCAATATTCCTCCGATGACAAGCGCAGCAGCAACGAGGCCCAACGCCACATTATAGTTGCCTGTCGCCTGCCGGATGCCGCCGATAACCGGTGGCAGTGCAAGACCGGCGACATTCGCAAGGGCGTTGATCAAAGCAATGGAGACAGCAGCGGCAACGCCGGATACATATTCCGTGGTGACAGCCCAGAATATCGGAATGACCGCCCAGTTCAGTCCAACGGAAAGGACGAGCAAGGCGTAGCGGACATAGATATCACCGGAAAAGACGGCCGCGATAATTGCAACGCCGGATGCGACAAGAGGAAGGCCGAGATGCAGAGCTCTTTCGCCGGTCGCATCGGAATGCCGGCCATTGAGAAACATGAAAATGCAGGCTGCAACAAATGGCACTGCTGAAAGCAGACTGACGATCAGATTGTTGCTGCCAGACAGATCTTTGACGATCAAAGGCATGAAAAGTGTCAACCCGATTGTGCCGAAGGCCTGCAGCAGCCAGAACACCGCCAGCAACCAGATGTGCACATCAGCAAACGCTGCAACCCACGAGGCCTTGTGCGATACAGCCGCCGCCGTCTGCTCGCTCTCGATCGCCTGTTCCAGACCGCTCTGTTGCTCCGGCGTCAGCCAGCGTGCATCGGCAGGCCGGTCCGGCAGGAACCAAAGGACCAGGAAACCCAACAGGACTGCCGGCAAGCCCTCGATGAGGAAAACCCACCGCCACCCCGAAACGCCCAGCACACCGTGGGCATTCAACAGCAATCCCGAAAGAGGCAAGCCGATAACGGAAGCAAGAGCGGCGCCGATATAGAAGAATGACATGGCATGAGCGCGATCCCTCGATGGATACCATCTGGCAAGGTAGTAGATGATCCCCGGTGTAAATCCGGCTTCCGCTGCGCCCAGCAGAAGCCGCATGCCGTAAAGCTGATAAGCGCTTGTTACCAGCGCCATGCCTGCGGCGATGATTCCCCATGTCACCATGATGCGGGCGATCCACCGGCGTGCGCCAAATCGTGTCAGCGCGACATTGCTGGGAATTTCGAAGACGATGTAGGTGGCAAAGAACAGACCAGCCGCAATCCCGTACATGCGCTCCGTCAGTTGCAATTCCGCGTTCATCCCCAACGCCGCAACGGAGATGTTCGACCGGTCAATATAGGCGACCAGATAGAGCAGCATCACAAAGGGCAAAATGCGTCGATTGACGCGCCTGATCGCGTCGGACGTGTTGTAAGCAGTCATTTATTCCTCCCCAGAACCGCTCTCCCAAGCGGCCTATCAAACATCATACGTTTAACATATGATGTTTGATAGGCAAGAAACTTTTTTGGAGTTCCACCCCGATTGTGTATGGGTGATGAAGCACACAACAATTGTTCGATGAGGTAAAAGCCATGAGAATCCGGAAGCCAAACCGAACCCGGATTGTCGTGGTAGCGCTCGGCGCCCGCATCGCAAGCGGCGAGTTTGAGCCCGGGGCACTCCTGCCCTCGGAGACGGTGCTTGAGCAAGAATACGAGGTCAGCCGTACCGTCATTCGCGAAGCCACCAAGATCCTGTCGGCCAAGGGCCTTGTGACCGTCCGCCAACGACATGGAACCCATGTCAACCCGCGTGAGCAGTGGATGTGGATGGATGGCGAGCTCATCAGCTGGCTGGCAAACGGCAAAGCCGCTAAGAGCGATCTTCTGGCATTCGCCGAGGCACGGCAGATCATCGAGCCAGGCGCTGCAGCTCTTGCCGCTCTGCGGGCAACACAGAAACAGCGCCTGGAGATTGTCGCAGCCTATGAACGGATGAAGACAGGCCACGCATCACCGCAGGAGGCCATACTCGCGGACAAGCAGTTCCATCTTGCGATTCTGGACGCAACACACAACCCTGTTCTGCAGAGCCTGCGCCAGACAATCGAGTCCATTCTGGATGCCGTTTTTCCCCATACGGTTGGCACATTCACCCACAACCTCGACAATCACGGCAAGGTTGCCGATGCGATAGCGCGCGGCGATCCCGAAGCCGCACGCGCCAATATGGAGAAGGTCCTGCAGCATACCACGCGGTTTCTGCAGTCCGTCCGTTGAAGCTGGCGAAGCTCTAATGGCTCTCACGCGGTATCCCGGCACCGCGACATCCCACCAGGAAATCAAGGTCAGCCCCGCGGTCAGCCTGAAGAACGCGCTCTGTATAAAGATGCTGGTACCCGCCATCCATTGCCGGAACAGGAGCCTGCCAGAACTGACGGCGCAGGTCCAGTTCGGCATCAGACACATCCAGATGAAGTTTTCGCGCGTCAACGTCGAGTTCGATGAAGTCGCCATTGCGCACCAGGGCCAGCGGACCGCCGACAGCCGCTTCCGGGGCGACGTGGAGGACAACCGTCCCGAAAGCCGTCCCTGACATACGGGCGTCGGAGATACGCACCATGTCCCGCACGCCCTTCTGCAGCAACTTCTGTGGCAGAGCCATATTGCCGACCTCGGCCATCCCGGGATAACCCTTGGGGCCACAATTCTTCAGCACCATGATGCAGGTTTCGTCAATATCCAGCGCCGGATCGTCAATGACGGCCTTGTAGTGGTCGATGTCTTCAAAAACCACGGCACGTCCGCGATGGCGCATGAGTCCAGGCGATGCAGCGGACGGCTTTATGATCGCACCCGAGGGCGCTAGATTGCCGCGTAACACGGCAATGCCGCCTTGCGCCGTCAAGGCTTTTTCCGTCGGGCGGATGACTTCCGGGTCGAAATTTTCCGCCTGCGCAATGTTTTCGCCCACAGTTCTGCCGGTGACGGTCATTGCATCAAGCTCGATCAGGCCGGCAATCTCTTTCATGACGGCCGGAAGCCCGCCTGCGTAACAGAAATCCTCCATCAGGAAACGCCCCGATGGCATGAGGTCGAGGATCGTGGGAATGTCACGCCCGAACCTGTCCCAATCGTCCAGCGACAATTCGCAGCCGATCCGTCCGGCAATGGCCAGCAGATGAACAACCGCATTGGTCGAGCCCCCGATAGCCCCGTTTATCCGGATGGCATTGGCGAAAGCTTCGCGCTTCAAGATCGCCGAAAGCCGCAAGTCTTCATGCACCATCTCAACGATGCGGCGCCCGGTCATGCGGGCAAGGCGTGCGCGATGGGCATCGACCGCTGGATAGGCGGCATTTCCCGGCAGGGCAATTCCCAATGCCTCAACCATCGATGCCATTGTCGATGCGGTGCCCATGGTCATGCAATGACCCGGCGACCGGGACATGGCACTTTCAGCATTGGCAAACTCCTGTTCGCTCATGACGCCGGCCCGGACATCCTCCGAGAATTTCCACACATCCGTTCCCGAACCGATCTGCTTTCCCTTGAAGCGGCCGTTCAGCATGGGGCCGCCCGATATGACGATGGACGGCAGGTCGCAGGATGCCGCGCCCATGACCAGGGATGGCGTGGTCTTGTCGCAGCCTGCCATGAGGACCACGCCGTCCATGGGATTGCCCCGGATCGATTCCTCGACGTCCATCGACGCCAGATTGCGAAACAGCATCGCCGTTGGCCGCAGATTGGATTCGCCGCAGGAGAAGACGGGGAATTCCAGCGGCAACCCGCCCGCCTCCAGCACGCCCGCCTTGATATGTTCGACGAGACCGCGGAAATGCGCATTGCACGGCGTGAATTCAGAAAATGTATTGCAAATGCCGATCACCGGACGTCCGTCAAAGGCATCATCCGGCAACCCGCCATTTTTCATCCAGCTGCGATGGATGAATGCATCCTTACCGTTGCCGCCAAACCAATGCTGGGATCGTCTCTTCGTCATGATTGATGCTCTGTCTTTGCTAATTATTCGGGTGTTGCTGCTGGCTGAGTCCGCCGTCCACGACAAGGCAGGCGGCGTTCATGAACGGGCACTCATCGGAAATCATGAACACAGCCGCCTGCGCGATCTCCTTCGGCGAGGCGATGCGCCCGCCGGGATGAAGAGCAAGTGTCTTGGCGCGCGCTGCAGCCGGGTCTTCAAAGCTGTTCCAGTAGTCGAGCACCTTCTGCGTTTCCACATAACCAGGTGCCAGCGCGTTCACCCGCACGCCTTCACCCGCATATTCGAGTGCAAGCGATTTTGTCAGGCCAAGCAGGGCATGTTTGGCGACCGGATAGGGAAAGGTCTGCGGTATGATCGTAAAGCTGTGTGTCGAGGCGATGTTGAGGATGACGCCGCCGCCCTGCTCCAGCATTGAAGGTAGTACGGCTTTGCTGCAGTTCCATGCGCCTTTGACATTCACATCAAAGTTACGGTTCCACTGCTCTTCGGAGGTTTCAAGAGGGGTGGAGAACACATTGATGCCGGCATTGTTGATCAGGGCGTTGATTGCACCGATTTCAGATGCAGCCTGATTGACTGCAGCGTTAACAGCCACGCCATCGCTGATATCGACAACGGCAAATCCGACTGAAATTGCCCTCGCCCGCAATTCATCCACCGCGCTTTCGAGCAATGCACGGTCCCGATCGATGAGAAAAAGCCGGGCACCTTCCGCCAGACACGCCTCGGTGATTGCCAGACCAATCCCCTGCGCAGCGCCTGTGATGACTATCCTTTTTCCGGCAAGTCGGTTCGTCATGGCACTTCACTCCCATCAAGAATTGTCAGTAATAGTCTGCCGCTGATTTCCTCCCCCGGAGCCAGCAGTGCGAGCCCCATGGGATCGGTTTCGACAGAGGCCAGCGCATTCGGCGTATGGCTCATCGGCTCGAAGCAGAAGAAACTGCGGTCAGTGTCTGGCGCAAAGAGCATGAACCGCGCGAAGACTTCCGTGGCTTCCACGCTGAGAGAAAGATTGTGCTCCGGCCATGCAATGGTGGCCTTGCCGTCCCAACCCTCGAATGCATTGTTGATCCAGCGATCCGGTAGCGGTGTCGAACGTGCAAAAACCATATCCTCAGGCGGCGCTTCAAGGGTATGCGGAAGATGCGATGGCGCCTCCGTCCACCAACGGACTGCCGATGCCTTCAAGGCCGTTTTGGGCGTTCGCGGAAAAAAGGGATGAAATCCCATACCAAACGGCAGTATCTCATCACCGCTATTGGTTATGGAAAGCTGCATGTCGAGCGTGGCGCCTGTGAGCCGGATTGTTTGCGTTGCCCTGTAAGCATAAGGGGAATTTTCATCCGCCTTCCTGCTGAACGCCATTGTCACTGCTTCAACAGATGCCTCCAGCACATTCCAGTCGCCAAGCCAGCCATCGCCGTGGAGATAAAGGCTTTCCTGCGTATTCGGAACGAATGATCGACGCCTACCGGTAAAGTGGAAACCGTTGCCGGCGACCCGGTTGCCGATTGGGACAAGCGGAAAACATGCCGCCCGTTGCACCGTCAATTCCTGTTCCGTCCCGATGTAGGGACGCAGAAAGAAACGGCCATCCGACGTTTTGCCATCCACCACAGCACCGCCCTTTGAGGCGACGCGGACAGTCATACGCGCATTGTGCAGGACCAGAAAATCCACTGGAACTGACTGTTTCCCGGATGGCATTCTATCGCCTGATGAATGCGCTGGACCGCAGATTGTCGAGCATCACCGCCAAGAGCAGGATAAGGCCGCGCACGATATACTGATAAAAGGCGGGAATGTTCATAAGGTTCATGACGTTCTCCGCAATGCCCATGATCATCACGCCCACAATAACACCTGCCATCGTGGCTCGTCCGCCCGCAAGCGATACGCCGCCGAGAACACAGGCGGATATGACTGAAAGTTCAAGGCCGACGGCTGCATTGGGTTGGCCTGAGGTAATACGGGACGCGAGCAGTATCCCCGCCACGGCACAGACCACACCTTGCAAGGCAAAAATCCAGATTCTGGTCTTGTCGACATTGACGCCGGCAAGGCGCGACGCCTCCGGATTGCCGCCAATGGCCAGGGTATTCTTGCCGAAAACCGTGCGGTTCAAGACAAAGCCAAAGATCACGAAGAGGCCAGCAAGTATCCAGACCGGAGTCGGGATACCGAACAATTTCGAGAGCGCCAACTGATAGAAACCCGGATCATTGATACCTATGGCGCGCCCATCCGACGATATCAGCGCAAGACCACGCACAATCTGCATGGTCGCCAGTGTGGTGATGAGCGCATTGATCCTGAACTTTGCAATGACGAAGCCGTTGACGAACCCGACGAACGCACCGCACAGAAGTGCCGCGCCGATCCCGACCAGTATTGATCCGGTGGTATTCGACGCCATGACAGCCACCATCCCTGTGAACGCGGCCGTCGAGCCGACCGAGAGATCGAAGTCCCGCGCTGCGAGACAAAACATCATGGTGCAGGCGACAATCCCCACCGTAACCACCGACTGCAGCAGGCCCAGCATATTGCGCTCTGTCAGGAAATTGGGAACCAGCAATGCCACGATCGTGAAGGCCACGATGAAGATCAGGACAATGCCCTGGTCCCCCAGCAAAATCTTCTTCAACTGATTGGTCATGCCTGTGTCCTCAATACGCAATTTCTGTTGGCTGCTTCACGTCCGGAAGCGCCGCTGCCAGGATCGCATTTTCTTCAAACTGGTCACGGTTTAACCCGGCCGCGATTTTCCCGGCGCACATGACAAGGATACGGTCGCAGATACCCATTACTTCGGGCAGCTCGCTCGAAACCACGACGATGCCCATCCCGCTTTCGGCAAGTTCGTAGAGAATCTCGTAGATTTCGGACTTGGCGCCGACATCGATCCCGCGCGTCGGTTCATCGACGATCAGGATCTTCACACCCTGCTCCGCCAGCCAGCGGCCCAATATGACTTTCTGCTGATTGCCACCGGAGAGGTTGACGATGTCCTGCTTGCGCGAAGGGGTGCGTACCTTCAAGCGCTTGATGAAGGTTTCCGCAACCTCCACCTCCCTCTTCCGGTCAAGCAATCCGAACGGGCTGTAATGGCGCCGTGACGAAACATTGATGTTCTCTTCGATCGAGCGTCCCTGGAGAATACCATCATGCTTGCGGTCCTCCGAGCACAGAACAATCCCCGACCGGATCGCCTGGCGCGGGCTCCCGGCTTTCACCCGGACGCCATCGATCGAGGTTGCCCCGGAAAACTGCGGATCGGCTCCGAAGACCAGTCGCATCAGTTCGGAACGGCCCGCACCGATAAGGCCAAAGAAGCCGACAATCTCGCCGGCGCGCACATCAAAGCTCGCAGGCTCCGGCAGGCGTTCTCCGGAAACATTCTCCACCTTCAGACGCACGGCGCCTGCCTCACGGCCACGCCAGCCCCAGATATCGTTGATTTCCCGCCCGACCATTTCGGCAACGATCTGATCACGCGTAACACCTTGCAACGTCTCATGGTGTGCCGCGAGCTTGCCATCGCGCAAAACCGTCAGACTGTCGCAAAGCCTGAAAACCTCATCCAGCCGATGCGAAACGTAGAGGATGACCTTGCCTTCGGCCCGCAAGCGGTCAATCAGTGTGAAAAGAATTTCACTTTCGCGGGAAGAAAGCGACGAGGTCGGCTCATCAAGAGCAATCACCCGTGCATCGAGCATCACTGCCTTGGCGATTTCCACCATCTGCCGTTCACCGATGGACAGCGTCTTTACCTTCTGGCGCGGATCGATATCGATTCCTGCAATCTTTAGTTTTTCGGTGACATCAGCGAACATTTTTGCGGAAGCAACCACACCCGCCTTTGCCGGAAACCGGCCAAGATACAGGTTTTCCGCCACGGTCAACTCGGGCACGAGCTGCAGCTCCTGGTGGATGACGATTACACCATGTTCGAAGGCGTCTCTTGAAGAGCCATATGCCTGAACGTCGCCGTCAATGCGTATTTCGCCCTCATTGGCATGCTGATCTCCGGACAGAATACGAATGAGGGTTGATTTACCGGCACCGTTCTCACCCATCAATCCGTGCACGGCACCCTTGCGCACATCGAAACTGATGCCGGACAGCGCTTTCACGCCAGGATAGGTCTTCGTGAGATTTGAGAATTGTAAAAACGACACGTGGCTTCCCCTTCAGCTTGGCGGCGGAACGAACCGCCGCCAGGGATTTCAATATACGGCGAGGATTACTCGATACCGAGTTCCTTGCGCACCTGCTGGAAGGTGTCCCGCTTGGCAAGAGCGCCCGATGTCAGGGTAAGCTTTTCCGGCTGCTTGCCGTTCGCCACCCACTCATACATGTTGGTGGCCGTTTCATAGCCGTGACGCTTGGGGGAAATGATGACAGTCCCGACAAAACCGGTCGCGGTCGGCTTCTTGAACTCGTTGATCGCCGAGTCCGCGCCACCGATGCCGACGCCGATCACACCATCTGCCGGAATACCCACGCTCTCCGTCGCGCGCACGGCACCGAGCACCGCCTCGTCGTTGAGGCCGAAAGCCACCCATTTCTTGATACCGGCATGGGCATTCAACACCACGGTCGCAGCATTCAGAGCAGCTTCGGTATCCGTCTTTGCCTGTGGGGCCGGAAAGATATTCTCAGCCTTGAAGCCGTTTGCCTTCAGCACCGAAATAGCACCCTCGACACGGTCAACGGCGGTCGGCAGCTGATCGTAGGAAACGCGAATGGCCCCCACCTCTTCCGGCTTCCAGCCGCGCGCCTTCATCTCGTCAACGATGCCCTGCCCGACGGCTTCGCCGATCTTGGTGGCGGAAATGCCCATATGCGGCACGTCCTCAAGCGGTTTGCCGGCGGCATCGACCAAACGGTCATCGACCGTCATCATCTTGAGATTGTTCGCAGCCGCCTTGGCCACAATGCCCGGTCCGAGCTTCACATCGGGCGTGCAGACGACAAAGCCCTGAGCGCCTTGCGCGCCAAGATTGTCGATTGCCGACATCAGCTTCTCGCCATCCTCGGCGCCAATCTTGACGAGAGTAAATCCCTTCTCCTTGGCTGCCTGGTCGGCAAATTTCCACTCATCCTGGAACCAGGGCTCCTCCGGCTGTTTCACGATGAATCCGATCTTGGCATCCTGCGCGCTGGCAGGAACCATGGACACGACAGACATCGTTGCGAGTGCGCCGGCGAGAATCGCCGTTTTGATTAAATTCATTGTCATTCCTCCCAAAAGCACGATCCCGTTTTCCGATCGTGGTGGTACAATTAATCATTTTTATCATACCCGTCAATTGCTCTGGTATGATAAATAGTCTATTGCTCGAGGGATTGGAATTCTCGGCACGATGATCGATAAGGCTGTGACGCCGTCGCGTCACAGAGGGGAAGAAATGATGAGCCAGGCCACTGATCCGTCGATTGCAGACGCGCAGAAAACACGCCGCCCCCGCGTGATGCCGGATGTGGTGCGTGCGCTTGCACGTGACATATTTGCCGGACGTTACCCAAGCGGCAGCCTTTTGCCGCGGGAAAGCGACCTCGGCGACGCCTATGGCGTTAGCCGGACGGTTATTCGGGAGGCGCTGAAGGTTTTGGCTGCCAAGGGATTGGTCAGCAGCCGTCCGCGCATCGGAACAACCGTATGTGATCCGGATAACTGGAACATCATCGACCCCCAGGTACTGGAATGGCATGCGCCGCACCTCCTGGACGACCGCCTGTTTGACGCCATCCTTGAAACACGCCGCGCCATAGAACCACTGGTTGCGGAACTTGCCGCGAGCAGGGCCACGCTGCAGGAAGTCGCCGATCTCGAACTTGCCTGGCAGGGCATGGCCGACGCTGCGAACGACGTGGAACAGTTCTCGCGTTCTGACATAGCGTTCCACCAGATTCTGTATGCGGCAAGCCACAATCCGGTGTTCCGTCAGATTGGCGGGCTGATCGACGCGGCACTGAAATTCGTTCTCGAAACCACTGCCACCACGTCCAACGACCAGAGAAGCGAAGCGATCAAGGCGCACCGCGCCATGGTCGAGGCATTGCGGATGCGCGACGCTGCCGCTGCACGCCAGGCCGCCAGTGACATCCTGGACCTCGCCGCCCGCGATCTTGCCGCGGCAAAATCCATCAATACAGGCAAAACCGGTTAAAGGTCAGACAGACGATGAAAATCACCGCACTCAAGACATTCATTGTTCCCCCGCGCTGGCTCTTTCTGAAAATTGAAACCGACGAAGGTGTCAGCGGCTGGGGCGAACCCGTTGTCGAAGGCCGGGCGCATACAGTTGAAACTGCAATCACAGAACTTGCCGATTATCTGATCGGCAAGGATCCGCGTCTGATCGAGGACCACTGGACGGTGATGTATCGCGGCGCCTTCTATCGCGGCGGCCCCATCCTGATGAGTGCGATCGCCGGTGTCGATCAGGCGCTTTGGGACATCAAGGGCAAGGCGCTGGGCGTGCCTGTCCATGCACTTCTCGGCGGCAAACTGCGCGACCGTATCAAGGTATATTCCTGGATCGGCGGTGACCGGCCGGCTGACATCGCCGCCGGTGCGCTTGACGTCACCAGCCGGGGTTTCACCGCGCTCAAAATGAACGGGACGGAAGAACTGCAGATCGTCGATAGCCATGACAAGATCGATGCCGTCATCGAACGTGTCGCGACTGTCCGTGAAGCAGTGGGACCGAACATCGGCATTGCGGTCGATTTTCACGGCCGTGTCCACCGGCCGATGGCCCGGGCCTTGGTCAAGGAACTTGATCCCTACCGCCTGATGTTCATCGAAGAACCTGTCTTGAGCGAAAACCGTGAGGCGCTCAAGGAAATTGCAGCATTTTCCTCCGCGCCGATTGCACTGGGCGAACGCCTTTACAGCCGCTGGGATTTCAAGAGCGTTCTTGAGCAAGGGGCCGTTGATATCATCCAGCCGGATCTGTCCCACGCGGGCGGCATTACGGAATGCCGCAAGATCGCAGCCATGGCCGAAGCCTACGACGTGGCTCTGGCACCCCATTGCCCGCTTGGCCCGATTGCACTGGCAGCTTGTCTGCAGCTTGATGCCGTCAGTTACAACGCCTTCATCCAGGAACAGAGCCTCGGTATCCACTACAACAGCACCAATGATCTGCTCGACTACGCCAAGGACAAATCCGTCTTTCACTACGAGGATGGCTATGTGACAATTCCGGAAGGTCCCGGCCTCGGCATCGAGATCGATGAGGAATATGTCATCGAACGCGCCAGGGAAGGACATCGCTGGCGCAACCCGATCTGGCGGCATAAAGACGGCTCTTTTGCCGAATGGTGATGTTCAAGGGCCGTCATTTTAATCGAATATTTCACGATCCATCGCTGGGCGATTTATGTCAGTCCTAAATTGCTCGAACGGTTCAATCGCAGGACGCGCATTATTACCCGCAACTGGAATTTCGACGAGACATACAAACAGGTAAAGGGGCTGCATGTATCTCCATTTCCGGGCTTCCAGGCCTACTTCCCGACTACACGATATTCGTGGCTTGCATTATGTTGGAAGCCAGTGCCGATAGCGCCGCTTCCGGAGGAACCGCCATGCGACCGAGCCTGATCGCAGCCAGGCCTTCTTCGAGCGACTCGGCTTCAAGGCCGAAGATGACTCCCTTGCCGACTATGGATTGAAAAGCGGCGGCAGCTGAATCAATCAAGCAGGCGTTCAAGTCACAGTGGTTCATATCGCCTTACTGAAAGTTTGCAACAAAGCCCTATTCTCCACGCGCATATTCAAGTAGCCGTGTAACCGGATCTGCAGTTTCGTTAGCATAGCGAGCCGCAATCGTTTCAAGAGTGGTGCCGAGAGACGTCAAAGTAGCAGCCTTTTGATCGAAGAGAACTCGACTTAGGCAGATCCTTCTCTTTATCCGGCACTCTTGCTGAATGCATATCTTGGTAAGCGCAAAAATGAGACAAACGCTTGACCGCGTTCTGCCGATCAGCCGAGGTTGAGCCGCTTTCGGAGATCGGCATTTTCAGCACGGAGCTTATCAGCCAGCAGCTTGCGCAGTCTTTGGTTCTCCTCGTCAAGTTTCTGAAGATCGGCGATCTCATTTGTCGACGATGCCGTTGTTGTTTGCACCGCGTTCGAAGCACGTTTGCTACGTACTTGTTTGGCGTGGCTCCCACCTTGGTCAGACTTAGGCTTACGTCCCCTCTTCTGCTTTCCATCTGCCAACGCTGTAGCAACTTCGCCGGACAGCGTTTCACCGATTACCTTCTTGGCGCGAGGTTTCCGCGGCTTCTTAGGTATATCGGCTCCCGCAGCGGCTGGAGCTCCAACATCAAGCGTCGTGTTTTCTTCGTCGGTCATTTTTGTCTCCTGTAAATCTTGCGCAGTTGTCGGCTGTCCGACCGGCGGTGTCAATAATGACCCCACCTGTTCTTCGGACAAAAATAAATCGTCATCGAGATTACTATCCTGAGCGTCTGTTTGCAAAAGGGGCATTGCCTCGTTCTGCAGGTCTTGAATAACAGTCTTAAGATCTAGATTTCCCCAAATCGCGTTCGATTTGGGTTCCGATTTTCGCCGCCTCGATTTGTACTCGATGGCAAAACCACGTGTTACTTTTTTCACTTTACGGAGCCCTAGGTGTCTACGCAGATGTTTCGGCGACGTCTTCAGCATCGCAACAAGTCTTGCGGATAACAACAACCGCACCGAAGGTCTAGCCCCATTGCGACACTCGCCTCCTCATGAGCGCGAGAGCTGTCCCGACAGAGCCTCAGGCAAAAACAAATTCCAGCACGCCGCGGCCATTTATTGGAAAGAACGAGATCGAGGAAGCGGTTGGCGGCCGAGGTCGGCGTCTCGCTGTTGAGATGCGCCCGGCAGACGACGATTAGGCTACAGGCAACGTGACAAAGCCGAACTAGACTTCTTCTTCACACCGATTTACGTTGAATCCGACAATGCCCAGAATATGCTGGCAGTCAGAATGATTTTTGAATGCTGCAGGAAAGTCGATCTTGTTTCTCTTGAGGACCATATTGACTATTTTGCCTGCTACGGGAGCGGCACAGTCTACCTCCCGCAGCGATGGCTAAGGCATTCCTGGATTAAAACGGCGCTGCTGCTGCAGGCATATTCGGCTGCACGAGGCCGGGCGTAAATCTGTTATGCGTGGCGGGCTTAAAGCTGCTCACCAAAAGCTCGGGCGCTTTCGAAGAACTGATCATGTTGTGGGAAGGGTAACGCGTGCAGCGCTCAATTGTAAAAGCAAACAGGTTGAAGATTGGCTTCATACTCGCAAGATCATTCACCCTATCTGCCTTCGCATTGTTCACCGACACGTTGAGGCTAGCCAGCGATGAGCTGGATCGCTCAGGTCGCGTATCGGCAGATTGGCAAGTTCTCGCCAGCACGCAACACCTCATTACCGCAAGTTGCGGAATCCAGGTCGCCCCAACATCCAATCTCACCGACCCCGCAAAATTTGACTGCATTGTCGTGGTTGGGGGGCTGTTATCGGTTGAAGAGCCTATCGACCGACAGACAATTGCCTTTCTTAAGGAAGCCGACGCTAAGAACATCTGTTTGATCGGTCTTTGTACCGGTTCCTTCATTTTGGCAGACGCTGGGCTTATGAAAAATCACGAGACTTGCGTGAGCTGGCTGCACTTTCAAGCATTTCACGAGCGATTTCCGGACCATGAAGTCCGATCGGACAGAATCTTTGCTTTGGACAAATCCAGGGGGTCATGTGCAGGAGGTACCAGCAGTGCCGATCTGGCTGCTTCACTGGTCAGGCAATACATTGGTAAGGCCGCAGAGCGCAACGCATTAGAGGTTCTACAGATTGAAAATGTCCGTTTTGGTCACGACGTCCAACCCAGGCGACCGCTTCACCTCGACTGCGATGATGATCGAGTTAAGACCGCCCTCATCATGATGGAACAGAAACTTGATCGCGAGATATCTCTTGATGGTCTGGCGGCCTCCGTTGGCTTGTCCCGCCGCCAGCTCGAACGCCTCTTTCACCAAAAGGCGGGGATGTCCCCGGGGCAGGCCTATATTAAAATTAGAATGGAATGGGCAAAGAAACTGCTGATGCAAACCAAATCACCAATGATTGACATAGCACTCGATGTGGGTTTCGGTGATGCGTCTCACTTCGCGCGATCTTTCAAGCGGATATACGGCCAGACCCCCACTCAAGTCAGAGCATCCGTACGCGGAATGCAACCATGATGTTTAGAAGCAACGCGTAAAATTAGTCTGCTGTTTTCCCGAAAAGATGTGGCTCGAATTGACACACCATAAGATCTGGATCCAGGCACTCTCCAGCCGATTGACATGGTAGCGTCAATGAACGCCTCACCCATTGCTGAAGCTTGCATGTCATTGATCCCGAGGGCAGGCCTGTTTGTAACTTTGCTCGGCGATTAAGAACACTAATCGCTTGATATCGACTTCTCATTTCCTGCAGCACGGACAAATTTTTATAGTCCGCTTCCAACCTGAGCCGATTTGGATGCGGAGGAAAGAATGAACGTCTACGCCACGGGTATGCCCAATGAACTGTTGCGTCTGCAGAAGATGCATAATGGCGAGAAGGCCATCGCCACCTTCAGCGCCGCCGAGATGACGCGCCGTCAGGATGGGCTGCGCAGTATTCTGGCCGAATTGAAACTCGACGCGGCAGTACTGACCTCCTACCATAACATCTGCTATTTCTCGGACTTCATGTTCTGCTATTTCGGTCGCCGCTATGCCTTCGTAGTCACCGCCGAGAAAGCCTTGTCGGTTTCGGCGGGCATTGATGCAGGCCAGCCTTGGCGCCGCACCTTCGGTGACAACATCACTTACACGGACTGGCAACGCGACAACTATTTCCACGCTCTGCAAAAGACACTGCCGGGCGTAAAACGCATCGGCATCGAATTCGACCACGTCAACCTCGAATTCCGGAAGCTTTTGCAGGACGCTTTCCCAAACGTCGAGTTCGTCGACATTGGCGCGCCGACCATGTGGCTGCGCACTATCAAGTCGGCAGAAGAAATCGTTCTGATAAAGGAAGGTGCGCGTACCGCCGACATCGGCGGCGCGGCGATCTACAAGGCTATCCGCGAGAACGTGCCCGAGTATGAGATCGCGTTGGCCGGCACACAGTCCATGGTCCGGCATATAGCCGAAACCTTTCCGCATGCAGAACTGATGGACACTTGGGTCTGGTTCCAATCGGGAATCAACACTGACGGCGCTCACAACCCGGTGACATCACGCAAGATCCAGAAAGGCGATATCCTTTCACTCAATTGCTTTCCCATGATTTCGGGCTATTACACCGCGCTTGAGCGTACGCTGTTCCTCGACCATGCCAGCGATGAGCACTTGCGAATCTGGGAGATCAACTGCGATGTTCACCGTCGCGGTCTGGAACTTCTGAAGCCTGGTGCACGCTGCGGCGACGTCGCTACGGAGCTGAACGAAATCTACCGCAGTCACAATCTGCTCGGTTACCGCTCGTTCGGATACGGTCACTCCTTCGGCGTGCTGTCACATTATTACGGCCGGGAAGCAGGCGTTGAACTGCGTGAGGACATCAATACCGTGCTGCAACCAGGTATGGTTGTCTCGATGGAACCGATGCTGACTATCCCGGAAGGGTTGCCGGGCGCCGGCGGCTATCGCGAGCACGACATTCTGGTTATGCTCGACGACGGCGCGGAAAACATTACCAAGTTCCCGTTTGGTCCGGAGCATAACATCGTCAAGGCGTGATCGTCGACGAGCGTGAATCCTGACGGGTCTTCCTGGATAGGAGGGCCCGTTTGCGTGTGTTTGGAGCGCCGTGATCTAATCGGTAAATGTGGAGTTAACCATGCGCAGCATCCCAACCGACCTTCTCCGCGCCTTCATCACCGTTATCGACCTGCGTGGCTATACGCGAGCAGGGGAAAAGCTTGGCCGCACGCAGCCAGCCATCAGCCTGCAGATGAAGCGCCTTCAAGAGCTGCTTGGGGTCTCGCTCTTTGCCAAGGAAGGCAGCGCACAGACCACAGAACAGGGCGAACTCGTTGCCGGCTATGCGCGCCAGATCCTGGCTCTCAACGACGACATGATGCTGAAGCTCTCCAAGCGTGATAGCAAGGGCCGGCTTCGGCTCGGCATTCCCAACGACTACGCCGATCATTTCCTGCCCAAGCTGATGGCTAGCCTAGCGCATGATGGCGGCGACCTGACCTTCGACGTCGTATGCGATCTGTCGCACAATTTGCTGCAAGGCTTGCGCAATGGTCTCTTTGACATTGTCGTGGCGATGACCGCGGACGGGCCTTCCGAAGGCGCATTCATGACCTGGAAGGAGACACTAGCCTGGGTTTGCGGAGCGCAGTCCCCAAAACTGTCGGAGGAGATCGCAAGACAAAGCGAACTGCGCATCGTCTGCTATCCCGAAGGATGCCTCTATCGCCGCAACATGCTGACCGCGCTGCAGCGCGATGGTCGCAATTTCGAGATCGTCTATACGAGCCCAAGTCTCGCCGGCCTCGAGGCCGCTGTGGGCGCAGACTTCGGCCTGACGGTACTGGCGCGTCGGATTATTCCCGCGAAACTCAGGATCGTCGAACCGTCGGGCCACCTGCCCCGGCTTGCCGATGTCGTGGTCGGCATCTATGTCAGTCCTGACCGCAAGCGGTCGACTGTAGCGCAGAGTTTTGCTGCACGATTCGCCGATATGTTCGTCGCCGGCGAAGGTACAGCCAAGGTCGATTGAGAACGACTTTGGCACCCGCGCCGAAGAGAGACCATAACTGACTACTTCACCCGACGCCGGGTCATGAGAGCCAGTATCGTGAAGAGGATGATCGACAACGCAAGCAACAGAGTCGCGGCGGCCATGATGGTTGGATTGATCTGGTCGCGGATGCCAGAAAACATCTGCACGGGAAGCGTTCGCTGTTCTGCCGCCGTCATGAACAGCGCGACGACCACCTCGTCGAACGAGGTCGCAAAGGCGAAGATCGCGCCGGACACCACACCCGGCATGATGTTTGGCAACGTTACGTGAAAGAACGCCGACGACGGCGATGCGCCGAGGCTCAATGCCGCACGCGTCAGATTTGTGTCATAGGTGGAGAGCGTCGCCGTTACCGTGATGACCACGAAAGGCGTCGCCAGAGCAGTATGCGCCAGGACGAGTCCTATACGCGTGTTCGTCAGACCGAACTGGCCAAAGAAGAGATAGCTGCCGACAGCCACAATGACGATCGGTACGATCATCGGCGCGATCAGCAGGGCCATGATCAGCCGCCGGGCTGGGAAATCGGCGCGCGAGATGCCGAGTGCCGCCAACGTGCCAAGCGTGGTCGCCAGGACCGTCGTCATCACCGCGACAACCGCGCTGTTGAAGATGGCATTCATCCAGCGCGTATTGCCAAAGAAATCGGCATACCAGCGCAGGGAATACTCCCGTACGGGCAAGGTGAAGAATGGGTCCTTCGAGAAGGACAGCGGCACAATGATGAACAGCGGCGCAATCAAGAACAGAAGCACTGCAACGGCGAACGCCAATACCAGCGTGCGCATCAGGCGTTCGGATGGCGTCGTGTAAGAAGGCAGCCACATGGCGTCACCCCAGCTTGATCTTGTCCGCGCCAACGAGGCGCAGGAACAACAGGTAAATTGCCAGCGTCACAACAAGCAGGACCACGCCGAGAGCGGCCGCCAAACCCCAATTGAGATCGCGATTGATGTAAACCGAGATGAAGTTGGACACCATCTGGTCGCGCGGCCCGCCGACAAGCGCTGGCGTTATGTAGTAGCCAAGTGACAGGATGAAGGTCATCAAACATCCGGCAACGACGCCAGGCAGCGTCTGCGGCGCATAGATTCGCCAAAAGGCCGAAGATGGCGGAGCCCCGAGCGAGCGAGCCGCCCTGAGCTGCGTAGCGGGAATCGAGCGCATGACACTGTAGATCGGCAGGATGGTGAAGGGCAATTGGATGTGCGTCATTGCGATGACCGTTCCGGTGCGTGTGAAGATCAGCTGAAGCCGCTCGCTTGTCAGATGCAAGGCCGTCAGCACGTCGTTGATGATGCCATCCGACTGCAACAGCACGACCCATGCGGTCGTGCGTACCAGCAGCGACGTCCACAATGGAAGCAGCACCATCAGCATCATGAAGCCGGCAATTGCCTTGGGCGCTATGGTCAGCACATAGGCGACGGGATAGCCCAGGATGAGGGTGAACAGGGTTACCAGCCCAGCGACAAACAACGTACGAGCCAGCACGTCAAGGAAGATCGCCTGGTCACCTTGCACGCGTTTGATCGACCCGTTAGCTTGCTGGAGGTCGAGCGCGGTCAGCATATAGTAGGGAGTGAAGGAAGCACCGTTGCGCTTGATGATCTCCCAGGTTTCGCGCGAGTCCCAATCCTTGTTGAGTTCGAGGAACTTCTCCTTATACGGACCAGTATCCAGTTTTTCGACCATCCGCGCAGCCGCCAGCACGCGGCTACGCATGCCGGAAATCTCATAGTTGAGACGCTTGCCGAGCAAGGCGGCCGTGCTTTTGTCCTTGGCGACCTTCAAGTCGTTAGCGAACGCGGCGTAGACTGGCTCGTCCGGTGTCGAAATACCATCCCAGCTTTCGAGGGCCCGCAATGTCTGCGGCAACACCTCACGTGTCTCCGGATTGCCTACCGCCGTGACAAGCAGGTAAAGGATTGGAGCTACAAAGGCGATCGCCAAGAAGACGATCAGCGGCAGGGCTAGCGAAAGCGCGGCACGCCGGGCGGGTCTCTGGGCTCTGCGCACGGCCATGAAGACATTTATGCGGTCTACTTCCACTGCGGTCATGGCTCACTCCTCCAGCAAACGGCATTCGGAAATGCTGCACTCAAAGGCGACATCCGTGCCTAATGCGAAATGCCGCGCTTGCAGCGCCGGTATGCGCGCGGTGACAAGCTGGCCGCCAAATGCCTCGATCGACAACCGCATGTGGTCGCCGAGGAAGAAGACATCGCGTGCCATGCCCGAAAAGCGGTTGAACCCGGCATGGGGCCGCTGGCCTGCCAGCGAAATATTCTCCGGTCGTATGGATATACTCATGTCTACGCCCATGCCGGACACATTGGCACCGGCTGCCTTGAGCGTCGTGCCGTCGGCCATGCGCACGACGGCCAGTCCCCCTTCCCACCCGAGCAACGTGCATGGCAGCGAGTTGTTCTCGCCGATAAAGGAGGCAACGAAGCGATTGGCTGGCGCGTTGTACAGCGTTTCCGGATCTGCAAGCTGCTGGATGCGCCCGTCATGGAACACAGCGATACGGTCCGACATGGTCAATGCTTCGGACTGGTCATGCGTAACGTAGACCATGGTGATGCCGAGCGAGGTCTGCAGTTGCTTGATTTCGATCTGCATGCGTTCACGCAATTGCTTGTCGAGCGCGCCGAGCGGCTCGTCCATCAGCACCAATGCAGGCTCGAACACCAAAGAGCGGGCCAACGCGACCCGTTGCTGTTGGCCGCCAGAAAGCTGCGCTGGACGACGGTCGCCCAGCGCTTCGAGGCTGACACGGCCAAGGGCTTGGCGGACCTTTTCCTTGGCGGCAGCGCCCGTGATGCCACGATAGCGTAGTGGAAACGCAACATTTTCCGCCACTGTCATGTGTGGAAACAGCGCATAGTTCTGGAACACAAAGCCAATGTTGCGCTTCTCCGGCGGCAAGCGCTCGACAGGCTTGCCATCGAGCAAGATATGGCCAAGCGTAGGCTGCTCGAAACCGCCCAGCATCATCAGCGTCGTGGTCTTGCCGGAGCCGGAAGGTCCCAGCATGGTCAGGAACTCGCCGCGGAAGACGTCGAGGTTAAGATCCTTCACGACGAAGTTGATGCCGTCGTAGGATTTTTTTACATCCTCAAACCGAACGAGAGCATCAACTGGCCTGTCCGTTGCAAGTGACATTCGCTGGGAAAAGTTCATCAATGCTCTCCTCCGGAAATCTTCACTACTGCGCGAGCCAGGTGGTGAACCGCTTGCGTATTTCGTCTCCGTTATCAGCCCAAAAGCCATTGTTGAGGGTCAGGGAAACCGTCAGGTTCTGTGGGCTGGTTGGCAGATTCTTCGCGTCCTGCGGCGCCACGAACTGGGCCGCCGATTTCCGGACCGGGCCGTAAGGAATATATTTGGTTATACCCGCGAGCACCTTGGGCTCAACAGCGTACTTAATAAATGCCAGAGATCCATCGGCATTCTTAGCGCCTTTGGGGATGACCCAATAATTGGAATCGAGGATCTGGTTGTCCCAGACGATCCGGAAATCTCTGCCTTCTTTGTTGGCATTGTAGATGCGGCCATTCCACGCGGTCGTCATCGTCACCTCACCCGAAGCGAGCAACTGGGGGGCCTGGGCGCCAGCTTCCCACCACACAATGCTGTGCTTGATCGTGTCGAGTTTGGCAAAGGCCCGGTCCACGCCCGCCGGTGTCGACAGTATTTCGTAGACCTGATCAGGCGACACGCCGTCAGCAAGCAATGCGAATTCCAGGTTGGTTGCCGGATTTTTCCAGAGGCCGCGCTTTCCCGGAAATTTCTTGATGTCGAACAAGTCCTTGATCGTCTTTGGGCCGTCCGGCAGTTTGGCGCCATCATAGGCAATGGCCGTCGCATAGACGATCGTGCCGACACCGCATTCCGACGTTGTGCCTTTGATCCAATCGTCCTGCGGTCCGATTTTCGCCCAGTCGATCTTTTCGAAAATCCCTTCGTCACATCCCTGCAGAAGCGTTGGCGCGTCGACATCCACGACATCGATGGTGGTGTTGCCGGATTCGATCATCGCCTTGATCTTGGCGATCTCGCCGCCGTACTCCTGCTCGTCGATCTTGACCCCGGTCTCGGCGGTATAGGATTCGAACACCGCCTTGCGTTGCGCCTCCTGGTAAGCGCCACCAAAACTCATGACCGAAAGCGCATCTTGCGCTCGCACAGCATTCGAACAAAGCAGCGCAAGCGCCACCAGCGACAAAGTCAGTATGCGACCTGTTAAGCGATGCTTCATTTCCGCCTCTCCCCTTGATTGTTATCACGGCCTCGACTTGGACTGAGTGAGCATTGGCCGGTGCAAAACGGTACTTTGACCCGGGCATGACAGCAAATAAGTACATTGCATGGCTCCATGAGAAAGCGTTATCGCATCGCTGGCGTCCAGCATCTCGAACGTTGCGGCAATGCGCTGTTTCACCCCCTGATCAGTTGCAACAATTCGTTCAACCCAAGACAAGATAACAGCGCCCATTGGACGGCCTGGGTTGCCGCGGGCTCTTTTGTGCGGAACAGGTTTGAAGCTCAACTTGCCAAGCGGTTGGCTTGGTCTTACAAACGCGCATGGTCCAGTTTGGGGGGCTTTAATGTGGCTCAAAATCCATTTATCAATGATCATCATTGATAAATGGATATAAAATTGCGGCTTATCTTGTTCTCATTGCATTGACGGGTAAACCCCTTGCGCCAATGTATTTCTGGGGGGCACATCAGGCGGTATGTTTGTCTACATTTGGAAATGAGACCTACGAAAGCGTAGAGCAACCAGGAAAAACAAGCGCTTTTCTGTTCATCGCCCTATTCCTTTTCTTTTGGGTTACGACAAGCCCTTATTCAGTATCGCTGAACACGTCGAGCGCCGATCCTCTCGCGGGCAATTCCAACTTAATCAACCAGATCGTCACATTATTGCTCTCCGGCAGTTTGCTGATTGTTGGTCTTCGCAGTCCTTTGCGCTCTACCATTCTGCAACCACGCATTCTGCTGTGTTTGCTCTTCTCTTGGTACCTGATCGTGTCAGTTCTCTCCGCGCATTCAGATATCGCCGTCAAGCGCGTTGTCCTGGCCTTCATGACATGCATAAATGCAGGTGTTATTTTGCTCCTTCCGCGGTCTGATGCTCACTTTGCTAAGCTGCTTGGAGCTGGTGCGCTTATCATGCTTGTCGTTGCCTATTTCGGGGTTATCTTTATCCCGAACATTGGTATCCATCAGGCCTCGGATATACGAGAACCAATGTTGGCGGGCTTCTGGCGCGGCCAATTTATTCACAAGAATGCAGCCGCTGCGATAATGGTTGTAGGGGTGTTTTTTGGGCTGTTTGTCTACAGTTCCGGAATGCGTTTGCTTGGCATTGCTGTCGTTCTGCTGTCCGCGATATTCCTCTTCAATACCGGCGGTAAAACATCCAGCGCGGCCTTGCCCGCGATCCTGATAATTGCATGGTGGTTTGAAAAATGGCGATGGAGCCGGATACCAATCGCTGTGGGAGGGATTGTCGCAGTCAACGCCGTCACCCTTGGTTCTGTTGTCAACGAACCAATCCGTTCTTTCGTCAAATCATTAGGCGTGGACACGACGTTCACCAATAGGTCGGACATATGGGAGTTCGCAATCTCGGCCATCGCCAAGAAGCCGATCACCGGTTATGGCCTTCAGGCGTTCTGGCAAACGTCCGACCTAGTCTACAGTGGAGGGCGGCTGGAAACATGGGCAGTCAACGCAACCAGTGCTCACAATGCTTACGTGGAAACACTTCTTTCGGCGGGGGTGCCTGGGCTGGTCTTGACGCTTTTATGGCTTTGGCTTCTTCCTTTGATCGATGTTTCGAAAGCTTATGCCTCCTCGAATAACCCTGATGTTACAAGATTGTTCGTCCGAATTTGGCTCTATGCTATTTATACGGCCTGTGTGGAAAGCCTGTTTTTCCAGAGCGGTAGCCCTTTGTGGTTTGCCCTTATGTTTTCTGTATTTGGTTTGCGGCTGCAGGCCCGCGTGCAAATAGTGTCAAAGCCTGACTAGTATCACTATGCCATACGTCGCAATATTTCATGTAATGGGAAGCAACAATCAATCCATATCCATTGCGCTAACGCGCGCAAGGAGAGTTGGGCGAGACAACTTTGGTTGCAAGGGACGGTGCTGGCTTGTCGCCAAGTAAATATTTTCTGCAGGCCTTCAGCAATGGACGCTCTACAAAAAGGTAGAGAATGCAGCCGCTGAAAACCGCGGCTACGAATGCGACGAAATAGAAAACATATGAATTTATCGGGACAAGGCCTGATACTTTGGTCAGAAACTTGGCTATGAGCCCGAGAAAGGCGAGATGGGTGAGATAAATTGTGTAGGAAGCATCGCCAATCAAGCTGAGTAGGCGAAAACGGGAAGCCGGAAAGCCATTTGCCTCCCATGCTGCAGCGCCTGCAATCAGCAGACCGAACGATACAGCATAAGCGATCTGGACGTATTCGTAGGGAAGCCAGTTACTTTCAATGACATAAGTTATGACCAAGAGCGCCAGTCCTGCTGGAAAGGCGATTTTGAGGGCTTGGTATCGCGACGTTTTCCAGAGATAGAATGCGGCCATGCCGATTATGAAATTGAAATTCAGGGGCGAGAAATATGTCGTTAACGGCGATCTAAAACCCTCATTTGGATACTGGAATACGATGCCGCCGGCAATGATCCACGCAACCATAACCAGAACACCCAGTTTTCGATTGAATATCAGAGTGGCAAAGACAAGATAGAAGGCTGCCTCATGGATCAGTGTCCATGCTGGCGTGATGGGTAATTCAAAACTGTCGAGACGGATCAGAAAGATCGTCGAAATCCAGTTGCCGGACGTTTCCGGAAAAATTGCCGCGCTTCCAAATCCAAGTCCTACCAATGTGCAGAAAATTGCCGTGTAAAGCCAATACACCGGAAAAAGGCGGATCAAGCGTTTCATTAAATAGTCGGCGACCCGCCGGGGGTGATCGATATCTCCTTGGTGGGCGAAGACGATTATGAAGCCCGACAAAACGAAGAAGAAGTCGACCCCCAGATTGCCACGATGGGTAAAGTCGAGAAGGATTGCTTTGCCGAGGTATCGGGGTTCCTGCAGCAACAAGGAAAGATGAAAGGCAACGACCGCCATCGCCGCTAACCCACGGCCCTGTTGCAATGATTTCAGCTGCATTGGTTTGTTGTTCACGCTATCCCCCAGCTTGGTGCTAGCTCCTGTTTAATCGCGTGTAAGTGGTAAGTCGATCCATATTAATATTGGATGGCCCGGAGTATTCGCGTCAGGAAGGGCAAGAGTTTCGAAAGCTCCTGGCCTGTCAAGCTGGGTAAAATCATCGGATATTCCAACCGAGGTCCCTGATGATAGCTGCCTCAAGTTGCCTGGCCATCTCTATGTTTGCTTCCGTGTCAGGATGCCAGTCGCAACCAATCCCACCAATGCCAGGTTCAAAGACGAGCTTGTGAAGTGATTTGTCTCCCGAATTGACCCGTGCCGATACAATTTCGGCGATTGAATCGCGCGCAATCGGAAAATCATATTGATCCAGCATGGGGCCAATGGCAGCATAAATGATCACATCAGGGTGTGCTGCGCGAAGCTTGGTCAACAGGTACCCATAGTCTTTCTCAAAAGTTCTTGGCCGCCTTTTGTTACCAAAATCGTTCGTGCCGAGATGCACGACAATTACATCGGGCCTGCCAGCCTCTTCGGCGTTAGCCAATGGGGCGTCATCGAAAGGCATCGTCCGGTCCATCAGTTGTGGTAAAGTGCCATTTAACGTGCCGTCGGCATTGATACTTGCACCGCGGCCAGAGGCAGCGAGCGTTGTAATTTCCGCACCAAAACTGCGCGCCGCAATCGCAGCATAGGTAAGATACTGGTTTTCAGTATCAGGCGAAAATGCGCATGTGTGGCTCTTGCCTTCGATACCATAGCCTGCCGAGATGGAATCGCCGATGACGACAATCTGCTTTTCAGGTGTCCCTGCCCCGACAAAAGTACCATCAGTGATTGCATCGACGAACTGCGTCGGTCCCAATTGCCCCTCAGTGCGCCGTGTGAGCCTGATAGTATGCGCGCGTTGTTCAAGGTTTTCTGCCAGCACATATGTCTTGCGCCCATTGGCGAGATCGAGCCGGTTCGCCTGACCATCGAGCTCGACCATAACGCTGTTGTTGCCATCATCGATAAGCGTGATCTCGGCCCTTGTTCCAATAAAGCGCAGTTCAACACCGCTGCCCGGCCAAGCAAAACGCTTTGAAGCAATATCTGTTCTGCCAATCCAACGGGCGGGGCCTTTGACCGTATCGGCGGATACGGGCAATGCGGGCGAAAGAGTGAGACACGCAATCGCAATGTTGATTATCGTTCTCTTAGACATGGATGCGTATCACCGCCTGACAATAGTGTGGAAATTCAGCAGCCATTATCACTCCGTCGGCGCGCACAGATCGTCAATATCCTTTGACAATCCACCTATCACGGAAGTGATCGGATTATATGGAGAAGTGCGATAACCCATCGGGCCGCTTTTCAAACGGATCAATCATATGCGCACGCTCCCTGGACAAACCTGTCATAGGTTTCAGCGGCCACCCTCACGTCTTCAATTCCGGAACCTCAAGCCTCTGCTCCCAGGAATCGCCGGCTGCAAGAATGCAGCTCCTGCCTGAAACATCTGTGATAACGATGGTCCAGGTGGCCCCATGGGGTGAAAGAAACAGCTCAAGGATTGCCTTGTCTCCAACCAGCCCGAAAGCCCTTTGAAGTTCCTGGAACTCACCCTTCAAATACTCGACAATCAGGGCATGCTTTGCACAGACGATGTCCTGTGCATTGGCAATGGTACCGCTCGCAGTAATCAACATTGCCGCAAGCACGGATATAATCGTTCTGTGGATGTGAATGCGCTTCATAACGCACCTCCTGGCCGAACCCGATCCGGCAGCAGGCGCGTTGTTGCGCTCAGTATACCGGAAGGATGACAGCCCGTCGTTTCATACGCACCGTCTCGCTCCTTTCTGCGTTTCGGTCGTTGTCTGTAAAACCAGCAAACGCGCTGATTTCACTTATGAATCACGTGGGGATGCTTGATCCGAACTTCAAGCCGGAAGCTGCCGCACGCAGCCCCATTTGTTGTAAAAGCGATGCAGCGGCACCCGGCCAGGCCCTGGCCTCTCCACACTCAACCTCAGATATTTCACGTCACTGCGTTCCAGATGATTCCGGCACATGACGACATCAGCAGCACCGGGATCATCCCGAGCTTGAAGCGGAAGATCGCAACGATGGAGGCAAGTGTCAGCAGCAGTGACGGTACATGGATTGAATTTGCTACGGGAACGTCCAGCTCGATACCATATGCCTGCCAGTGGATGAGTTTGTTGAACAGCAGGTGAAGGGCAAACCAGATTGCCAGGTTCATGATCACACCAACAACTGCTGCCGTGATTGCTGACATGGCTCCCGTCAACGCCTTGTTGTCGCGCAAGCCTTCGATGAAGGGTGCCCCAAGAAATATCCAGAGAAAGCACGGAACAAAGGTCACCCACGTCGTCAGGACGGAAGCGAAGGTTGCAGCCATCAGTGGTGATAACGTCCCCGGGTTCCTGAATGCGCCCATGAATCCGACAAATTGCACGACCTGTATCAACGGCCCCGGCGTGGTTTCGGCCATACCAAGACCATCGAGCATTTCGCCCGGCTTGAGCCAGCCATAGTTCTGAACAGCTTCCTGTGCCACATAGGACAGCACCGCATAAGCGCCGCCGAACGTCACCATCGCCATCTTGCTGAAAAAGATACTGATCTGGCTGAACACATTGTCCGGCCCGAGGATCAATAGAAGAGCTGCCACGGGGATGAGCCAGAGGAGCAAAAAGGCGGCCGATATCTTCAACGACCAGAGAAGGTTTGGGCGCGCATGTGCCGGTGTCTCTTCGCCAAGGACAGAATCCCGGTCCGCAAGTCCGGGACCCGAACGTCCATGTCCGCCGCCCAGCTGAAACCATTGTGATCCCGAGCGGCCGCCAAAATAACCGATGATTGCAGCCGCCAGAATGATAAGCGGGAACGGCACACGGAATGCGAATATTGCCAAAAACGCCGCGACGGCAATAAGCACCATCACTTCATTCTTGAGTGCCCGCCTGCCGATCCTCGCGACCGCCTGCAACACGACGGCAAGGACAGCCGCTTTCAGGCCGAAGAACAATCCTTCGATGACACCGACATTGCCAAAGATGACATAGATGTAGCTTAGGGCAAGTATCGACAGAAAGCCCGGCAGGACAAATAGAATGCCTGCGACAAGTCCGCCTTTGGTCTTGTGCAGAAGCCATCCGATGTAGATGGCAAGTTGATGGGCTTCAGGTCCGGGTAGCAGCATGCAATAATTGAGCGCATGCAGAAACCGGCCCTCGCCGATCCATCGTTTCTCATCAACGAGGATGCGATGCATCATCGCTATCTGCCCGGCCGGTCCGCCAAAGCTCAACGCGGCAATGCGCACCCAGACACGGACCGCTTCAGCAAAGGAAATATCGTGGTCTCGGGAGGTTGCAGAAGCAACCTCCCTTTCGGCACCGACAATCTGGACCATCTCACGCTCCCGGCCTTCTGTTGGGCCAGTTGTGCGTTTCGTCGGTGGCATCCCGGCACCACCGGTAGAATGCGTCGTAGAGTATCATGCCGGCTTCAAGCTGCTCCAGATCGTAGGAGAAAAGGCGCGACAGACCAAGTGAAGCTGCCAGCAACCCCGGTGCTTCCGGTGCAAGATCGGGACGGGCCGTATCTGCCCCCCGCACAATGGCCGCCAGCCGAGACAGCGGCTCCGTGTTGAGCCCAAATTCTTCGATCATCACGTCGAAGGTGCAAAGCGCGCCGCGATGGCTCCAGAAGACATTCTCAATGTCAAAGGCTGCCGCGTTGAACCGGTCGGCAACCGCTTCTACTTCTGCAGGCGTGACGAACAGGAAGACCGCATCCGGATCAATAAAGCGGCGGATCAGCCAGGGGCAGGCAATCCGGTCCACCTTCGGCCGTGCCCGTGTGACCCATACCGTCCTTCCCAGAGGATTGAGAGCGGGGAGTTTTGCCAGGGGAACGGCGGGAAGCCCGGCATTGCTCCAGGCTTCATGGCCGCCGACCAGATTTTCAGCGGCGACGCCATGATACCGCAACAGGGCAGCGGTGCCCTCGCTCAATTTCTTGCCCTGCTGGCAGATGATGACTGATCGTTTGCCGTGAAGCTCATTTGCCCAGACGTCAACATCCCTGTGGGATCGCCTGCGCGCGCCGGGGATCAATCGCGGATCGAGGTCAAAATCCTCATCGATCCGCACGTCAATGAGTACCGGGCAGCCGGGTGTTCCAATCAGCCGTGCCAATTTGTCATGTGCAATAGTTGTGGTCGAAGACATGTCGCGTCCTTCCGTTAAAGTCGGGTTTATTGGACGCGATACTTGGGCTGACGCCTCGTGGGGAGATCGCAATCCCCATGCATAGTAAATTGGCACGAACCGAAATTATGTCAAGCGATTGCATGCCGGTTCCCCGTTCCAGCCGCTCGCAAGGACGATGCTCAAAAGAGCGCCGTAACTCCAGCCGGAGTCCACTAGCTCGTCCAGACCTCGTTCAAAAGCTTCCGGCCCGAACGGCTGACCGGCAGCACCGTATCGTCATTGAGGCGGACGCCGCGCAGGCGGCCTCGCATCGACGCCTTTTCAGCGAACTGGCGCGACACCCAATGCGAGCGATGGATACGCACGCCAGCCTCCTTGCCGAGTGCTGCAATCGCGGCCGCGAGATTCATCAGGATCAGGGCATCGCCACGGTCGGTC
The DNA here is from genome assembly GCF_052056495.1 of Phyllobacterium sp. 22229. Taxonomy (NCBI): domain Bacteria; kingdom Pseudomonadati; phylum Pseudomonadota; class Alphaproteobacteria; order Hyphomicrobiales; family Phyllobacteriaceae; genus Phyllobacterium; species Phyllobacterium sp. 22229. Next base: position 47,250 of record NZ_JBQEPA010000024.1, read on the forward strand.
CGTACTCTCACGTAATGGTCCTCGGCGCTGAGGGCGAGGATAGCAGCGTTGCGGATTCCGAGCGGAAGCTTCACGCGCAACGCTTGGCCGGAATTCGAACGCGGCTGACGCTGCGCCTCGCATGCGGCACTCCGTGTGCGGGATTGCCGGAGCAAGGTCCAGACGAGGCTTCCGATCGCGAGGTTGGACACCAGCACCTGAGTGGTCAGCTCAGGATAGGTGACGTGCGAAAGCGCGCGCGGCGCCGATAAGCCCAAGGCTTCGAGAACGATCCAGCCGCCAGCCGGAGCCGTGATGACGCCAATGGCGAGCATCGCCCAAAACGGCAATGTGCCGCCGAACCAAAATCGCTGAACAATTTCGCAGAGCGCAAAGACGATCGCGTAGATGGCAATGGCAACCCCGACGAAATGCAACAAGCGGAGCGCAAGCGTCATGCTGACATAGGTGCCGAACGCACCCGTTACGGCGAGCGCCGTCGCGACGACGAGCGGGAGCAAGAGGGCGGCGGGACGGTGCCATTGAAGGGGCGCACCCGCCGGGAGGATGCCGGGAATGGTCACTGGCGAATAAACCCTACCGTTCGCGAAAACGGGCTCGACCTGCTCGGTTGCCCTTAGCTAACAGGATAGCGGTTCATAGGAGGTGCATCAATGACATTCGCGTTTTCCAAGCGGCTCCACTCGGCCGCCTTGCTGTTCTGCAGCACACAGGTGGTAATGGGTCTGCTCTTTGGCGCTGCGAGCGCCGCCGAGGCAGGCTGGCGGCTCTACGAGGTCCCGCCCTCCAACATCAACGCCGAGAAGATCCCGGTCGCTCTGTTCTACCCGACCCAGGAGCCCATGCGCTCAATCATGGTGGGGTCGTTCACGATCCACGCGACCCCCATGGCTGCTCCCGAGGCAAAGACCAAAGGCCTCATCGTGATCAGCCACGGAACAGGCGGTTCGGAATTCGGCCAAAGCAGCTTGGCCGAAGCTCTCGCGCGGGACGGCTATCTGGTGGCGGCGCTGCGTCACCCGGGCGACAATTACCAAGACGGTTCGCTGTGGCAAAAACCACTGGGCGCCTACTTCACAGAGCGGCCCCGCCAGGTCTCGCGCCTGATTGATGCGCTGCTTGCGGATCCCGAATGGAAGGACCGCATCGCGACCGATGCCAAAGGTCCGCGGATCGGTGCCGCCGGGCATTCGGCCGGCGGCTACACGGTGGTTGCCTTGGCGGGAGGGCGGGTCGATCTATCCCGGATGGGCACGCATTGCGCGAAAGACGCCGCGCAGGACCCGATCTCTTGCAGCATGGTCCGCGACGTTCACCACATGCATACGCCGCTTGTACTCGAGTCGACCACCGATCCGCGTGTCCGCGCAATCGTTGCCATGGCACCCGTTGGCGTCATGTTCACGGAGCAATCCCTGAAGACCATCACCGTTCCGGCACTGATCTATGCCGCGGAAAGGGACCGCTGGCTGCCGCCACGCTTTCACGCGGCATGGATCGGGCAGAACCTTCCTGGCGCAACCTATCGCATTGTCGCCAATGCCGGGCACTTCGCATTCATGAATCCCGCCAGCGCACCGATCCCGACATTGGATGGCGACATCAGCGCCAATCCGCCCGGCTTCGATCGCGCCGAATTTCTGAAGCAACTCGGCGAAGAAGTCCCGGCATTCTTCGATCGAGCGCTCACGCTTGCACCGAATGCGATCAATAGTAACGTATCACCATGATTCCTTAGTCTAGGATCAGGGTTTCTTGCATGAATAGTCCAACAATGCGTGCTGCGACAAGCTTGCATGCCAACGAGCCAAGGCTGCAATGCGGGAAAGAAGTCCAGCACCTGTAATCACTGGCGGTGTGGGTAACAGCAAGTAGTTGCAACGCGCGGCGACAACGCAGCTCCATTGGCGCACTGGAAACTGGTGGACGAACATGGCTGCCGCGCGGGGGAGCTTGCCATCGAACCCTGGCTGGTCCCAAGTTGATCCCTCGCAATGCGAAGATCGAAACCCGATCAAGACAGCGGAGTATCCGGTCCGGACCGTGGGCGCCACACTGCTGGGTATCGCGGCGTGGTAGGTCGAAGCGTGGTTATCACCAGACGCCCGGCAGAAGCCGATAGCGCACGCGCTTTGCATAGGCCTCGTAGCCGTCGAGTTCGGCGCGGAGCGCCATTTCTTCATGCACGGCGCGCCATGCAATCGCGAAGACAAAGAGAGTTGCAAACACCAGTCCCAGCCACGAACCGAGCAGCAGTGGTACCCCCAGGAACAGAAACAAGGCGCTTGCATACATTGGGTGGCGGACGATGGCGTAGGGACCTGTATCGATCGTTCGCTGCCCCTCTTGCAGCTTCACTACCGGCGCCGCGAAGCTGTTCTCGCGAAAGGTCCACCAGATGCCGGCGCCCTCGATCAGAATGAAGACGGCGCCGAGCGCCTGCAACCAGAAAGGAACCGCCGTGAAACCGGAGCGCGCCGCATCCCAGCTGCTGAGTGGCAGCCAGATGCAGAAGCCGAGCATGAAGAGCGTTAGCCAGATGCGGTCCCACGGCTTTTGCCCGCGTTGCACAGGCGACGCCATGCGCTCGCGCAGCAACTTCGGATCATGCTTGCCCAGCCAGAGAACCATCGCCGCGCCGCCGAGCGTGAAGATCGCGATCAGAACCCACGCGGCGGGATAATTGAGCGTGCCCGCCGGCCACAATATCACGGCAGCCATGAAGACCATCCAGGCCAGAAGCTGCAACACATAGCGGATCATGCCTTGCTCCTGTCGACGCCTCGGCAACGGATGGGCATAGATATGTCAGCGCCCGCAAATTTCGTCTGGACCCCATCCTGCGTATTCTTTATATTCGAAATATGTCGAATATGTCAAACAAAGGTCTGGCTGACCGCGATCATACCTTCATCGAGGATGTGGCCGGATTGCTCGTTCCCTGGGGCGTGCCGCAGACCGCCGCGCGCCTCTATGGTTACCTGCTGTTGCGTCCCGAACCGGCGAGCCTCGATTGCATCGCCGCCGAACTTGGGATGAGCAAGAGCAGTGCCAGCGTCGCCGCACGTCTTCTCGAGCAATATACCCTCGCGCGCCGCCGGGGCGAAGCGGGCAGCAAGCGTGCCCTTTATGAAGCATCTGACAATTACGAAGGGATAATGACCGGCCAGATCAGGCTGGTCACTGCCTTGGCCGACCTTCTCCGCAAGCGCTCAGAACAGGGTGGCCCGCGAGGACGCATCGCCGAAATGGCCGAATTCTACGGGATGATCGGCGATGCGACGGAACAGGCGCTTACGCGCTGGAAAGCGCGCGGCGAAGATTGATGCTCTTCACCGGTTGACACGGGGGCGAGTTCCGATGAGCGGCACGCGATCCCACCAATCCTCGACGCGAACAACCGGAACGGGCAACTTACCATTGTTCGATTGAAAATAGTTGGTGATTGGCGGCTATCTGGGGGTTTGCCTCCCACTCCGGCCAGAAAGGCTGGGGAAGTCACTTCCCAAAAGCGGGTGTTCCCTCAAGGCCAGTTTCCCCCGACCTGCGCTATCCGCCTATACTGGAAAGCAATTGGTCGAGCTGTTCCAACTGCTCCGGCAATGCGGCCGCCGAACCCTGTAGCGCTTCCTCAAGCGCCTCCTTGGATGGATAGACTTCGTGGAAATTCAGCAGTGTCTTCCCGCCCTGGTCCTCGAAGGTCACGGTCGTGATCGCGCCCTCTTCGCCCTCATCGTTGGTCCAGACGATGCGCTCATTCGGTACCACCTCCAGATACTTCCCGTAGAAGGCCATGGTGTCCGAACCACCGGCACCGAATTCCAGCCGATATCTGCCGCCGGTACAGACGTCCATTTCACACGATACGAGCGAAACGCCGGATACCGATTTTGGCACCCACCAGCGCTGGAACAGCCCGGGCTGGCTCCACGCCCTGTAAACTATGCTCGGCGGCGCATTGAATATCCGCGTTACGACGAGTTCGCGATCACCTCGGCGCTCGACTGTCGTGCGGTTCTGCACACCATCTGCACTGCTAATTTTCTGGTTCATCGCTGTCCTCCCGTTTCATTTCGCCGATGATTTCATCCAGTGCTTCGAAGCGGATTTCGAAGAGCCTGCGATGCGCCTCGATCCACTCGGCCTCCGCCTTGAGACCGTGGTTCCCAAGCTTGCAGGTTCTCACCCGTCCGACCTTCTGCGTGACGACGAGCCCCGCCCGCTCGAGAACCTGGACGTGCTTCTTCATGCCGGTCAGCGTCATCTGGAACTTATCCGCAAGACTGGTGATCGACGCGTCCCCTCGCCCCAGCTGATCGATGATGCCGCGGCGGGTTGCATCGGACAGCGCCGCAAACGATAGATCGAGGGTAGAACTTAAATACAGAACCATATAGTTCAGTATTAACCGACCCGCGCCGGAAGCGCAAGTATCCCCAACTATCCATGCAGTAGACCGGTTTCCGGGGGCATGCACCGCCACGGCGGCAAAAATCGTCTGCTGCGTGCGCGGAGTGGCCAGGATGGTTCGTAGTGCCTGTTCGCTTCAGGCATCCCTAACGAAGACCTCAAAATCCAGATTGGAATCGGTTGCAGAACGGAAGTTGTCCGATAGGCGCGCGCAACAGGGGCAACCTCAATGCGCTGCGCCACGCCGCGAGGGTAATCCCGCACCCTTGTCGGTCCAGGCGGGTGGCAGACCAAATCGGGCGGCGACGATTCCCGGGATGCCGGGAGCCGTTCCGAACGCCTTGCAGGCATCGTATTTCGGATCGCCGCCGAGCGAGGCCCGCAATCTTTGCATCGACGGTATCGCCAGCATTCTATTGAACGGGTCCTTGCCCGTGACAAGCATGCGGCTGAAGGCGGTGGCGAAGGCTGAGGAGAGGGAGTATGCGTCCCCGACAGCAGACACCCGGGCCCTTGTCGTGATCATGTTAGCGCCGCGCGACCAGAGCATTGCCGCCCTCTGCAAACCATCCTCGCCGACCGCCTCGGCCTCGATGGCCAGGCCGCCGAGGCCGATGGGAAGGCGTGGAATCGGAATCCCGAGCGCTGCCGAACCACCAAGCGAAGCAACGGTGGAAGTCGCCGCTGCTGACCGGTTCGTCGCAACGATGTTTGTAACCGTCGCGTGGACGATGAGGTCCGCCGGCTGGTTTATGGCCACAATCTTGAAACGATCGCTAAGATCAGTGCAGAGTGCGCGGTCGATCGCATTGGTGACGAGCGCCAGGTCGTTGGGATCGAAGGCACGACTGTCGATCTGTGTCGAGGTCGGTACGATGCGCACCGTCTGTGCGGTAAGCACCGCCGTCGAATCCACGCGCAATTTTGCTGGCATGAGGGTACCGCGCGATGGGCTCATTCCTGCATGGGAACTGAGAGAGTTTCCCTCGGGCAAAGGAACACTTGTACAAGCGGACAACCATGAGAATAGGGCCACGCAGAGCGCTGCCCGCCGCCGCCTTGCAAGTTGTCGAAGCTTCAAGATCATTGTCAAATCGCCTGAACCGGGATCACGGGCCCAAGCTTTAACGGCTTCAGCGTTATTGGCGGTGAAGGCAGTGTAAAGTTCGGTAAACCCTGCGGTCTGTCTCGGTCTTCAGCCGGCGTGTACAGCGCCGGCTGTCCCGAAGCGCCGGCCTGATGGCGCGGCAACAACCGCACGCAGGCTCAACGAAACTGTTTCACCAGGCGGACAGCAGCTATCAAAAGAGATGCAATACCGGCTTAAGGAGTCTTGCCAATTGCAATGACTCTATAAGCTTGGACGCGGGGATTGCCAGGAGAAAGCACGAACTGTCGATAGCCGTACGCTTCAGTGCAACAGGGTTGAAGGTCATAGGCAACTGATGCGCGACATTGCAGGCGCTTCGTCTGAGGCGAGGGAAGAAGGCGGGAACCTTGTGGCGATATTCCCGGTAAGCGTCGCCGAAAAGCCCGTCCAGAGCGACCGATTCGCGAGCTGAGACATAAGCAAATACCAGATACCCAAACAGGAAATAGAAGGCCGCAATCGCGAATGACCCGAAAGTCAGGCCAATGCCGGCAAGCCCCAGCGAAGAAAAGAAGTACAACGGATTGCGGGTGAATTGATAAGGGCCGTCCGTAATGAGTTGTCTATTCTTGCGTCCGCCTACGTACAGCGATGCCCAGCAGCGCCCGGCGATACATATGATGATAAATGAGGAGCCCATAAATTCTATGCCCTGGCGAAGAACAGTCTCTGGTGGCCAAGCGCTCTGCGACAATAGGATTGGCGTCAAGAGCATTGGCAGGGCCAGCCAGAGGAACCGCACCCTCTTGCCTTGCTGAAACACCGCCGTGGTTACTGACATTGGTCCACTCTCTCGCATTTGAAGAACCGGAATCACGATTCAGCTTTAGCAATGCCAGCGTTAATGGCGGTAAAGGCAGTGTAAAGTTGCGTAAAACTTGCGATCAGCCGAGGGCGTTCCCCAGACTGTACATTGCCGGCTGCCGGGGGATCTCCATCATGATGGCCAAGCCACCGACGTCCGGTAGCGACGCGTAGACTCGCCCGCCGTGACGCTCGATGGCCTGCCTGGCAATCGCAAGACCAAGACCGTACCCGCCCTTCGCCACCGCGTCGTTCCCGCGGGAGAATGGCTGGAAGATTTGTTCGAGTTCGTCACGCCCGACACCCTGCCCCTGATCTGCGACGCACACCTTCAGGAGATCGTCTGTCGTTGCGCATTGCACGGTAATTTGCGAATGTTCGGCTGTGTATTTGACGGCGTTGCGAATGACATTTTCCAGCGCCCGGTAGATCAGCTCGCCTTCGACCTCGGCAAGGAAACTATCGTCAACACTGGTGGTGATCAAAACCTCGCGTTTCTGAGCTTCGAACGCTGCGTCACCCAGAATTTCGTTCAGGAGATCAATCACGTCCAGCGTTTGTGTCTTCAACGGGAGACGGGAACTGGCTGTTAGCCTAGCGAGAGTCAGCACTTCGCCCACCAGCACATCGAGCCGTTCGATCTCCCGGTCCATGCGGTCCAGCATGGCGTTGAGTTTCGCCGGATTCTGCCGAAGGACACCCCCAACAGCCTGCAGACGTGACAGCGGGGAGCGCAATTCATGGGACACGTCGTGGAAAAGTCTCTGCTGTGCATCCTGCAATTCCTGCAACAGAGCGGCGCTGGAATCAAAATTGTGCGCGAGTGCTGAAACCTCATCCTTCCGACCCGCCATCTTATGTCCGATGCGGACATCGAAACGGCCTTGGGCGAGCGCGCTCAGGCCATCGCGAAGATGCACAACAGGGCGAACCAAATATCGGGCGAGTGCAGCCGCCGATAGCGCACTCGAAATCAGAATACCGAGCGCTGGTACGAGCGGACCAAGTGTGTCTGGAATAACACTGTATTGCTGCGGCAATGATATCTGGTAGCAAATCCCGTCCTTCAGGACTGTTCTTGTCTCCGCCGCGCTCTTATCGGCGCAAGCGCCGGGATTCGCGATCTTGGAGATCGTGAGGCCGACCGGTACCGCACCCTCGCTTGCGCGAGCTAGCCCCCGGGCTGCATCTTCACCGTCATTAACAAGTAGGCTTTCAGTCAATTTGAGGACGACTTCCTGCTTCTGACGTTCCAGTTTCGAAGCGGAAGGAAGCGTCTCAAAGAAGTTGAGCGTCAGAATTATGATTGCGACAGACGTGGCGAGCGTCAGCCAGATTATCAGAAAGAACTTGTTAAACAGCCGGGGCATGTCAATCCAAAAGGAGTTGATAGCCTTGGCCGCGGACAGACTGGATACATGACTGTCCGTCTTCCCTTAGGCCAAGCTTCTGACGGACGCTGCTGATGTGGACGTCGATGCGGCGATCGAACGGGGTCAGCGGTTTTCCAAAAGCCCGTTTCGAAATCTCTTGCTTCGATACCAACTGGCCGGCATTGCGAGCGAGAACTTCAAGCAGGCCGAACTCCGTGCCGGTAAGCACCAGCGGCTGCCCCTTCCATTCGGCGGTTCTGCTGCCTGGATGAACCACCAACCGCCCGGCTCTTAACGTATCGGTGGCCGCACAGGCCGCACGCTGGTTCGCACGACGAAGGATCGCGCGCACCCTGGCCGCGAGTTCTCCTGGCGAACAGGGCTTCGTCACATAGTCGTCGGCACCGAGGTTCAGGCCCGATATCCGGTCGACGTCGTCGCCTCTCGCCGTCAGCATCAGCACGGGGACCTGGCTCAGCCTTCTGATCCGTTGCAGGATCTCGATCCCGGTCATCCGGGGCATCATGATATCGAGCACGATCAGGTCAACCGAGTTGCGCGCGGCGGCAGCAATCGCTGTGCCAGCATCCGTGCCTGTCACGACGTCATACCCCTCTTCCACCAGGTATTCCTGGAGCAGCGTCGTCAACTCAACATCATCGTCGATGAGGAGGACCTTGTTCATGACACTCCATCCGTCATTCATGCCGACCACCCATAAGGCGCAAACGCGCGCAGGCAGTGGAATTTTACCCAACTTAACACAACTTGACTGCGCTTAACCGGGCGACGACAAGATTTGTCCAAACCATACGCTCACATGACCGTCATCATGTGTAAAAGGCCATAGAACTGCAGCACCGAGTTTACGGCATCATAACTTTAGCCTGAGCGTGGCATTTGAAAATCATTTACCGGTACGAGTAGTGCAATTCTCCGGCAAAGGCACTTGCTTGCAAACATCAACCGCCATCAGGTTGAACACGTCACCCGGCTCTGTGACCAAACGAAAATCCGTAGCTTGTTTTGATGTCAGATCGGTCGTTTTCGTCGATGCATATGCAAGATCAACGATGGTCGGATCAACGTTCATTTCAGAAAAGAAATCTTTGAGCATAGGCTTAACCCGCGCAACAGCCTTCTCGACATTCTGATTTGGCTTGAATGGTTTGTGGAGGCCCAAATAATTGTACGGGCTCGCAATTCGCCTTGTCCCTCCAGGAACGCAGGTGTCATGGGTTCAATTGAACCAAATGCATATATCGCATTGATGTTCAGCCTCACGCACGATGGCAATCCGCATCGGATGCCGCGGGCTGTTGATATCCTCAGCAGCATATGCACGGATTGCGACATTCCAGATGGAAGAAATCAGAACCATTAGGTAGATTGTTTTTCCAACCTGAAACATGACTCCTCCAAAGTTAGTAGTTCTTTCTTCTATGGCCGATGAACATCTGTAGGCGCCCCAGTAAATGCAAGACAAATTCGATCCGTGCCAATTGTACAAACTTGGAAGTCATAAAAAACGATCACTTGATCGCACTACGGAAGACTCGCGCGCGATCCGAGCGGACAGGCTTCCAGATCGAAATGTCGCGGTCTCTCTCAAGCAATTCGGGCAGCGCTTCGTGCCAGGCCTGCCGGTAAGGCCGCTGTAGTTGCACATTCAGCACGTCGTCGTGATCTTCCCAGGTCTCATAAAGCATGAAGCGGCAATTCGAAACCGGATCGCTGTGCAGGACCGCTTCATGGAACATGGGCTCCGATCTCATTGCGTCGAGCACGCCCTCAAGAAGCGAAAGGAAGCGGGAGCGTTGCTGAGCGACGACATCAAACGTGATGATATAAGTGATAGACATGGGCCGCTCCTCTTCAGGCTCGCGAGAGCGGTTCGGTGAATTGATAGTCGGAGATGATGCAGCCGCTTGCATCCAGCAGCACGACGTCGGAGCCAACGGCGTTGACAGTATCCGATTGCGGATCGACCATCACCCAATAGAACTTGACGAGGCCGTGGTGGCCCAGCGGCTCGCCCGACACCCGGAAAATAAATCCCTGGTCTCGGACGAACTTGCTATGGGACTCCTCAACCCGGGCTTCCAATGCGTCATAACCTTTAACTTCTCGGGTGGGCGTGAAATGCAAACCGTCCTGCACCCATAGCCTTTCGATGCCGTTACGGCGCTTCGTCTGATCCGGCTCATTCCAGACGGCAACATACCGGTTCGCCAGTTTATCAAGATCGGTTGTCATATCGCTTTTTCCTGCGCTGAAGTTGCATAGCCAGCCGATAATGCGGCAATGCCAAGCATCAAGTCAGCTACCTGAAAGGTAGTTTTCAGGATGATTTTTGAGATCTATTCTCTGTACTATTTTCAGGATGAGCAATTATCCGCGCAATCACAGGAAAGTCAGATAGAGATGCTGCAAGCGACCGTAAGCTTCGGGAAGCACCTTTGCGAATGGCGCCGCAGGCGCAGGCTCTCGCAACTCGCTCTCGCATTACGGGTAAACGTATCCGTGCGCCATCTGGGTTTCGTGGAACTGGGCCGAGCCGCGCCAAGCCGTGGCTTGCTGCTGCGCCTGGCAGAGGAATTGGACATTCCTTTGCGCGAGCGGAATGTCTGGCTGGTAGCAGTGGGCTTTGCGCCTGTCTTTCACGAAACGCCGCTTCACGATGCTTCGATCCAGCCTTTGCTGTCTGCTATCGGAAGTACCATCGAGGCGCACAAACCCTTTCCCGCTTTTGCGATTGACCGGCAGTGGAATGTGGTGGTGTCGAATGCCGCCCTTCAGGAGTTATATGAGGGGGTAAGTGCCGAGCTGCTGGAACCGCCAGTTAACGTTATGCGTCTATCGCTCCGCCCCGATGGTCTCGCGCCGCGAATCCTCAATCTCGACGACTGGGCCGACCATCTCCTAACGAGATTGCGGCGCGAGGTCGAACTGACGGCCGACCCTCGACTGTGCGAGCTGCTGAAGGAGGCCGAGACATTGCACAGACCGTCAAAGAAGGCGGCTCATTCACCTCACACTTCCGCACTTGCGATCCCGTTGCGTATCCAAACCAGACTTGGCCCTCTGTCATTCTTCAGCACGGTCACCATCTTTGGCACACCCGTGGACGTGACGATCTCGGAAATCGCACTTGAAATGCTCTATCCCGCCGACCATGAGACTGACCTGATTGTCAGAACGACATCAGGAAAATGAATATTTCTCTGATTGAAATCGCAAGATCGGTCGAGCGTGAAATACCCGGAAAGGCGTAGCTAATGTCGCCACAGGGAAAGAGACAATGAAGACGGCACCTGAAAACTATCGCGCCCGAATGCAGCGGGTGCTGATTCACATAGATCAGCACCTTGATGACGATCTGGATTTGGAAACTTTGAGCCGCATCGCGGCATTCTCGAAGTTCCATTTCCAGCGGCAATTTACGGCAACGTTTGGCTTGTCCGTGCATCGCTATGTCCAGCTCACCCGTATGAAACGTGCTTCGTACCGGCTTGCCCGCAAAGACGCTCAAAGCGTCACTGATATAGCGATGGATGCCGGTTACGAAGCACCGGATGCCTTCGCCCGCGCATTTCGGCAACGGTTAGGGCAATCGCCTTCATCGTTCCGTAAAACTCCCGATTGGGGGACGTGGCTTATGGCCTTGGGGCCGCTTGACAACGCAAGGAACAAGTTCATGCATATAATCTTTGACCACGACGACGTAACGATACGAGATGTCCCCGCCACGCCGGTGGCTGTCATGCAGCATCGGGGCGACCGGGCGAGACTCGCAGACACATTCAGGCGATTCAGGGCCTGGAGCAAGGCGAACAACTTATCGCCGGAGACAAACCCTACTTTCATGGTTTTCCGCTCCGAAAGAGAGCCTGCGATCGCCGCCGACTATAGCATGGATCTATGTGTCAGTACTGATCAGCCGATTGAGGCGAACCATGAGCAAATGAAGGCCGGCGTGATTCCTGGCGGGCGTTGCGCGGTATTGCGTTATCCAGGCAATACCAACAATCTGGAGCCCGCTGCGCTCTACCTTTACCGGGATTGGCTTCCGATCAGCGGCGAAGCAGCACGCGATTTCCCGATCTATTGCCAACGCCGGCTGTCGTTCATTCCAGAGGTATCAGCACATGAAGTGATTACAGAACTGTTTCTGCCGCTGAAATAGTTTACTGCATACCTATTCCGATTTGGGCGTTATCTTGCGCAATAGTGGGAATAAGGGAGACCAAACAATCATCGGCCGCCTCGCGCAAGAACCGGACGTAAAATTGCCGCTGGCAGCAGGAAAATAAGCTGCCCTTATTTGCACCTTAACCACCGTCACGTGCTGTCCTTGATAGTTCGACCTGTCGAACACAAATGGAATGTCTACGAATACTGTCATGGCATGATGTTTACGCACGCGCTGATAAAAACTCACCCAATCCTGATCCTTGGGCAACCGGTACCATGGACGCTGTTTTCCATAAATTCTGTCTTTCTACTGTGGTCGATAGCATCTCCCCTCACCTTTCCTGCATGGCCTGTGACGAGGTTTCTGCGAGCGGCGAGAAGAGATATTCGAGAATGCGGCCTTTGCCGGTCTTCACCTCCACGGTGACCGCCATGCCGGGGGAGAGCGGCATGGGTTTGCCATCGACGTTGATGAGGGTCACATCCGGGCGAATGGTGACGGGGAAGACGAGGTTCTGCATGCGCTGGGCATTGCCTGTTGGAATCATGCTCTGCAGCTCCTTGGCCGCCGCGCCTTCCAGCTGCTGCGCATCTGGTTCCGGAATGGCATCGACTTTGATGACGGCGGTCTGGCCCGCCTTGCCGCCCGGTCCAGGACGATCTCCAACCCCGCCAGAATCATTTCTTGCAGAATCGGAAGAGGATTTTCTCCTCAGAATTGTAAGTTAAAGCATCCATTATACTGGGGTGGAATTTGCGATTGACCGGCGGCGGTACGAAATCGTTGAACCCGAAGCGACGAAGGGTCACCTTGAAACCTTGTGAGGCAAAAGCATCAATATAATCATCCGGCGAATAACTGAGAACCCGGCTGCTGCTGTTGCTCGAAATAACCTCTTTCCGTCTGTTCCAGAGCGGAGATTCAGTATGGCAACCAGTAACAGCGTAATAAACTCCGTTCTCTTTCAAGACGTCCTTTATCTGCCGCGCATGCTCTGAAAGATCTTGGAGCAGGTAGATCACTTCATAACTGAAGACGAAATCGAACGCCACGCCAAGCTGGCTGGGATCGCCAGTGACATGATAGCTAAGGGGGCGTTTTCCCGCCAACTCGCTGGCGTCGCCAATCGATGTCGATGCGATATCAACACCTACACCTTTGGCAAAAGGCCGGCTGTCGTGGAGAAGTCGTAAGAAACCGCCTCGGCTGCAGCCGAAATCCAGAACCGTGCAATCAGATAAGTTTTGTTCAAGAATAATGTTGATGAAATGGCGCCAGTAGGGCGTGTGAATATCTTCCATCACCGCCTCACCGGTTGGATCGAGATGCCACGTGGGATAGGTCTGTTCCATAGCGGTAATCACTGCCTATTTTCTTGCTTGCGGTATTGCTTGGAAATTAACATTCCAGCATTTAACTGGTGAGAGGCCTGATATCAGAATACACGTATCGGATAGGCTGCTGTTCTTCATGCAGTTCCATCGTCAGGCGGCCTCAAGAGCGATTGCAGCAGATTGCAAGATGGCCGCAAGCCTTACTGCGGTATGAATTACATTTGCAGCCACTCCAGCTTTCCGCAGCGTCTGCTCATGAGCATCCACGCAGCGGCCGCAGCCGTTGACCACGGACACCGCCAGACACCAGATCTCAAAATCGACAGCGGGAACGCCTGGATTGGCGATCACATTCATACGCAGGCCTGCAGGCATGCGCGAATAACTGTCGTCCGAAACAAGATGGGTGAACCGGTAATAGATATTGTTCATCGCCATGATGCTCGCGGCGGCTCGCGCCGCAGATAAACCCGCCTCGTCCAGAACGGACGAGGCATAAGCGTTGCAAGCCTTTTGAACTTCTTGATTGCGACTAGAAATAGCACAGGCAAGCGCGAGACCAGCCTTCTGAGCAGCAGTTAATGCCTCATCCTGGGCAAAAAGAGACAAATTTAGCCTCACGTCTTTAGCAAACTCCGGGATTTGGCTTTTCAGTTTTTCGAGCGCCATCCGTTACTTCCTGCCTACACTGCAACGCTGATGGTTGCGCCACCAGGCTGACGATTGCAGGGGCAAAGTTCGTCGGTCTGAAGGGCATCCAGAACCCGCAGTGTATCACCGGGATTGCGACCGACATTCAAGTTGGTCGCATAGACGTGTTGAATCGCATCTTCTGGATCAACGATGAACGTATAGCGATATGCGACGCCTTCCGGAGCACGCACCCCCAGTCCGTCCACAAGACTCCCATTTGTGTCGGCAAACGACCAGATCGCCAACCGCTGCAGGTCAGGATGGTCCCGTCGCCAAGCGAGTTTACAGAATTCGTTGTCCGTCGAACCGCCAAGGACAACGGCGTCCCGTTCTGTAAACTCTTCTGCCAGCCGCGCAAATTCTGAAATCTCGGTCGGGCATACGAATGTGAAATCTTTCGGGTAGAAAAAGATCACCTTCCATTTTCCAGGAAAGCTGTCGCGCGTCAGCGCCTCAAATGCGCTCACTCCGTTCTCTTCGATGGTTTGGAAACCGGGTTTTACCCCGGTCACTTCGAATTCAGGCAGCCTGTCGCCGATTCCGAGCATAGTGTATCTTCCTTTACATGCGTATTCGCGGCAAATCACCGGTTTGCAGATGGTGCTGGGTGCGTCTCGATCAGACTTTCGCAGCGATAAAGGTAATTTCGACCAGGGTGCCTTTTGCAAGTTCTGCTACTCCAACGGCAGCGCGCGCAGGGAGACTGTCGGCCGCGAACCAACTGGTCCAGACCTCATTCATTTCAGCTTTGAGAGACAGGTCGGAGAGATAGATCGTTGCCTGGACAACGTGATTCTTGTCGCTCCCTCCCTGCTGCAAAAGCTTCTCAAGTTTTGACAGAATCTGGTTGGTTTGTCCCTCGATACCCGCACTTTTATCATCCGCAGTTGTACCGCCGATGAAAATCAGGCCGGCAGCCTCGACAACGCGGTGCATGATGGGTGTCTGGACGTGTCGCTTGACAGTCATGTCTTGTTTCCTTTCACTAGTCTTTATTTGGGAGCGAGATGTTTTGCAGCTGACGCTCGAGCCGGTAGAAAATCGTATTCAGGTCGTCCCAGATGTCATCAGGATCCTCAAGACCGATACTGATCCTGAGATAGGTGCGGCTCTGGCACCGAGAACGCGTACTTTGCGTTGCTGCGAGTGTAATCGGCGCCAGCAAGCTATGGGTTCCGCCCCAGGAAGCGCCGATTTTAAAATACTTCAGCCCCTCGAGCGCCATAGGGAGTAACGGAACGGCCTGCTGCTTCAGTTCAACGCTGAACAGTCCACTTGCTCCTGTGAAATCCCTGACAAAGCTGGCGTTGCCAGGATGTTCCGGCAAAGCGGGATGAAGCACCCGCTGCACAGCAGTGGATCGACCAAGTTTGCGAGCGATATCGGCTGCTACGCGCCCCACATGCGCAAGCCGTACGCCCATTGTCTCTAACCCCCGCAAAACAAGTGTACAATCATCAGGAGAAACGCCGATGCCCATCGTGCGTAACCAGTCGCGAAGCTTTGTGTCATTTGGTTCGTCGCGTACGGTGACCGAGCCCAGAAGCACATCTGAGTGACCGCCGGCATATTTGGTCAAGGCCTCCACCACGAAATCAGCACCGAGAGTAAGTGGCTTGCATAACAGAGGCGAAGCCCACGTGTTGTCGCAGCCAACAAGAGCGCCCGCGCGATGAGACGCATCCGCGATGGCTGGAAGGTCTTGTACTTC
Source organism: Phyllobacterium sp. 22229 (assembly GCF_052056495.1). Taxonomy (NCBI): domain Bacteria; kingdom Pseudomonadati; phylum Pseudomonadota; class Alphaproteobacteria; order Hyphomicrobiales; family Phyllobacteriaceae; genus Phyllobacterium; species Phyllobacterium sp. 22229. The sequence goes on from NZ_JBQEPA010000024.1 coordinate 62,920, forward strand.
AAGGCTTGTCGATCCCGGGCTTTCTACCCAGACAAGCTTGGTCCGAGAATCAATCAGCTGTTCTATTCCAGAACCGCAAAGCGGATCATATATTGTATGGTCGATGCCAAATTCTCTAAGGTAAGTCGCACAGTGCGTCATCACCGGCGGGTAAACGCTACTCGGTATCAGAACACGATCACCAGGACGAAGGACCGAGAGCATAATGCTCGTTATGGCAGCTTGCCCCGAAGGTAAGAGGACCGTCCCCACGCCGCCATGCAACTGTGTGAGTTGCGCCTCGAGCGTGCGGCTCGTCGGAGTGCCGTAAAGACCGTAACTGTAGCCGGTCGGTCCACGTGTATGGCGATCCGCATAGGACTGGGCGTCGTCAAAGACAATGGTCGAGGCGCGATAAGTCGCTACGCCGATGCTTACATAGCCTTCTAGGGAAACTATTGGATGGTGAACGCACTTGGTCTGGTCGTACATCGGCAGGGTACCTTTCTCTCCCCACAGAAAACGCCGATGCGAACTGAACTCAATTGACTACGGGTTCTAGCTCCATGCAATCTTGTTATAGGTGGATGCATAAAATCTTGCTAATGCTGCGCTAAAAAAGGGGAGCAGAAGGCTTGTGAACTTTCGTCAATTGGAGATTTTCCGAGCGGTAATTAGCGGTGGCTCGGCTTCGCGAGCCTCTGAGTTGTTGGATATATCACAGCCAGCGATTAGCCGTTCAATTACCGATCTCGAAGCTTCGCTCGGATTTCCGCTGTTCAATCGGGTCCGCGGCCGGCTGGTGATTACGCCAGAGGGACAGCTCTTTTCTGAAGAAGTAGCGAATGCGTTCCTGGCAATGGATCGCCTTAAAGCGTCCTCACTCACAATCCGTGATCTCGGGTCCGGACATATTCGTATTGCAAGTCTGGCCGCGATGGGATCGACTCTGATACCGCGGGCAATCAAATTGTTTCAGGAAGAACATAAGGGCGTTGGCGTCACGCTCCACGTAGATTCCTCTCCGAATGTGAAAGAGTTTGTCGCGAAGGGCCAATTCGATATTGGTTTGGCTGCAGACGAAATCGATCTTACTGGTGTCGATCACCAACGATTTGCCAGTTTCAAAGCTGTTTGTGTTCTCCCCCACAACCATCCGTTGACCTCCCAAAAGGCAATCAGACCCGAGTTTCTCCATCGCGAACCTTTCATTGCTCTGGCACCGGGCGATCGTGCGCGCGCTGAGCTGGATCTCATTTTCAGAAAGCATGAAGCCGTACCGTCGATTGTCGTTGAGACCCCGAACTCGTCAACCGTCTGTGCGTTAGCTCTGGAAGGTATCGGCGTCGGCATAGCAAATCCGATTGCTGCCGAGGGATATTCCGAGCGTGGCTTGGAAGTTAGGCCATTCACACCTGATGTTCATTTCAAGAGCCACCTTCTCTTTAGGCCCGACGTGCAAAGATCACGTATCGTGAACGCCATGGCTGCTGCTCTGATGCAGGCACGAAGCTTGCCGCCGACAGGGGCAAAAAGCCAACGCGATCTCATCTGATAGCCCCTCCCTGCCTATAACCGCAGATTATAGAGCATTGTCTCGCGGTCAATTGCCCTCGCAGGTTCGCATATTATGATCCTTTGCCAGACCAAGGATGTTCTCGCAACACCGCGGTCTCTAAGCAAAAATATGTCAGGGGATCATCATGACACGACTTTATCCAACACTTGGCGCATCTGCTTTCACGTTTGCGATCACGGTCGGCCTTGCTTGCTCTTCCGCGCAGGCGGAAACGACCAAGGAACGCATCTTGTCGCAGAAGAGCGTGACCATCGGCATTCACAATCGCGTTCCATGGGGCTATCGCGACCAAGCAGGCAACGTTTTAGGTCTGCAGCCCTCGATCATTCGGGCGGCCCTGGCGCCCCTCGGCGTAACTGACGTAAAGTTTGTGATCGGCGAATTTAATACGATGATCCCCGGCCTGTTGGCCGGTCGTTTTGATATGACGGCGGCAGGCGTTGCTATTACGCCAGCGCGCTGTAAGTCTGTTATCTTCAGCGAGCCAGATCTCACTAGTGGGGATGGGTTGCTTGTTGCAGCCGGCAATCCGTTGAAGATCCATGGCTTTGAGGATATCAAGAACAATCCGGATATCAGGCTAGCTGGCGCGAGGGGGTCAGCCAATGCGGCACATGCTATTCAGGCAGGTGTGCCAACATCCCAGATCCAACAGTTCCAAGACGTTGAGTCAATGGTGTCTGCACTCGTTGCTAAGCGTGTCGATGCCGTCATCATGTCGGCGGCCACGATTATCGCAACCATGTCCGATCCAAGCGTGAAGGGGATCGAAAAAGCCAAGCCGTTTGTTCCTTTGAAAGACGCGGAAGGCAACGATGTTGCGTTGGTTACGGGAATTGCATTCCGTCCGGACGATATCGATCTGCGGGATCTATACAATGAGCAACTCAGGAAGCTCAAGGAGAGCGGCGAACTGGAGAAGATCATCCTCGCCACTGGCTTCACAGAAGACAACCTTCCTCCTAACAAGACTGCCGATCGGCTTTGTTCAGAACCGGAACAGCCAAAATGAGTTTGTTCGATATTATGGCCAGTATTCTTGTCGGCATCAACGTCACCATGAAGGTGACGTTGTACGGTATGCTTTATGCGGTTCCATTCGCTTTTGTATTTGGTGTGGCGCAGCATTTCACCAATGGCATTCCTCGGCTGATCGTAACGTCCATCATTGAGTTTTGGCGAAGTTCCCCGGTAATTATCTTGATCTACGGCTTCTACTTCTCCCTGCCTGGTCTTGGCATCAATCTGTCAGCCATGACTGTGGGAGCTATGGTGTTGGGTCTGAACATTGGCGGCTATGGCAGTCAGGCCGTTCGTGCCGCCCTCCAGGCGCTCGATCCGGGACAGGTTGAAGCAGGTTATGCTCTCGGCTTTCGTCGCCTGCGTATTTTATATCTGATTGAACTACCACAGGCATTGGCGGCGATGACGCCGACTTTCATCAACCAGTTCATCCAGCTCGTAAAAGGAACATCGCTGGTATCTTTGGTTACCCTGGCCGATATGACCTTTCTTGCGAAAGCTCTGTCTCAAATTCACTACGCCCCCGCCAAGATCTACACGGCTCTTCTGATCGTATACTTTTTGATGTGTTATCCAGCGACAATCGTCGGACGGATGATTGAGCGTCGGGTGAGCCGTGGACGTGAGGTTTCCCATGACCTTTGATCCTGAGTTCGCACTGTCGATCCTGCCACGTATTCTCAGCACCATAACGACTACGTTATTTGCCACTATAATTGGATGTATGGGCGCCGCGGCCCTTGGCTTTCTTTGGGAAATTGTACGGCGATCGAGCAAGCTGGGTCGCTATACAATGCGATTTCTGATTGACTTCATAAGATCGACACCACTGCTGGTGCAAATATACTTCTTTTACTTTGTATTACCAGAATATGGCCTCACATTGCCTGGGCTCGTGGTCGGTGTTCTTGCCTTGAGCCTCTATTACAGCGGCTATCTTGCCGAGGTATTCAAAGGGGGAATTGATTCAATCCCCGCAGGCCAGTTTGAAGCAGCAAAGGCTCTCGGTTTATCGCGATTGCAGCTCATCATGTTCGTGATAGCGCCTCAGATGCTTCGTAACGTCGCCGCTCCGATGGGAAACTACTTTGTGTCCTTGCTTAAAGCGACACCTTACCTCGCAATTATCGCGGTACCAGAAATGTTGTCGGTCGCACTTGAAATTGCTTCTGAGACCTTCCGCTACACCGAGCCTATGACGGTGGTCGGCATAATCTTTCTCACACTGGCACTTTGTTTCTCAGGGCTTGTCAAGGTTATCGAGTCGCGTTTGCGTCTCTCTCCTAAAGCGGGCTGAGCCGCACTCAAATTCCAAGGATCAAAACCATGCAATCTGCATTGCCACCCATCGCTGTTGCACTTTCCAATGTCAGCAAATGGTACGGAAAGTTTCAGGTTCTGACGGATATAAATTTGACCGTCAAAAGAGGTGAAAAGATCGTCATCTGCGGACCATCAGGCTCAGGAAAGTCAACAATGATTCGCTGCATCAATCGCCTTGAGGGACACCAGCGCGGAAAAATCGTCGTTGGTGATACAGAGCTGACGAATGACCTGAAAAAAGTCGATGAAGTACGCCGGGATGTCGGCATGGTGTTTCAGCACTTTAATCTCTTTCCGCACCTGACCATTTTGCAAAACTGCACACTCGCCCCCATCTGGGTACGGAAAATGTCCCGTCGTGATGCAGAGGAAGTCGCGATGGATTATCTCCAGCGGGTCAAGATACCCGAACAGGCGCATAAATATCCGGGTCAACTTTCAGGCGGACAGCAACAGCGGGTCGCTATTGCGCGGAGTTTGTGCATGAACCCCAAAATCATGCTTTTCGACGAACCGACCTCGGCCCTTGATCCGGAAATGGTCAAGGAAGTGCTTGACACAATGGTGTCGCTCGCAAGCGACGGAATGACAATGCTGTGTGTCACCCATGAGATGGGCTTTGCGCGTGAAGTCGCTGACAGGGTTATTTTTATGGATGCTGGCCAGATTGTGGAGACAAACGCACCTGAGGCATTTTTCTCCACCCCACAACATCCACGCTCGAAGCTGTTCCTTTCGCAAATACTATAGTGAGCAGGTCATCGTGTTGCACAACAAGACAATTGCGGAACTCTCAGACAATCTGCGCGCTGGAGCTGTAACCGCCCGACAACTTGTCGAAGAAGCCCTGGAGCGGATCGATGACCCTCGTGGCGAGGGTAGTCGGACTTTCATGACTGTGTGGCACGATCGCGCTCGTGATCTTGCCGATCATATCGACCGCCATGCTGTATGGCGCGACGAGCGGCTACTGCTCTGCGGTATTCCAATCTCGATCAAAGATGCTTTCGATGTGGCCGGTGAAATCACGCGAGCCGGGTCTGTAGCACGTCATCACGAGCCGACGGCTAAGTTCGACGCAGAACCTGTCAGACGACTACGCGCCGCAGGTGCCATTCTTATTGGCCGGACCACCATGTCGGAGTTCGCTTTTTCAGGCATCGGCCTGAATCGTAATTACGGCACGCCCAGCAATCCCTATGACCGGCACGCGGGACGGATTCCGGGCGGCTCTTCGTCAGGATCTGCTGTCGCCGTTGCTGATGGGATGTGTGCAGGTTCGCTTGCCACAGACACAGGCGGATCTATTCGGGCGCCCGCTGCTCTTTGCGGCATTTCCGGTTTCAAACCCACATTTTCGCCTGCGCTGCTCGAAGGCGTTTTTCCAAGATCCTACTCGTTGGATACTGTCGGCCCAATCGCGAAATCGGTCTCCTGTTGCGCCATCCTCAATGCCGCCATGTCCGGTGACGATAGAATACCTATTTCATACCCGCGTAGTAAATCAGTCAAAGGCCTTCATATTGGCATCGTTGAGGGAGAACCTTTGGAAGATCTGGCCCTCGAAGTCGCGAGGGCATACTCTGTGGCATTGTCACAACTGTCTGAGCAAGGTGTTCGCCTCTCCCACTTCTCTCTGCCCGAGATTGCGGAAATTCGTAATATTAATGCCAGAGGAGGCATTTCTCCTGCCGAAGCTTTCGCTATTCACCGGAATCTGGTCGCCAAAAGTCCGGAACTGATCGATCCGATCTTTCTGGCTCGTCTTCGGAAGGGCGCAACAGTCAGTGCATCCGACTACGTCGACGCTCTCCGACAGAGACAGACAATTACGGAAGTGGTTTGCACGAAAACACACCGCTTTGATGCGATCATCATGCCCACCTGTCCTGTCGTCGCACCACCCATTGCCGATGTGCAGACGCCCGAAGCCTTCGAGGCCATGAGCGCACTCATTCTGCGCAACTGCAATCTGGCGAACTTTCTCGACCGACCTGCATTGTCCATACCAATTCATTTGCCAGGTACGGCGCCGGTAGGCTTGATGCTCGTCGGCCATAACAAGTGCGACCGCGATCTCCTTTCAATCGGCATCGCTATTCAAGAAGCGCTGATTGCTGCTCAACTATAACCCCAAGTAATAGACTTATGCGGCGAGCTCATTGAAGGTACATGGCGCGAGGGCTATTCCTTTCGTTAAAGCCGTTGAGCTTACCAGTTACAAAAAACTGAAAGAAATGACGTGTTACGATATAAGATGACAGAGGCCGATACCGTCGTTGTTGGTGGTGGTATAGTAGGTGCATCGATCGCATTTGGCCTCGCGCGAAGCGGCGAAAGTGTCATATTGCTTGATGAAGGAGATATCGCTTTTCGGGCTTCGCGCGGTAATTTCGCTCTGGTCTGGGTGCAATCGAAAGGGCTGGCAATGCCCGCTTACGCTGCCTGGACACAGCGATCCGCCAAGGAATGGAACGAACTTGCTGCGATTCTCCGCAGCGAGACCGGTATTGATATCGCGCATAGCCAGCCGGGAGGTTTCACTCTTTGTCTCTCCCAGAAAGAGGTGGATGCGCGGCTTACAAAATTGCAGCAATTTCACAGTCAGCCGAATGTCGCGCACTTCCCGTACGAAATCCTTGACCATGACGAGGTGAAAAGACGCCTGCCGCATATCGGAGACAAAGTCGTCGGTGCCGTCTTTAGCCCTCTTGATGGGCATGCAAACCCGCTGCTGCTCATGCGCGCACTCCATAGCTATTTAGCGATGAAGGGAAGTGAATACCGGCCGACCCATGCGGTCGAGATCATCGAGCGGACGCCAGAGGGCTTCCGGGTTAAAGGCGGCTGGGGCGAGATCAGGACAGCGAAGCTGGTTCTGGCAGCCGGTCTTGGCAATGCCAGATTGGCTCCGATGGTGGGACTTGAGGCTCCTGTCAAACCCAGCCGCGGGCAATTGATCGTCACGGAAAAAACCGTTCCCTTCCTGCACAATCCGATGGTCACAATCCGCCAGACGAATGAAGGCGGAGTCCTGATCGGCGACAGCAAAGAAGATGCCGGATTCGAAAACGTCACCGGCACAGGTGTACTTTCGGTCATGGCGGACCGGGCGATCCAGATGTTTCCGCGGCTGCGACACCTCAATGTGGTGCGCACCTGGTCCGCGCTTCGTGTCATGAGCCCGGATGGTTTCCCGATCTATGATCAGACGAGTTGTGATCCCCCAGCCTTCGTAACGAGCTGCCATTCGGGCGTCACGCTCGCTGGCGTCCACGCCATGACGCTGGGACCCGCGCTGGCACAAAACGCACGGCTGCCTGAAACTCTTGCCGCATTCACTCCGAAGAGGTTCCATGTTCCGGCCAATTAGCAGACAGTTGTCACAAACCACCGATCAGCCCAGCAATCCGCTCGATCTGATCATCGAGTTCACCTTTGACGGACGCCTGATGCGCGCGCGCGACGGCGATACCTTGGCGGCGTCCCTGCTCGCCAATGGTGTGAATGCGTTCCGCCGAACCTCGATTTCGGGTACTGATCGCGGTCCCTATTGTCTGATGGGTGTCTGCTTCGATTGCCTTGTCGTCATCGATGGTGTCGGAAATCGTCAGGCGTGCCTCACGCCGGTACGTCAGGGCATGGTTGTCGAACCGCAGCGCGGCGCACGCACAGTTGATGCATTGGAGAACACCGATCAATGAACAGAATCGACAACATTGATAGCATCGCCGATCGTTACGATCTTGTGATCGTTGGTGCGGGACCGGCCGGCCTTGCTGCGGCGGCCGAGGCTAACCAACTGGGTCTAACAACCCTTTTGGCGGATGAAAATATCAGCCCTGGAGGTCAGATTTATCGCGCTATAACCACCACGCCCGTAAAACGTCGCAGTGTCCTTGGCAGCGCCTATTGGGAAGGCCTTGCCCTCGTGCATGATCTCGAAAAATCCGTGGTTGATTACACGGCGAGGACTGTCGTGTGGTCAGTTGAACCCGCCCTTGATGATACTGGTAAGCTGATCGAGCCGACGCATTTCGAAGTTGGATTGTCCCAGACCGGCAAGGCCCGGCTCATTCGGGCGAGACGCCTAATTCTAGCAACCGGGGCAATAGAACGCCCTGTGCCAGTACCCGGCTGGACCTTGCCGGGCGTTATGACCGCAGGGGCGGCACAGATTGCGCTTAAATCCTCCGGTCTTGTGCCGGAGGGTCGAACCATTATAGCCGGCAGCGGCCCCCTTCTGCTTTTGCTAGCCGACCAGTTGAAGCGGTCGGGCGCCAACATTGTTGCCGTTCTGGAGACTACGCCAAGGGGTAATTTCACCGCAGCCCTGCCGCAACTGGCGGACTTTCTGTGCTCGACTTATGCTCTCTACGGTTTAAAACTTCTGGCAAAGAGCCGCTTCTCACTGCCGATGCGTAGAAAGGTCAGCGGTCTTCGTATAGTTGGCAGTGATTGTGTGCAGCGTATTGATTTTAACGATAACGGCATAAGTAGAAGCATTGAGTGCGATCATGTATTACTGCATCACGGCATCATCCCCAACATCAATATGGCCAGCGCGCTAGGCTGTGAGCTGTTCTGGGATGAGTCGGTGCATGCGTGGACACCGGTTGTAGACGATTGGCTGGAATCTTCGGTAGCGGGGATCGGGATCGCTGGCGACGGTGCCGGGATCGCAGGGGCACCCAGCGCTGCCGTTCGCGGAAAAATGGCGGCGATTGCAGCCGCTGCCGCGCTTGGCCGGATTGATGTCGCATCGCGGAATACAATGTCGCGTCCCTTGAAAAAGCAAGCAGCACGACTTGCACGCGGTCGGGCTTTCATCGACCGTCTCTTTTGCCCTACGCAACCGATGCTGCGCCCAACAGACCCATCAACAATCATCTGTCGGTGCGAGGAAGTTCGAGCGCAGCAAATCCGGGACGTAGTGAATGACCTGAATGTGCAGGGGCCAAATCAACTTAAGGCGTATCTGCGCACAGGCATGGGGCCTTGTCAGGGGCGGATGTGCGGATCGAGCATAATCGAACTGATTGCCGAACAGCGCGCTGTGCCTGTGCATGAGGTTGGCCATCTGCGCTTACGTATGCCGATTAAGCCTATAACCTTGGAAGAGATCGCGTCGATGCCGCAAAGCCAGGCAGCGAAGAATGCGGTGATGAGATAAACCCATGCAGAAAATCATCGCAGAATTCCTGTCCGGAATTGCTGAAACAAGCGACGAGCAAAAGCTCGAGGCAATCCGTATCGAAGCGCTCGGAAAGCAGGGGGTAATCACTGCCCAGCTCAGATCGCTCGGCTCCATGTCCATAGCGGATCGCAAGCTTCGGGGCGCAGAGATCAACGGGTTCCGGGATGTCGTTCAGTCGGCATTGTCAGAACGAAAAATCCACCTGAAGCAATTGAGTGTAAGCGCAAAGCTCGCTCAGGAAGGGCTCGACGTAAGCTTGCCAGTGCGCTTCGGCTCCGAAACTCACGGACGAATTCATCCTGTATCGCAAGTAATCGATGAAATCACCGCCATTTTTGCTGATATGGGATTTGCGATCGCGGAAGGCCCCGAAATCGAGACGGACTTCTATAATTTCACTGCGTTGAACTTCCCAATCGGTCACCCGGCTCGGGAAATGCATGACACGTTCTTTATGAATGCGGATGTGAGTGGCCACCGCAAAGTTCTGCGAACGCATACCTCTCCGGTCCAGATCCGGACTATGGAAAACGTTGAGCCGCCGATCCGTGTCATCATCCCCGGTCGTACCTATCGCAACGACAGCGATCAGACGCACACACCAATGTTCCATCAGGTTGAGGGACTTGTCATAGACAAGAGCTCACATATGGGCCACCTGAAGTGGGTTCTTGAAAACTTCCTGAAAGCGTTTTTCGAGGTCGAACATCTGAAAATGCGCTTTCGCCCATCCTTCTTCCCTTTTACCGAACCTTCTATGGAGGCGGATATTCTTTGTTCTACAGAAGGCGGGGAGCTTCGGATCGGGCAAGGCAACAAATGGATGGAGATCCTTGGTTGTGGAATGGTACATCCAAATGTGCTGCGTAATTGCGGGCTTGATCCTGACATCTATCAAGGCTTTGCGTGGGGCATGGGCATAGATCGGATCGCTATGCTGAAATACGGAATGCCTGATCTGCGCGCCTTCTTTGACGCCGACGTGCGTTGGCTCGATCACTATGGCTTTCGTCCGCTCGATATTCCAACTTTGTTTGGAGGACTCTGAGCTACGGTAAACGACGCGCAGAGAAATTGGGAGTTGCGGCAGCGTTATCCGGAAAGCGGTTTTGATTGACGGGGTCGCCAATATTCTGGAGCGCGTTGAAAATCCGAAAGGCAGCCGCTGGATCAGCTCGGATTTGGTTCGGGCTTTGCCGATTGTACAAATCCATAAGCTGCTTGAAAATGATCAATCTGGCGGACCGCTTAAAGTACAGCCCATTTCCCGTCAATGGTCGCAGCGTGCGGATCAGACCGGGTACAGCTCTTGTATTTTCAATATCCCATGCGTAGGATGTGGTCTATTGCAAAAATTTCTCTCCATTTTTTTCCGTTTATGAAAGTTAGACTCCTTGCGAGATCATCTCGACCAAACCGATCGCCGGCTCGTCAAACTGCTTTCACAGAATGCCCAGCTAGGTATTACGCGGCTCGCTGAGATGATGGAGATATCCGTACCGACAGTACGGACACGGCTGCGCAATCTGCTTGATCGGAACCTTCTCAAGATCACAGGCCTGCTGAACCTGACCGAGCGTCCGGAACTGATTTCAGCCATTGTCGGCGTCAACGCTCAAGGGCGGGGCCGCGCGCGGGAGATCGCGCGCCGCATTGCAGAATTACCCTTCGTCAATTCCGCATCTGTCGTGACAGGACGGTTCGATATTATTGTCGATGTTGTCGTTGCCGGGGATGTAGCAGACCTTTATCGGGTCACCAGCGAGTTAATTCCGGCGGTTGGCGATCTGGGAGAAATCGTCCGCACGGAAACCTTCGTGGTGATGGCATCGTGCAACAAATGGGTCAATCTGCCTGAAGGATGCTGGTCCGAAAGCACAGAGGTGCCGCACAGCGAATAGTCATTCTGAAAATCCTGTCCGAGGAGATCGGACCCGTACCAAGAACGTCTAAAATAGACGACATATAACGAGGAGGAACCGGAAATGAAGATTGCCAACTTGTTCATCGCAGGTCTTGCGATACTCACCGCCGCTGGCGCCGCAAGCGCCGGAACGCTCGATGATATCGTCAAGCGCGGAGAATTGCGTGTCGCAGTCCAGACACAAGGCCCACCCTTTTCCATGGTTGATCAAGCCGGTAAGCGCACAGGAAGTTCTGTGGAACTTGCCGAACTGATGGCAAAGGAAATGGGCGTGAAAATCAGTTTTCTCGACTTCGACTGGGATGGGCTTATTCCGGCGCTCCTGTCCGGCAAGGCCGATCTGCTGGTTGCGGACATGACCCCGACTCTGCCGCGCGCCATGAAAGTCGCCTTCACCAAACCTTTCATGTTCACGGGCAGTACCGTTTTTGCAAAAGCGGGCAGTAAGTTCACCACGATCGATTCCTGCAAGGCAGCCGGCGCCAAAATCGCGGTACTATTGGGTGCTACCGGTGAAAAGGTCGCCAAAGCCACATTCCCGGATGCTGACATCAAGAGCTACAAGGGTGGTGGCCCACTCCTCCTCGACGCCGTCAACAATGGTCAGGCCGATTGCGGCGTCAACGATGTCTCTGCTGTGAAAGGCCAGTCAGCTGCCTATCCGGTTGGAAGCTTCACAATCATGCCGGAAATGCTGTCGAAAGAGCCTTTGGCCTTTGCGACACGTTATGACGAACAGGATCTCCTCATCTGGATGAATCTGTTTCTCGATCAGGTCGCCATTGACGGTCGCCTCCAGAAGAACCTGGATTACTGGGTCAACTCAGACGCATGGAAGAAAGATCACTAGACAGGGATAGATTTGGGTGGTCGCGTGTTGGTTCTTCAACCTGTCCACGGCCACCCATCTGCCCGATTATCGTCTGCACAGTCGCCTGAGGAATCATCCCGGACATGCTTGAAAATTTCAGCTTTCGCACCATTGCCGAGTACCTGCCGCTGTTCGGGCACGGCTTCCTTGCCACGCTTTGGTTGTCCGTCGTTTCCTTCGCCGGCGCACTGGCGGTTGGAATTGTGCTTTGTGCAATGAATTTGCAACGCTCACGCTTGTCCAAAGTTCCGGCAAAGATCTATATCGATGCCATCCGGGCAACCCCTCTGCTGGCGCAGCTTTATTTTCTCTATTTTGGTTTGCCGCGACTGGGTATCGTACTGCCGGAACTCGTTGTCGGCATTCTTGCTCTATCGTTGAACAGTGGAGCTTATATCGCCGAGATCATCCGGGCGGGCATCCTTTCGATCGCCCGCGGGCAGGTGGAAGCGGGTATTGCGTCCGGCATGACTTACATGCAGCGCATGCGCTTCGTGGTCCTGCCTCAGGCTTTTCGCGTGACCATTCCCCCCCTCCTCGGCCAAGCCATTGTGCTGGTGAAGGATTCCGCGCTGCTGTCCCTGATTTCCGTTTCCGAACTAACGCGGGCCGGGCAGCTTCTCGCCTCTGACCGCTTCATGCCGGCGGAGGGTTTTATAACAACCGCAGCGTGCTATCTCATCCTCTACTATGGATTGAAGGGTCTGGCGGCCCTGTCAGGGCGTTGGCTTGGTTCACAACCGATGAGGAGCCGAACATGATCTGGCAACAATTCCAAGGTCTCATCGGGAGCTATCCGCTGGCCTTGCGGGGCCTTGGCATGACTGTGGCGCTGTCATTGATCAGTCTTGTTCTGGGCACGCTCATCGGCTTTGCCCTCGGTATAGTGCGGACTGGCAGCAATCAGTTGATCAGTCGCGTGATCGGCGCTTGGGTCGACCTGATACGTGGAACTCCATTCCTTGTGCAGATTTTTCTGATTTTCTTCATCCTACCGGAGTTGGGCATTGAGCTTGATGCTTTCACGGCTGGTATCATTGCACTGTCCAACCTTGCGGCGTGTTTCATTTGCGAAATCGTTGCCGCTGGTATCCGCGCCGTTCCAAACGGCCAGGTCGAGGCGGCGCTTGCATCGGGCCTGTCGCGCCGACAGCGAATACAGCAAGTAGTGTTACCACAAGCAATGCGAATGTCTTTGCCACCACTGGTGGGGCAATATGTTCTCCTTATCAAGGATTCCTCCGTCGTCTCAGCAATCGGCTTGACCGACCTCACCCGGGTTGGCTGGCTAGTGGTTCAACGGGTACCCAATGGGCTGCTTGTGTTCGCCATTGTCGGCGTTGGCTATTTCATCGTTTGCTATCCCCTCATCTTGCTTGCCCGCAAACTTGAACGTCGCATGGGAACAGCTCATGGCGAGGTGCAATTGTGAACTCTGGCAGATACACCATCAAGGAAGGTACCAAGCATGATTGAGTTTCGCGGTGTCAACAAATGGTTTGGAGCACTGCATGTGCTCAAGGATATCACCCTCAGCATCGAACCGCGCGAGGTGGTGGTGATATGCGGGCCAAGCGGTTCCGGCAAAAGCACCTTGATCCGCTGCGTCAACGGTCTTGAGACCACAAAGGACGGTGATCTCATCGTCGACGGTCAACGCGTCGGCGATCCGGCAACCAACATGACCGATCTGCGCGCCGAAATTGGCTTTGTGTTCCAATCCTTCAATCTCTATCCGCACAAAACTGCATTGGAGAATGTTACACTCGCGCCGATTCACGTGCGGAAAATCGCCCGTTCGACCGCCGAAGCGGCTGGGCGCGAGTTACTCGCAAGAGTTGGGCTCGCCGACAAGTTCAACGCTTACCCATCGGAGCTCTCCGGAGGACAACAGCAGCGGGTCGCTATTGCCCGATGCCTTTGCATGCGACCCAAGATCATGCTGTTTGATGAACCGACATCAGCCCTCGACCCCGAGATGATCAGCGAAGTGCTCGACGTCATGGTTAGCGTAGCCGAAGAAGGCATGACCATGATGGTTGTCACCCACGAAATGGGTTTTGCGCGCAAGGTCGCACAGCGCGTCGTATTCATGGATGCAGGGGGCATTGTGGAAAGTGGTACACCGGAAGAGTTTTTCTCTCATCCAAAGACCGATCGCAGCCGTGCCTTCCTCAGCAAGATCCTTCGCCACTGATATTGAAGAGCTTGGGAACCAAAAAATCGTAGGGCGATTGCCGGTTCAAGTTCGTTTCTGTTGGATCTGGCACTTAGGAACAGTTGCCCCACAGTTCTTTATGGTCCCCGACCTGAGGATCGCGACAAGACTACCGCGACGTAGCACCCCACTCTCCACAAATAAATGCGGAGCTCGACTGGAATATTTATGAACGGTTTCACCGAATAGTCCGGTTGGTCATCCACGAAATATCCGATGTCACGCACAGGAAGATTCTGCGCAAATGCGTCGAACCGCGCCTTGTGTTCGATCTGATCGAGCAAATTGGCCTGGGCATGGAGGAGGCCAAAGTGTCCTGGCAGGAAAGATCAAGCGTCTCGTTTCGCATCTTGCTTGAGCGACGATCTGTGTGAACCAAGTATCCCTATCATAAGTGTGATGCTGAGCGATGGCTTGAAGGTCGACTGGTCCACGTGATGGTAATAGTTATCGCCGGCGCATTTGCCCTTCAAAGCTAAGACTGCAAGATCGTGCTCTGCACTCGAACCGTTCGAATGCCTTAGCCCCAGCACCTTGGCCAGTTTTGTTAACATGCTATATTCCTTGGTGTGATTGCGTCATGACCCAAAAATCGCATGGCCGCCCTGCGTAAGCTCGACTCCCGTGGAGGACGGCAGTCGAGTGAAAGCGCCAAACGGATGAACAACGTGACTTTATCTTCGTGGTCGCACAGACATTCCAAATTCCCCCTCTGCGAGATATCATTTGGAGGGGCGTTGGGCGCGGTGCTCAGACTTGCAAACGCCCAAGCGAGAACACAGGAGTCGGCCGACGATGAGCACACGAAATTCGCAGGGCTTCTGATATGGGTGCAACCTCTCGGCCTAGAACCACCGGCCTACGGCAATTCCTTGATCTTGAACAACAGCGCGATTGGATAGAGGGCAAGATCGACTTGCCGGACACGGCCGACCGCTTGGAATCCCTGGAACAGCGTTTCAAATACCTGGCGCGATTTGAGAAGCTGCTTGGTCGCCCGCAAGCAGGGGAAGTCCTGGAAATTCTCGGGCTGTACGGTCCAAACTGCATTCCGATCCCGCGCAAGACCGAGCGCTCCTACTGGTCGGTTTCCTGTCTGCCGTCGACCTCGGACAAACCGCTCGTCCGCGTCAATGCGAGCTGGATGGAGCTTTTCACGCTCTATGCCCAGGACGAAGATATCCGCGCCAGATTCATCGTGCATCTTTCGGATTTCACGACGGATCGTTCAGCCACGCCGAGCCGGGTGGACGAACCCCTGCTCGAGCAAAGTGTCGCGATACCGGAGCACGTCAGCTATTTCTTCCCGCGTGGTGCGGACATTTTCGGCATCAAAGTGCATGGTTCCGTCTCGATCCGAAAATTCCTGACGAGCCGCCGCATGGTGCGCGCCATTCGGACGTTCAACCTGACGCACATGAACCGGGGGCGGAATGCCTATCAGGCGAGCCATTGCTACAGCGTCGCGGATTACATGCAGGCAGATGGAGGGGTTCTTTAATAGGCGCCATCCTGGCGAACTCACAGGCGCCGTCGCACCCTTTGCGCCCGATGTTTACCACAGAGGCGATCTTCGCCTTCGCCTGGAAGCCGACATTGCAGTGACCGCCTCGAGTTCATAGTCGCGCCACAACCGGCTATTCCCCGCTTCCGATCTCCAGCACCCTGCCCGAGCCGCCCAGCGCGGTCACGAACGCATCGATCTCTGTCGCGACCCATTCGGGCATCGCGGCGGCTTCAGCAACGTACTGCGCCGCGACCGTATCATAGGACCGCACGGTATCCAGGTCGGTGCTCATCCTAGCGCTCCTCCTTCAAGACATCAGGCCATATTGCCAATGCTGCCGGGCGACAATGCGACCCATGCCGGTCGCTTCAGCCGCCTCTGCGACTCCGAACAGTAGCCGGTCCGCTTAGGTTACTGCAGTTTCCAAGACGGGTGGATTGCGCCATTCATGAACCCTCCCGGTAATAAACAGGATTCTCGGGATCCCTGTTGAATGCCTTGGCTGTTTCCACAACCAGTTTGACAACTTCTCCGCTCTTCAGTTCGTCAAATCTCGCGAAGCTGAAGTTGTTCTTCCCCGATCGCTTTTCCCCAAGTTTGCCTTTGTAGCAATCAACGATCGGGTGGCCATCGATGGTGACGGAGAAATAGACGCTTATATAGTTCTTCTGAAGAGCGACGCCGATCACCGGCCAGTCGGTCGATTTGCCGGACTTTATTGAATAGCGAAACTTGCCGTAGCCGATCATTTTCATACGCATACCGGCGCTTCCTGCCCGTTTACCCTCATGAAAATAGCACTTGAGTGAGGGAGCAGCGCTGCGGATCAATCCATCCAATTTCTTGAGATCTGGCTCTCGCTCCGGATCGAAACCAAAATAGGCATTCAGGTCTCCAGCAGTCACATTGAACATTGCCGCGATCTCCTCTTCAAGCCGCTACCTTGTTCAAAGACGAATTTGACGAACGGATTCCGACAGCGTCTATAAATTTTTGCAAGCCGCTGTTCCAAGGAACTTCGGCATCCGGTCGGTTGCCGAAGGGCAGCTGTTCTTTGAGCGAGCCTGAAACCGGACGAGCCATTGTCGGCCGCTTCTTAGTCATTGAGATGCCGCGCGTTGAGCATGCGCCCCTCGCGGTCCTTGAACCTGCCGTCTTCCTTCAACTTCTTGTCACCAATCAGATCAATTATGTCAGCGGCAATCTTATCCGTGTAGAGCACGATGCTGATGTAGCCGCTCCGGCCGTCGCCTGGATGACGTCGTCGTAAGCCGGTAAATCACGGTACCGCCCCGCGGAGCCGAAGCCTGCACAATGCACGTAGACGATGCCTTCATGGAGCGCTTTGACTTGCTCGAACCCATATTGAGACGAGCCAGCGCCTTCTCCCGGACATTGGTGATGAAGACGTCCGCCGATGCTGTCAGTTGCCGCATGGCCTCCAGATCATCTTCCTTCTTCAGGTCAAGCACCACGAACGTCTTGCCCCGGTTGAGCGTCATGTGGCATGCGCCAACTAGCATTCCGACCACGTATGAACTATGAGTTGCGGTCAGAAATGACTATTCCATTTATTGAGAGGATCGGATGGATCGCCTTGAGGCCATGTCGATGCTGCTGGAAGTTGTCGATCGTGGTAGTTTCTCCGCTGCCGGGCGGGCAATGCGGGTATCGCTGCCAACGCTGAGCCGTCGGATTTCTGAACTGGAGGATTTGCTTGGCGCCCGCCTGCTCACGCGCACGACCCGCAAAATCATGCTGACCGATGCCGGCGCTGTCTACGTCGCCGCCGCACGAGAGATTCTCAATAAGGTAAAACAAGCGGAGCGCGAAGTCGCAGGCGAGTTCATTGAGCCGATCGGCGAATTGGTCGTAACAGCTCCCACGATGTTCGGGCGCCTTCATGTCTTACCGATCATCACTGAGTTTCTGGAACGTTACTCCGGAATTCACGTGCGGTTGGTGCTGATCGACACCAATCTGGCGCTAGTCGAGGAGAATGTTGATGTGGCGATCCGGATCGGCCAGCTACCAGATAGCGCCATGACCATTAGCCGTGTGGGATCGATCCGGACCGTCCTGTGTGGTAGTCCCCGTTTGTTTGCAGACAAGGGTGAACCGCGCACACTGGATGACGTCGCGCACTTTCCCTCAATTGCGGTGAACATGCCCATTCCAGTCGCACAGTGGCGCTTTGGTATCCCCGGCTCCCTGGACGCACGCATTCCGCCATTGTCATCTCGCCTGACAGTAACAACGCCGGAGGCGGCAGCGGCGGCGGCAATCCTGGGAGCTGGGCTAACGCAACTCCTTCATTATCAAGTGGCCGATGCTGTAAGAGCCGGAACGCTGCGGATTATTCTCGAAGAGATGGAACCGGCCCCGTCTCCTGTTCATCTGCTCCATACATCAAAGGCTCCGCTGCCGCTCAAACTCCGCCGTTTCCTGGACTTTGCCGCACCGCGGCTTCGCAGTGACCTCGCGAGCCTATCATAGGCCCCACGACCATCGTGAACCGTCGAGTGGGCGCGATACTTCCATTTAATGAAACAATGTCTTGTCGATTTGCGTAGTTCCCCACTCCCGACGCTGCCGCTAGATAGGTTTTCGGCAAGCAGCGGCGCTGTGAGTTCTTTGTAGCCTCGCAGACCCCCCGCCCGTATTACGAAGGAGGTAGAATCGTGGCTACGGCAGAGTATTCACATGACCGCACGACTTCCATGCAAGAAGATATCAAAGAGGCCGCGCCCGGCATAACTATTGTGCTGGTGCATGGGGCGTTTGTGGATGGTTCGGGTTGGCGAGCGGTGCACGATAGACTGAACCGCGACGGTTATCGCGTCGTAGTCGTGCAGAACGCCATCCGATCGCTTGAGGATGATGTAGCCAATACGCGGCGCGCGATCGCTGCAGCACCAGGTGCCGTGATCCTTGTTGGCCACTCCTATGGTGGCGTCGTCATCTCAGAAGCGGGCAATGACCCAAAGGTCGTTGCCCTCGTATATGTCGCTGCCTTCATCGCCGATGCGGGAGAGTCGGTCCAGACATTGACAGCCAATCATGTGCCGGTCGGATCGAAACCACCCTTCCTGCCAACCGGGGATGGCTATCTCCTGTTTGACACCTCCAAATTCCCTGAAGTCTTCGGCGGGGATATGCCTCCCGAAACGAGCGGCTTTATGGCAGCGGCGCTCAAGCCTTGGGCCATCGCATCAATGGCCGGCAAAGTCACTGCTGCCGCGTGGCGTGTTAAACCCAACTGGTACGTGGTGGCCACAGACGACAGACTTGTCCACCCCGGTCTTCAGCGCCGGATGGCAGAGAGGGCCGGGGCGCACGTCGTTGAAGTCACCGGCAGCCATGCGATCTACATGACCCAACCCGAAACCATCGCCATGACGATTGTGCAGGCGGCAAGAGCCACGGCGGATTGTGGAGTGAACCAGGCCTAGCGTAGCGGATCCCCGCCGCACAGATAGAACGATGCAGTGATCGCTACATCCGGTTACAAATAAGGATTACTCCGCATGTTGACGCTTTATTACTTTCCACATGCCTGCTCAATGGCTTCCCACGTCGCACTGGAAGAGGCGGGAGCTACCTTCGAATTGAAGAAGGTAAACATCCTAACGGGCGAACAGTTCAAACCTGAGTACCGCGAGATCAACCCGCGGGCAAAGGTGCCGGCACTTCGCTTCGACGATGGTCAGGTTCTGTTGGAATCCACCGCCATTCTCGGCTGGATTGGCAATGCTTTTCCAGATCAAGCACTCCTCGGCAGAGATCCGTTTGAACGGGCGCAGACAATTGCGACCTGTGCCTGGCTCTCCGGTACCGTCCATCCCACATTCACGAAGTTTTACCATCCCGAACAGGTGGTTTCGGAGCCGGGCCTGTTTTTAGCCGTAAAGGCGAAAAGCAAGGAGAATTATTGGAATCACCTCCAGGAAATGGATCGCATCATGGAAGGTCGTTCGTGGATGATGGGTAGTCACTTCACCGTTGCTGATCCATACGCCCTGGTGTTCTTCTCTTGGGGACGCGATCTTGGGTTGCCGATCAGCGACCTGACCAATCTCATGGCCCTGAAAGATCGTCTGATAGAGCGACCGGCAGCTCGTCGGGTGCTTGAAAAAGAAAGAAGCATCCTACTATCCCTGTGAGCAGTTGGTTGACGCCCGCGACACGCCCTTGCACGATGGCGAAAGCCCAAGTCGATCACCACGACTAACGACGCAGATCTCCCAGGTGATTGCCTGAAAAAAGATGGCGATGCGGCTCCGGCTGGATCATTGACAGGTTATTCCCGACTACGCATGAAATGGCAGCCGCCGAAACGTAGCGGAGTGTGGAAGTACAAAACACATCGTTGAAGGAACCGCTACATGAAGCCCTTCCAGATCAGGATCACCGACGAACAGATCGAGGACTTAAAAACACGCGTGCGCCAAACGCGCTGGCCCGGCTCGATATTTCAGGGCGGGGACGAGGATGGGGTGAGCCTCGCACTCGTTCAAAAACTTGCAACACATTGGTCGGAGGAGTTTGATTGGCGTGCGAGGGAATCGCAATTGAACGAGTTGCCCCAATTCACCGTTGATATTGATGGGCAAAACATTCATTTCATCCATAAAAGGGGCGTGGGACCGAATGCACGGCCCCTTATATTGACACACGGCTGGCCGGGCTCCTTCGTAGAGTTTGAAAGAGTAATTCCACTGTTGACGGACCCCGGTTCACACGGAGGTGACCCGCGCGATGCATTTGACGTTGTGGTGCCCTCGCTTCCTGGTTTCGGCTTCTCAGCAGCGCCGAGGCAAACTGGATTGAATGCCCGGCGCGTTGCCGGACTTTGGCAGAAGCTGATGCTTCAACTTGGTTATGAGCGATATTTTGCGCAGGGTGGCGATATCGGAGCGGGAGTATCGGCCTGGCTTGGCGCTCTCTATCCGGCCTCCGTCGACGGAATTCACTTAAATTACATTCCCGGAAGTTTTCGGCCGCCTTTGGGGGCGGATTATCCGGCCATTACAAGTGAGGAACAGCAGTTCCTGGACCGTGCCACAAAGTTCGCGAGCGTAGAGGGTGCCTACTCACTGCTGCAGGCGACCAAGCCGCAGACACTCTCGTTCTCCTTGTCAGACAGTCCTGTCGGTTTGCTCGGCTGGATAGCCGAAAAGTTCGCGAGCTGGTCCGACTGTGACGGCGACCTGGAGACGGTGATATCCGCAGATGCGTTACTGACGAATGTATCAATCTACTGGTTTGGAAACACCATCGACTCGTCCCTTCGGATGTACAAGGAAAACCGGCTACAGCCTTTTTCGTTTCCGGATGTTTCAAACGTAAGCGTACCGATGTCGTTCGCACATTTCCCGAAGGAACTACCGACTCCACCGCGTTCATGGGTCGAGCGTGTATTCGATGTGCGGCGATGGACAAATATGGCGAAAGGCGGGCATTTCGCCGCGCTTGAACAGCCCGAACTCTTGGTTCGCGATATTCAGGATTCATTCCGCGTGTCTCGCGCGCCGATAACCGCCGCAGCGGTTTGAATGCACCAGTAGCGCAGCGGACGAAGCTTTGCCATGCTCGTGCAGCGTCACTGGGAGGTCGAACGAAGGAAGCTATCAAGCGGCTCCATCTCGGCCGTTCAAGTGCACCAGCTCAATGGTGCTCTAGGCCTCACTTTGTCTCCCCTGTGCCTCGAGTTCGTTGCGGGGCCGGTTACTCATCGTGCTGAGCCCATCTGGTTTCCGTACCGGAGATGGGATCGACACCACTGCTTTTCACCGGTGCTACAAGTTCTTTCTGTCGAGCCAATCGCGGATCGCCCGAATGTGCTCAGCCTTGCGTTCCAACGGCAGCCAATGGCCGCTGGGCAAGCTCACAAAACTCAGGTCACGGCAGGCGGCGCGCATTGGATCCCCCTGGCGATTGCCGAGGATGCTGCAGATCTG
Source organism: Phyllobacterium sp. 22229 (assembly GCF_052056495.1). Lineage (NCBI taxonomy): Bacteria > Pseudomonadati > Pseudomonadota > Alphaproteobacteria > Hyphomicrobiales > Phyllobacteriaceae > Phyllobacterium > Phyllobacterium sp. 22229. The sequence goes on from NZ_JBQEPA010000024.1 coordinate 84,501, forward strand.
GTCATAATCGCCGTTGACGAACAGCACCGGTATCGACAATCGACCTTCATCGGGCGCTTCCCCCGCATAGGCAATGTTGGCTTTGTCATTCACATACCAGGAGCAAGGCGGACGGAAGCCATGCGCGTCGAACGACTTTACCAGCGCTTCGAAGTCTGCCACGGGCCAAAGAGCTGGATCGGGCTGGCGCGGCGGGGCACGGTGGGCAGCTCCGAAGCGGCCTCCGTTGCGCGTGACCTTTGCCATCGGCGAAACCGTACCGACGGAAGCAGGACTGCCGGATCGATAGGCCGATGCAAGATATGCGGCCTTGTCAGTATCGAGGTCGGCGATCGCCTGGTCGAAATGCGTATTGTAGTAGCGGGCGTAATCCCACTGGCCGTCTGGATATGCGTCGGCGGGATAGATATCGCGGTCGACCAGCGAGACGAGCGTGTCCAGGCTGTTGCCCTGCGGAAAATACGCCCATGAGGTCAACACGACGCCGCGGCATCGTTTGGTCTCATGGGCGGCCAGCGACCCGACGACGATGCTTCCCCAGTCGTGCCCCACCCAGACGGCAGGATTGCCGCCAAGGTGATCGTGAAGTTCTGCCATGTCCTTCACGATTTCCTTCATGGTGTAGGCGTCCTTGGCCAAAGGTGCCGAAGAACCGCCATAGCCACGCATGTCGGGAGCAATGCAACGCCATCCCTCCACGGCAAAGGCCTCCATCTGAGCGCGCCATATCAGGCTTGAGCTCGGAAAGCCGTGAACGAAGACGATCAGCGGCCCATCGGCAGGCCCGCTTTCAAGGTAATGGGTGGTGTGGCGATCCGTGCTGACGGTGCGCGACGACAACGGCGGCGTGGACGCTCCCCACGCCGTGCCGGACAGCGCCGCCGCACACATGTCTATAAGGACGGCGCGCCGGTCGAGCGTCGGGAGGATGGCGAAATCCATTGATTGACGTAAAGCGGTCATCGTCAGGTACTCCTGTTGAAGTCAGATGGTTTCGGCCCCATCGCGGTCGTTTGATGTCATTAGCTCACTGACCGTTAGCGCTCGCAATGACGAGCGGATGGTGCACATGCTTTTTGGCTCAACTATCAGTTCCAGAGATCAGATCGGACCAATGGCTGCAGGCTCATTGCGGCCACAAAATTTACCCCACTTACCCCCAATCCGAAACGAGCTCTAACGCCAAATCCAGATCAGTTAGTGTTGTTTTCATTATATTAATTGCCTTATTCCGCAATTATAACGATGCTAACTTCCTCATTACGGACTAAGAATATTGCTCAACGATGTGACGCTTGCTTTCTGAGCTGCCTTATAAGAGCGATTGCGCACTGTGGCGGTCCATCGTCTCACTATACGCCATTTTCCTGCATTTGCTCGGCTGTACAGCATTGCTTTTACTGGGTTTTCTGGTGTCCCCTGCCCTCTTGGCTCTGTCCTGGCGCCTGCGTGCTCGCCGGTGTTTTGCTCTTATCGGCATATACAACTGTTCGTTTTCTTGTGACTTGCGAGTTTGTACATGACGGGTTTTCCGGCGGTGTCACCGCTGTTTGCCGGCCAAGCGGCGCGGTTTGGCCCATGCGATCACGCCCCTGCAACCTTGAGGCGCTAGGGGACGTTTCGAAGAGGATTGAAACGGCAGGACTGAGGGTGTGCAATGGAGACAATGGCGATGGTGCAGATCATCCTGAACCGGCGGGCGCAGGACGAGATCCTGCAGCGCATGCTGGAACTGAGCGGGGCTGGCGATGCCCTGGCTCCGGCAACAGGAGATGCGCGGATTGCCGCCTGGCAGGACTGCGCCGAGACGGCGGTGGCTTTCGGCGGCGGCAGCACGCTCAGCCTGCAGGCGCTGACGCTGGCGGAATATCTGAGCGGCGCCGGCCCGTGGGATGAAGGCGGGCGCTTTGCCGGCAGCAACCGCTACACGCTAGCCGTGGCAGCCGAGACGCTCCCCGGCTGACGGGCGCGGGCACAAGCTAGCAGTTATGGACGACACGCTCCGCCTCCGTTTCATTCCATCTGCCCCTTGACCAGCCTGACATGGGAGCCGTTGGCCCTGAGCTGGGCGAGCAGCATCGGCCAGACGGAGAATTCGCCCTTGGCCGCCTTGTCGGTGAGGGATCGCAGATACCCGCCGGCAGAATTGATCTGCCCGGCCCTTTGCAGGATGCAGGCCACGGCAATGGCGGCGTTTTCCTGGCCAAGCACCGCACAGGCCTCCTCATAGGCGGAGGGGCTGACCCCGAGCATGGAGCGCACGACAATGGCCGCCCCCATCAGTTCGGACCAGCTGGCCAGGCCGTTTTTGGCATAGGCGGCTATATCCGGGCAGGCCTGGCGCACCAGCCCGAGCGGAACCGGTTTGGCCTCGAAGGCATCCGCGCCCAGCCCGGAAAGATCAACGCTGCGGCCGGACATATCTGCCGGCAGCCCGGCGGCCCCGCTCATCCCCGGGTCCAGGGTCCGGTCCGGGTTTTCCGCTGCCCTGTCTTGCCCTTGCTGCGGTTCGCTCAAACCTTCCCCGTCGGGATTGTGTGTGTGGTTTTGGCCTTGGTCTTTTCTAAAGCCAGGTTCAAGATCAGAAGTGGATTTGGTATTTGAATTTTGTTTGTGGCGCTCAGAATGAGACTCTTTGCCGCTCGTTTGTGTTAAATTCAGCTTATCCTGCAACAACTTGGAGATTTCCAGCTGGATGCATTCCAGCCCGTCCACA